>VBBR01000169.1 GCA_005881615.1 Candidatus Bathyarchaeota archaeon
TGTTTCCAGCTCCACGCTTACGATCAGTTACTTGAGGTGCATTGCGGGGAAGATAGTTCGTCCCAGATAAGAATATTGGCCGCCAGCAGTGGAATCTCGTTTGGGCAGAAGCAGGTATTCTAGTGGATAAAAAATTGATGACCAAAGAATTCTGCCAGCAGAACATGGACAGCGGGCCAGAACCATTCTCGATCTCGCCGTTGAATGGAAGCCAACTAGGGTTAACGCTATAGTCCTACCATGCCGCCCGTAATCGGAGAAAGATAGGGTAGAGCAACGGTCCGATGCTCAGAGCGAGATACGGTAGATCCGAAATCTGCTCTGATATGAGCGTTCAAGCTGTTGTATAATGACCGACCCTATCTTATCCGATCCTTAATGGTGATTGAAAATTGGCTATCAAACTATTCAGAAGAGGTTTCGTAAAACTCTTCGGAATAGCCGGCTTTCTATTGGCTCTTGTTGGAGGAGCGTTGATAGGGATCAAGAAATCCTGGATAAGCTGATAATGAACCGGTCTCGAAAAAGCAAGCCTGGAATCCCACCCGGATAGAAATAGGATTATAGAAATTAATTTTTATGACTTTGCAGAGTCCCTGTGTGCGAGAGTGGGAGAGTCAAAGTTCCGAAGGATCGAAAAGTTGTCCTTTGATTGTTCTTGGTGCGGGAGGTGGGATTCGAACCCACGAACCCCTACGGGACAGGCGCCTCAGGCCTGCGCTTCCAAGACCCAACAGAGGGTCTCTTTGACCTGGCTTGGCAACTCCCGCAGATCCAAGCTCTTCCCGCATCGCAACTCAGCGAACGCAAGGCCCTAATTGGCTTTCCCCGCGTCCACCCAAATCACGCCATGATTCAACAGTACTGGAAAAACGTTTAATTCCGCCGCGACCGGTCCCACCGAACACTCAGACTAGAGCATGCTCTAGCAGACCCAAAAATCATACATGTGAACCCCCGTCATGACCACCGCGAAGAGAAAGACCCGAAAGCTCCGAGGGTCTAGATGCCACGGCTGGGGACGCTCCGGCCAGCACCGAGACTCCGGAATGCTCGGAGGCCACGGCAACGCGGGCTGGAAACGCCACAAGTGGTCCGCTGTTATCCGTTATGACTTAAAGATGGGGAGCAGGGGCTTCCACCCTGTCCGACAGAAAACAACAAACGCGATCAACGTAAGCGACCTGGTCCTACAGCTAGACAGGCTAATGGAAGAAGGCTCCGCGAAACAAGCGGGCAATATGGTCGAAGTCGATCTTGGAAAGGCAGGCTACCAGAAGCTGCTGGGAAACGGCGTGATAAACCAACCGCTAAGAATAATTGTTGCGAAGACCTCCGAACGTGCCCAAGAGAAAATCGGAAGGGCAGGCGGAGAAATCGTCCTCCCAACAAAGAACAAACAGGACTGATCAATAACGGTCAGGTTTATCGAGCTATTCCAACCCCTCACCAGAATTCTCCCAGGAGTCAAATCGCCCCAGAGAGACGTCGGCTTCACCGAAAAGCTGATCTGGACCGCAATCACACTCGTCGTCTATCTGATAATGGCAGAGACCCCGATCTACGGAATCACACATACAGGGAACATTAACGACCAGTTCGGGCCGCTACGAGTCATCTTCGCGTCCAACCGTGGAACACTAGTCGAGCTTGGAATCGGACCGATCGTCACAGCCGGACTAATCCTCCAAGTGCTTTCCGGCTCAAAGATGATCAATGTTGACTTCACAAACCCAGCGGACAGAGCCTTGTTCACCGGCGCGAGTAAAGTGCTGTCGGTGTTCATGACCATCTTCGAAGGAATCGCCTTCCTAATAGGCGGGGCCTATAATGTCACGAACAGCTCGGGACAGCTAATCACGCCTAGTCTACAGTCTCAATTCCTAATCCTCGTCCAGCTAGTAGTCGCCGGAGTCGTGATTATCCTCCTAGACGAGATGCTGCAGAAGAACTGGGGCTTTGGCAGCGGAATCAGCCTTTTCATAGCCGCAGGAGTCTGCCTCTCCATAGTATGGAGCACTCTCGGGCCAATCTCGCCGGTAGCGGATGGGAAATATTTCGGCGCGATCTTCGCCTTCGCCCAGTCGCTTGGACCAGTACTCTCGAATCCCGGAAGCTTCTCTGCATGGCAGAGCGCCCTCTACCGGGGAGGAAGCGGTCTTCCAGACATGGTCGGACTCTTCACCACCCTTGGCGTGTTCATACTAATAATCTACCTCAACGGGCTACGGGTGGAAGTCCCAGTCTCATACGCGCGATACCGGGGCTTCAGGGGACGTTTCCCGATCAAGTTCTTCTACGTGTCCAACATACCCGTCATCTTCGCTGCCGCTCTTTTCGGAAACATCTTTTTCATAGGACAACTTCTCTTCCAAAGGTACAATCCGACCTGTTCCAGCACAGGCCTAAACTTCTGGCTCAGCCTCTTCCCTGGCTGTTTCGTACCTACCAGCTCGACCAATGCGCAACTCGTGCCTAGCAAGGGACTCGCATATTACACGTTTGCCCCGAGATCCATCACCGTCGTTCTTCAGGATCCGATCAGAGCCGCAGTGTACATGGGCATCTTCGTCCTCGCATGCGTCTTCTTTGCGGTAACGTGGGTGGAGGTCGGTGGAATGGATTCGAAGACGGTAGCAAAACAACTGATCGACTCGGGAATGCAGGTAGAGGGATTCAGACGCTCCGGTACTACGATAAGACAGATCCTCGACCGCTACATACCAACCGTAACCATCATGGGTGGAATCGTCATAGGAACCATAGCAGCGGGAGCAGACTTCCTCGGCGCTTTCGGCACCGGAACAGGAATTCTACTGACAGTAGGCATCATCGAACAATACTACGAGATACTGGTCAAAGAGAGAATTACCGAAATATACCCTGGAGTCAAGGGATTCCTCGGGCAGTGAGCCCAAGAGCTTGTCACGCACAATCATAGTAGCAGGCATACCCGGGGTCGGCAAGACCACGGTTCTGCAAGAGCTTGAGACCGTCGCTCGCGAAAAGAACATTTCACTGAAGATTGTCAACTTTGGAAACGTGATGAACGAGCTGTTCAAGAAGCGCGGAAAAGCCGTCCATCGGGACCATATGCGACGCCAGGACCTCGAGCTTCAAGCCAAGGTCCAGGAACAAGCAGCCCGCCAGATCGGAAAGACCGGCGGCAAAGCTGCAGTGGTCGTTGACACTCACATGTTCGTTAGGACCAAGGATGGAATCTGGCCTGGAACTCCTCGGAGAGTACTCGAAGAGCTGGACCCTGGCCTAATCATCCTGATCGAAGCGGATCCCGAGGATATTGCTAGGAGAAGGAATGCTGATAGAACACGTGAGAGAGACAGCAAGACAGTGGATGAGGCTCGTACGGACCTGGAATGGTCGAGGTACATGGCAAGCGCCAACGCTGTTCTGGCTGGCGCTCCTATCCAGATCGTTCTGAACCCTGATGGACATCAGAGACGAGCGGCAGAGGACCTATTAGCCCTAATCCAGAAGCGGACACTACCATGAGTTTCATCGACGACATTCTCAACACCCTCGCCGCACCTCTCCGTCAGTACAGCCATCCACCCTCTGCAACACTCCTAGTGCTGGGCGCAGCAATAGTTCTGTCACTAATTACAATGTCTGCTAACAGGTTCCTTGTCAACTACAAAATGATTGCAAACTCAAGACGAGAGTACATGGCTTGGACGAGCGCGGTGCGTAAAGCCAAGAAGGACGGCGACGAGAAGGCGCTGGAGAAGCTGATGAGACGACAGTCGGCGATGATGAAGATGAGTTCGCGATCGACTTTCGAGCAGTTTAAGACGTACCCAATCACGATCGTACCTTTTCTCTTGATCTACTATACGGTCGTAAGGGCGATCGGCTCTATCCCGGTAGCATACGCACCTTTCATCCTACCGTTTACAACAACAACAGCCAACGACATGTTTTCAGTATTGTCCCTGTTCTACTGGTATCTCATCTGCTCATTTACTCTGAGTATTCCATTGTCGAGGTTGTTCGGAGTCCAATCCTCGTTCTCTATGACTCCGACGACGGGAGATTCTAGTTGACGCGGCCGTCGCAGAGGACGAGTGGACGCCGAAAGAAGGTGCTTACTCTGCCGTCCGGTATTCGTACTATCCATTTTGCTCCCAAAGCGCACAAGAGTGCGCAGTGTTCCCGTTGTGGAGCGGAGTTGCATGGAGTGGTGACAGGCAGGCCGGTCGGGGTGGCAAAGAGTTCCCGCGTTCCCTCGCGTCCGTTTGCTGGAGTGTTGTGTGGCAACTGTCTGGCGTCTGAGATTAGACGAGTTGCTCGCGCGTCAGGTTCTATCGATTGATTGTGACCGTTAGCGGGCCGCACGGGTCTGGCAAGTCCACTTACGCGGCGAGACTGGCGGGATCGCTAGGTCTCCGTCATGTGTCAGCTGGGCTAATGTTCAGGAAACTAGCCGATGAGAGGAAGGTTTCGCTGGAAAAATTTCAGGAGCTTGCTGCCGCTGATCCGAATTTTGACCGGCTAGTAGACGAGAGGACGATGGCAGAAGCGGAGAGAGGTGATATCGTAGTTGATGGGCAGCTCGCGGGATGGGTTTTGAAGGAGATTTCTGACCTGAGAGTCCTATTGACAGCGCCCCTAGTGGTGCGGTTAGAGAGGATTGCCGCAAGAGACCACATTAGTCTGGAGGAGGCAAGAAGACAGACATTGCACAGAGAAGGAGTGCAGGCTGAAAGATATCGCAAACATTACGGGTTCAGCATAGATGACTGGTCCATATACCAACTAATCTTGGATACTAGTTTCGGCTCGATAGAGGATACCGCAGAGATCCTTCATGCCGCGGCTCTTACGGCCAAGAACGCCAAGATCGGGAATACTCCTGGCAAGAACCCTGAAGTTCAACCTATTCCGGCTGACACGATTCACCGATAAACCGTGCACGGACCCGCGGCATAGTGGCTAAGGCGGACATGACCTAGACAGCCCCAGCAACGATTCTCTATCGGAACCATCGTCCAGTAAGGTTCTGTCAAGTCTTCGGTTGTTCGAAGACTAGACTTGCTCTCATCGACTCCGGGGATTACCGTCGTCATCGGGTTCCCTTTCATTGCTTCACTTGAGAGCCCTTGCGCCTCAGAGACACTTGACCTCTTTTCGGCAGGGAACGGTCGAACCTCAACCGCCCCCTCACGCCCGCAGCGTGGTAGCTTAGCCCATTGCCAGGCAAGAATTTTACAGTGGCCAACCAACCAGGGTATCCCAGTTCAGACCCGTCACGCGATCAGAATCACCTCCCCCAGCGTAACAGGGCTCATTTTGACGAACGCCCCCTAACGAATAACCGGTCACTCCGCGAACATAACGGTTAGAGACGACCGAAGAACAAGAAACAGCACCGAAAAGTTGACAGTGCCTCCAGTAACAACATGCTCATTCCGGAGAATCTAGTCATGACCGTACATATCCCTCAGGGGTTGACCCTTCCTGGCAGTACAGAGCACAGAGCTAGTAGTTCAAGAGACGGGAAGTCGAAGCGCCGAACTTGTCTTCGGCTCTATAGATGGGCTGTTTTCTGTCCTCGGCATCATTTCAGCAGCAGGCTCAGCAGCACTCATACCAGTCCAAATCTTCGCAACAGGTGTGGGGGGAGCGGTCGCTGGTGCACTCTCCGTTTTCGCTGCAACCTACCTATCCGAGACGCATGAAAAGAAAACTCAGCTACTGGAAGCGATAACAAGGACGAACCGCCAGAGGTCAAGGCAAACCAACAGCAACAAGAAAAAACCGGTTCCCCTCACAGCTGATCACCCAAAAGTCCATCGATTGTTGGGAAAAATCAATCGAAGAGCGTTAGGCTCCGGAATAGTGACGGCTATCACGTCCGCTCTCGCATCCTTGGTCTTGTTGTTTCCCCTGGTAATATTTCCCGACACGTATGCTGTAACCGCGTCAATAGTCATAGGGGTGGTATTGCTCTTCTTGCTAGGAGCATTCCGAGGAGTTACCTTGAAACAGTCGGCCACAAAATCCGCGGTGAAAATGGTCATCTTAGGAATTCTGGTAATACTGGCGAGTAAGGTCCTCGGCTCCTACGTTCTGAAACTCGTAACCCAGTAGCTACGGAATGCCACCGGCGAGAATCTTGACCAGCTTTGAAGAATCAATATTTCCACCGGACACAATGCAGACAATTTTTCCCGATCCGGCCTTGCCGGTTGTAGCTGCGGCGACAGATGCCGCTCCAGCACCTTCAGCAACAACCCTGTTGCGCTCTATCAAGAGCTTGATGGCAGCGGCAATCTCTGAGAGAGAAACGACGCGGGGGAGAAGCAGAATCCTAGCGCGCTCCCACATCTCGGGTAGAACACTTTTTCCACCGATACCGTCGACGAAACTGGGGGTTCTCTCGATCTCTTTAGCTGAGCCGGCGGCGAAGGACGCGGACAACGGCGCGGCGGTTTCTGGCTCGACCGCGTAGATTCGTGTCTGAGGTCTTTTCGCGCGGATTGCTGATGCGATGCCTACGGATAGTCCTCCGCCTCCAAATGGTATGACAACAGAGTCGACGTCGGGAAGGTCTTCGAGGATTTCAAGGCCTGCGGTTCCGTTTCCTGCCATCATTCGGATATCGGCGAAAGGATGAATGAACACGGAGCCATCAAGGGGAGGGTATCGATGTGTGACGACGATATTCCAGACTTCGTCAAACGAGGCCTGGATGGTTTTTGCGCCGAACCTTTTGATTGCTTCCAGCTTCGTCTGTGGAGCGTTGTCGGGAACGATTACTGTACAGGGAATCTTGTTTTGACGCGCTTGCCAAGCGAGAGCTTGGGCCATGTTTCCCGCGCTACAAGTGTATACTCCACGCTTCCTCGCATCTGGACCCGCGAGGGCGATCGCGTTGCTAACGCCTCGGACTTTGAAGGAGCCTGTCGGTTGTAAGTTCTCCGGTTTCAGAAAGATCTCCGCAGACGCATCGTCAACGTTCAAACGAACGAGTGGAGTTCGCAGAACTTTTCCTTTGATCCGTTCTCTGGCTTCCTCGATAAGTTTCAGGGGGATTGGACCGCGTACTTCCGAGGTTGCAACGGTTTTTCCCGGCATTACTAATCTGCACAATGATGCTGATTCTCAACTCTTAAACACCAATGAGGCATGCCGACAAGTTGGATCTTATGAAGAAGGAAGCTGTGAAAACGGGTCTGGCGCCTCTAGGTCTTCCATTTTCGCCCGCTGTTAGATTCGGAGAATTGTTGTTTGTTTCGGGGCAGGGACCGATCGACAAAACTGGGAAAGTAATCCCGGGAGACATCAAAGTGCAGACAAGGGCTACTCTGGAGAATTTCAAGAGGATTATGGAGGCGGCAGGCTCCAGTATGGACTGCGTTCTCCAGACTACGGTCTACCTCAAGGATCTGGCAGAATATTCTGCGATGAACGAGACCTACTCCAGTTTCTTCAACGACCCCAAGCCGGCGAGGACAACTGTTCAAGCGGGCGACCTGCTCTTTGGGATGAAAGTGGAGATCCAGGGCATTGCTTGTGTCCCTGAGAAACAGAAGAAGTAGTATCAGCAATCCTTCTCAGAGAGGGTCGTCCCTGAAGGACAGCAAACACCAGTTCCTGTATCTTACTACCGAAGGTTGGAAGACGAAGACACCTCACAGAATCGAAATCTGGTATATCCGCCATCAAGGAAGATACTACCTCGTATCGCAGTATCTTGATGAGGCTCACTGGGTGCAGAACATCATGAACCATCCACGAATCTCGTTTGAGGTAGACAGTGACAAGTACGTGGGACTAGGCCGAATCGTTGACCCCGAGGACGAACCAGAACTTGCAAGAAAAGTATCCGAGCTTATGGACGCAAAGTATCAGTGGAGCGATGGCCTCATCGTAGAACTCCGACCCGAACCAGGAGCGATGCAGAAATGATCCTGAAGCTCATCTGAAGAATTCGTACCAATCTCTAGCGACCATTTGGACGATCACAGAAATGTGGAGAGAAAGAATCCCAGGTTCTGTTAACTCTTCGTCTGATGAGTTAGCTTCGGGGCATCGACTCCGGGGATTACCGTAGGCATCGGGTTCCCCTTCACTGCTTCAAATGCCCCGCCTTGCGCCTCCAGTAGGATGGGAGGCCGGGAACGTGCGAACCTCACCCGTCCCCGCCGAGACAGGTTAACAGCTGCTACCCTGTCCCGGTCCATTACTACTCGACATTTACCACACCAGAGCTTGCGTTCTAGTTGTGTGTCTGATTGGAGTCTCTCCCCGCATCTCGGACAAGTCACACTGGAACCTCTGGTCTCGCTCCTGGACAAACGGATAACCGGTAGTCCAGCCCATCGCGCCTTGTACTCTATCTGCCGCTGAGCCTCTCCGAAGCTCCATCCGTTCATCCGGCCACGATACTTTCTACCCTGACCGTTACCCTTACGATAGAGGGACCGGATGCCCTCGATTTTCTCGAGAACTATTGCTGTTCTCCGCTGGACTGCCAGGGCGACGATCGTCTTTGTAGCGTTATGGAGCAGGTTACTAGTCCTAGACGTCCTTCGCTCTCCATACTTCGACGCTATTCTCGTTCTTATCCTGTCGTCGTTTCGTCTGAAAGAGGCGACGATACGCACCGAGGTCTTGGCTATTCCTACACACTTTGAGAGATCATAGTGACTTGTCTCTTGGTCGTTTCCGAACGTTAGATTGCGGAGATCACGGTCCACACCAACCGTGGAGGCACAGTTAACGGTGGGAGCATCCCGGGCGATGCAGAGACTCAGTCTGTTCCGGGTGAGAGTGAAAGAGCGAACCTTGACCCCTGACTGAGATATGATCTGGAGGGTATGATTGGTCAATGGAATGCTGAAACGTTTCCCTCTCGATACCGGAATTCTTAACCCTCCGTTCTCTATCTTGAATCCGTAGCAGGACACGAGTTGGGGTCTGACGGCGTATGGGGTCCTAGTGACATAACCTCTCCGGACAGACTTCTTCCTTGCCGCCAGGATTCCAGCGGCGCGTGATATTGCGCAGAGCTTGTAGTAGCTAGGGGAATCGTACTTGGCGAGCTGGTTGTATGAGAGGAGTGAGAGCTTTCTCAGCGATAACGCATCGTACAACAGACCGATACGCAGGGAATCGTTAACCATCCGTCTGAACAGGTCCAGCAACCGGAGAACACCAGCCACGGGAACATAGTACTGCCAGACAGACTTGACAGCGAACACAACAAACGAGAAGCGCCATCATAGGCATAAGCCAGAGAGGCACCCGACGATAAGTTAACAGAGCCGAATCCCACAAGGCTTATCTTGATTCCGCTCTCGCAGAAAACGCTTGAGAAAATTGGCAATTCGACATCTGGTCACAACAACCCTAGCAGCGTCAGCCATCATCTTTCTCTCAACCCTCAGCTTCGCGGCGGCACTTCCAGCACCCTCAATCATCGTTGCACCACGGATCCACGAAGCGAGCGTTAGCAGCACCAACTGGAGCGGATTCGCCGTTACAGGCTCCGCAGGATCTGTCAGCGACGCAAAAGGGTCTTGGGTGGTGCCAACGATCCAGGGCACATGTCCAGGCACTAATCAGTACTCTAGCTTCTGGGTCGGAATCGACGGGTACAGCTCAGGCACTGTGGAACAGACAGGAACTGACTCTGACTGCCAGAACGGGATTCCAACGTACTATGCTTGGTACGAGTTCTTCCCACATCCATCCTTCCTCATCAACAGCATCTCAGTCCATCCAGGAGACGTAATATCTGCAGAAGCACATGCGTCGGGCAACGGAAAATTCACAGTGAGCATTACGGACACTACAACAAAACAGAGCTTTAGCACCTCGTCGACAGTTCATCGGGCACAACAGTCCTCGGCAGAATGGATCGCCGAGGCCCCATCGAGCAGCGGCGGCATCTTACCTCTCGCAAACTTCGGAACAGTGAACTTCGGGCTCGACCACACCGGTGTGGGCAACACGTGCTTTGCTACGATCAACGGAAGTACGGCTGCTTTTGGAACGTTCGGTGCGAACGTTCAGAAGATAACAATGGTCACTAGCGGCGGCGCGACCAAGGCTTCGCCTTCGAACCCTTCAACCGACAGCACTAGCTTCTCTGTATCATGGGTAAGTTCTGGTCCCTAAACAGGGACCAACCCCCTTTTTCCTCTGTCTGAATCTCCACATCCGAAGAGTTTACTCTTATATCGAGCATCCAACCATGCTTTCCAGAGAAGTGCTGTTGACGGTTTCAAGCCAGCTTTCAGTTGACAAGAACGTTGAGCTTATCGAGTTTCAACGGCTGAAGGAATTGTCGGATACCGGCGCGGTCGAAGCTCTAGCGAAAGAGCTCGGCATCGTCTACGTTACCTCGATAACACGGGACGGCTGTTCAGGCTGTATGGAACAGAAGCCATTGTTCCGAGAACTTGCACGAAAGATGAAATCGGATCTCGGCGGAAACGTTCATTTCGCAAACGTTCATGTCCGGTATGCCGAAGACGATCGGAAGGAGTCTTGGAATAGCAAAAGAATCTTTCGACACGCCGCTTACCCAACGTATCTTGTGCATGTGAGATCCAAGAACGGCGTCCTCGAGGTCTACAGGGCAATTTATCCGAGTATGGAGGAGCTGGAGAAGCAGACGCGGGAATCCTTGGACCTAGCGAAGTTCTACAAAGATGCAGCTTAGAAGATACTAGAAACCATTTAGCTCGTTGCAGCTTCGAGATCGTAGAGGCCTGCGAGAGCGTCCTGTAGCGGATGGTCGTCGAACAACCGGAAGAATCCGCCTAGGACGAGGAATAGGCCGCCGAGCTGTAGGCTGAGGACCGCTCGCTGGTAGCCGAGTATCCGGGAACCTAGGAGGAGAGACGAGAGCGTCAGGGTAAGGCCGAGGAAGGCGACGAGCTTGGTCTTTAGCATACAAGCACTACAGCATCGATCACGAGATATGGAATGCAAGATTCAGCTATGATACTGACCCAACTTTCTCACGGAACTATAGTAAAAACGGGGAAGAGAGAAGGCACTTGCGCGTCGCGGGCCGCTTGAAATATACCTCCTCTTGTTAAGGGGGCCAGCTGCCTAACATTGACTCAGGGCGATTCTGTAGGATTCGAAAGAGACGATTTTCCTCCCTAGATCTCACTTTCACAGAGGTCCGCGGAGACCACTCATGCCGAGCAAACCGGTTGAGACATACCCCCCTTTTTTCCTGGGACATTTTCTGTCCGGCACTGATAATGGGCGAGACAGGCTGATCAGGGCATCATCTGGGCTTCCATGGGTCAGTTGTTGTCTTGCGTTATCCCGGGATTCCCGAACGATTTTCAGGCTAGATTTTGTGGTTGGTTCAGATTCGAGATCGGGGCTTGTAATGGGCGATTCTCAATCGATTCTCATTCCAGACCGGTCTTGCATCGCAGGACCAAAATCAGAATCTGGATCCTTTTTTTTCGCGACCCTGTTCATGTCGGGCTTGATTATGGGCTTGTTTCCATGAGACGGGCGTGTTTTTGACCTGTCCGGGTTTTTCGATCCCTATGGGTTTCCCCTGGGAATAAGCGTGGAAAATCGTGTTCTGGAAATCGCGGGCTTGGAATCGGGATCAGGGCTGATAAAAGGCGAGTTTTCCATGTCTTAGGCGACTTCTTGCTTCTCTTGTAGAGGGATCATGTACAATGGTGTGTTGTGTAGCCTGAAATGTGAGAGATAGCGTCGAAGAAGGCGATTGGGTCGTGTGGTTTCGACGGGTATGTCTTACCGGAACTTGTCAGGAAACTGCTTGACGATACCCTTGTAGAGCGCGTCCGCGAGAGTCAGTATCTCAGTGTAAATATCGTCAAAGGCTAAGATTGAATCCTTCCATTTCTTGCCGAGTACTGCCACAGCCTCCTTCTTCGTCAGATCAAGGTGCTGCTTCAACAAGTCGGAAACGTCGCGCCTAGGCCAGTTAGGGTTCGCACCGCTTAGGAACTTGGCAATCTCTTCTGCGTTATCAGACCATTGCTTGTCTTCTTCCTGGAATTTCTGCTGGTTTCCATTCTTTGCAGCTCCGACGAGCTCGACGGCGATCTTGATGTGCTGTTTCAATAAACCTGTAAGCTTGTTTCCGGCGTCCTTTCCATAGTACTGGGAGACAGCGTCGCCTATGTGCTCCTGATTCTTGAGCAATCTGTCTACAGCCGCATCAGCGTTTGCCGTGCCAAGTCCCGCGGCAATAATGTACTCGCGGGTATAGAATACATGGTCAGACCAGAGTTTACGCATCCCGACAGCGAGTGAGTGTTCCTTTTCATTCATGGTAGTCTGCATGATCCGAACCGCTTCCGAATTTCACGTTCTCGCGTATTTAAGCGCGAAACATGCGAGAACCCTCAGTTGTCCGTGCGCAAGTCCCACCGTGAAAATTTGAGAACGAGAGAACAATTGTCTATAGGCTTAAACCAGCAAGACGCGTTTTATTCCTATAATGTCGAAACCTGTGTTGACCGTCGAGTTGAAAGCTTTGCAAGACCGCTCAAGCGAAGCGGCTCAATTTCTAAAATCCAAGGTCGAAGGGAAAATGAAGACCAAAGGAACGCAGCTCCAGATCGAAGGCGCAAAAACCAAAGAAGTCAAACTACTACTCCACAAGTTCCTCCACCACCAAGGGCTAAACCACTACAGGGTCCTCAGCCAGAGCGGGGTCCTGGAGGTCACCCCGCCAGAAAAACATGTAGTGCATGAACCGGAGCGCGTCGGGTCTCCACCGACTGCACCTCAAACGACCCCATACTATTTCCCGCAAACACCAGTTCTAACGACGGAGAAAAAGAAGAAGGCCAAACCCAAACACAAGCACGAATAACGCGGCAGCACTAGTCCCCTTTCGCTGCCTCGCCTGCCTTCAAGGGACCAACAATCTCCACCACGTACCCTTCGGGATCTTTAAACGCAGCGGACCGCGTCCCCCACGGCCGGTTCGCCGGAGGATCGTCAAACTTCACACCCTTAGACTTGAGAGACGAGTAAACCTCATCGACATCATTAGCCTCCAGGTGCACCTCGATCGTTGAACGGGAGAGAGGCGGGGCCTTGGTGAGCCGATGAAAGGCGAGCCGGGACCCTTTAGTGTCGAACATGATGAAGTTCTCGTTCTCCTCGGCAACTGGAAGACCGAGAGTATCCTTGTAGAGCTTCTTCACCTGATCGAAATGGACTGCCCAGAGTGTCAGGTAAGATAGCTTGCTAAGCCTCATGAAACCGGTCCTAACTTGCCTCGTGAGATTGCGACTATTAGCATATTCGGGGGCTAATTGAGGATTCCAGAACATGACTCTATTAGGAGCGGCGACAGCGGTAGGTGGTATTAGTTTGACAAAATTTATGATGTCGCTTCGCGACGAGAACTATCGCGTCCTGACGGGGGCTGCGATAGACCGAGGAATTTCCGTGCAAGAACTTCTCCGAGCCGTAATCATACCAGACTGGGTCAAGGAGACTCCCCGAGGAATAGTCGCCGACAACTGGCCTTCTATCAGACCGCGTCGCTAATCAACCCGAGGCCGACAACTCAGTCTTCTTTATTACTATCTTATTAGGGACGACTACGAACGAGCCGGATGAAGAAACATGGCGAAACAAGTAACATGCGACTGCGGCTTCATGCTACGCACACCATCTGATGATGAACTAGTGAAACATGTCCAGCTTCACGCAAAAGATGCTCACAGCATGGATCTCACTCGAGAACAAGCCCTAGCACGGGCCGTTTCGGTAGAAGCAACAATACAAGCCTGAAAGTTCGGGGACCCCCGCCGGAAGCCTCCTTCTTCTTTATTTCACGTGTTCAGCTAGCGACCCGACCTCTAAAACATCACGTTAGCCAGAAGATATTGAACTTGGCCCAGTTACTTAGTCGGATCTAGACCCGGTCAGAGAACGATTTTCTTATCAGCGAGAATCTGCAGACTTGGTCTGAGGGCTTAGGACGTGGGAAATAGTGAATCGTTTCTCGGCGGATTTCTCGCGAGAGGCCTCACCCATATCGGATATGGAATTTACTTCACAACGAGCAGACTGATGGGCATAGACCTAGGCGCGAACGGCGGTGGTGCCTTGGGCGGCACAATGGCCGGCTTTATCCACGGTGAGCTCATGCCGCAGCTCTCTCCAGAAGAGAGCGCCAAGACGATTACGGATCTCGAACGAATGAGGGACTTCGAGATGGAGAAGAATCAGATAAGTCGAATAGAACTCAAGAAACCGGGACTGCTCGGAACCGGCCATATCGTAATTACGCCGAAAGAGGGGAAACCGGAGAAGATTACTCTGCGGCACCGGATAGCCTACGACAGACTAATGACACTCACGCAAGCGTTCAGCCCTGAACTAGTGAGATCGTCTTAGAACCTTTATTCCTAGCAAGCGAATCGCTTGCAGCTGCTCATAAGTCTTAAGACAGTACCACGTAGGGGTTGAAATCAATGGGCGCGTGAGTGGTGCCTTCCACCCGTTGCGCCATACAAACCCCGGAGTAGGGAGGCAAAAAATGCAAGCATGCAATAGAGCAGGTCAGACTCGAGTCACAACAATAGAACTAGCGCTAACCTCAACCCTTGCAGCTGTCTACATTGTTTCAGCATTCTTCGCCCTTACCCCGTTTATCGGTGGACCGGGATTTATCACGCTCGAAATCGTTATGCTCCCGATCGTAGCTTTTCTACTCAGGCCAATTCTCGCCACGGTTGCCGTCCTCTTCGGTAGCATAGGGTCAACATTCATCCAGACAGGCTTCTACTCGAGCTTTGGGTTTGCAGGACTATTGATTCCACTATTGGCCGTTGCGCTAGGGAGTATTGCCTTCCACTACGACTGGGGAGCAATCATTCCATGGGGGTATGTCTTGGCAGGCGCCGTTTACTACATCCTATTCTCGAAAGGAGGAACTCTCTTCTGGCTGGCACCATACATTCTCGTGATTGCCTCTCTACCGATAGCGCTGAGAGTCAGAGAACCATACCAGCTAGGTCTGCTGGCTCTTTACACAGCAATGTCTGAGCAGGTGACGTTGAACGTCCTCAGCATTTCGCTTCTGAATCTCACAGGAGTCTTTTGGACTGGCGTCACACCGCTCATGTTCCTTGAACGGACAATAGCGACCCTCGGAGGGTTCGCGGTCATCGTCGCCCTTAAATCCCGACTTGGAGCAAGACTCGAACTAGGACACGTCCTGAGGGAGGTGAAGTAGAAGGCATGTGCGTTACAGCAGTAGTGAAGTGTTGGCACTGCGGAGAATGGTTCGCAAAACAGGCTAACCGTGGTGAGTTCGAAAACTGCCCGTTTTGTGGAAAGGGCTTCGAACAACTCAGCGTTGAGGCACAACGGGCTGTGAAAGCGACCCTTGCGCCATTCTTCGAAGTGCCTCATCTGAAAGAGAGACCCCTCACCGCATAAGGTGAACGTTTTCGGGTCCAATCGGGGCCTTTTTTTCAGGGGCCCTCTCCCTAGTTTGAATCGGTTGAAATTATTTTCAGGCGAGTTTTATCTGCTTACCTTCTGCAGGCTTTAGGTCAGATAGCCTAACTCCAACTAGCCTCATCTTTCGTCGATCTTTCTCGAACTCTCGAAATAGCAACGTCACATATTCCCGGATGACTCCCAAGTCATCTACATATCCGGTGTGAGTTTTTTCCCGGGTAAACGTTACGAACCCTTCGAACCGGACCTTGATCCCAACAGTCCGATACCACAAACCTTCACCCAAGAGTCTGTCGTGAACCTCGTGACTCAGAGACTCTAACGCGTCACGGACCATAGTCTTGTTCTGAATATCTCTCTCAAAAGTTTGCTCAACACTAATCGATTTCCGCAGACCCCTTTCTTCCACAGGTGTTTCCTCGATTCCGTTCGCTATGGCCCAGAGCCATACACCGCCTTTTCCAAACCAATCTGTGAGCTTCTTCGCCTCTACCTCTCGCAATTGACCTATAGTTTCGATCCCCTTTTCATGGAGAAATTCAGTTGTCTTCTTGCCCACGCCGCTGATCCTATTGACGGGTAGCGGTTCGAGAAATTTGTCGACCTGTTCTGGCTGAACCGCGGTAAGTCCGTCTGGCTTCTGCATGTCCGAGGCCATCTTCGAAATGGACTTGCTTGGAGATATCCCGACGCTGACGGTAAGGCCTTCTCGTTCTTTCAAGGCCTCTTTCACTTTGAAAGCTAGCAGTTTCGCGTCATCGTAGGTCTTGCATCTCTTGCTGACGTCCATGTAGGCTTCGTCGATGCTGGTCTGTTCGAAAGTATCCGCAAAGTCCCGCATGATATTCATCACTCTCTCCGAGGTTTCTCCATAGAGTTCGAAGTCGGGCGGGACGTAGATTCCTTGAGGGCATAGTTTCCAGGCCATACTGATCGGCATACCGGATCGAACCCCAAACTTTCGGGCCTCGTAGGAACAGGAGGTTACGACTCCACGGCCCTTGCCATTTTTCGGGTCGGCACCCACGATCAATGGCTTACCTCTTAGTGAAGGGTCCCGATGGATCTCGCAAGACGGATAGAAAGCGTCCAGATCGCAGTGAAGAATTATTCTAGACATAGAGTTGGCGGACATTTTCTAGCTTTCGAAGTTGTAGGCAAAGCCGGGGTGTCTCGTGGGCTTCAACAAACCAGTTTCCGAATCGACTTTCAGCCCAAAGTCTTCGAGGACCTTCGCTCCCAATACGGGGGAGGCACCCTCGTAGGCCGCGGCTAGAGTTACGTTCTCGCGGCCGTGAGCCGAGACTATTACCGAATAGATTGGAGCCTCAACAATGCTACCGCCTTCCAGTTCCAGCTTCGCCTTCAGGGATTCTGATGAAGCACCCACCTCAAACAAGATATCAGCCGGCAGAATCGTGAAGAAGACCGTCGGGTCAATTGAAACTCCGGAAATATCTCTCTGGCCTCTCTCGCCTTTGACCGAAGCTCTCGTAAAAGCCGCGGACACAGCTCCAACCTGCAGCATAGTAATGGTTCCCCTACCAGATAAGCTTCAGAGTAGGCCGTTGCTTCGAAAACAGTCAAGCAGCCTGCTTCTGTTCTGCCCTTTTGAGATTTGGGCCCATCATCTCATGATAGAAGTGCCAACATACGCATAGGTTTCGGGTATGCCCATTTCTAGCAGCGTCGAGTGACGACAGTAGCCATCGACAAGAAGATTCTCTTCACGCGCCAAAACTATCGGCCAAATAACCGCCCTGCGTGCCTCCAACGCTCCACGCAACTCCAACCGGCGTTCTTTCAGTCGCTCCGCGAACTTTCGACCAGTCTTGACGTCAGAAGAGTTCAGGATCAGAGGATCCAGTCGCACATCGTTGATGCTGACAACTTCCAGCCTCCACTTCCGTTTTGGAAGCGAGTTAAGCAAGGCGTCGTCACTTGGGTCCCGTCCCATGCTCTCCAAATCCGCTTCGAGTTCCCGCCGGACCTCCGTGTTGATGAGGTCATGGATATCATCTGAATCCTCAAACACCCGATATTCGATGCTGCGAAGTCGACGCACCGTTGTCAGGTTCTCCGTTGTAGGACCAACTATCATGGTATCGAGGCGCCTTCGACAGCGGAACAGTCGGTCATTGTTTCATCTCTAACTGCTCCTGTCCCACTCTTAAGACTCACTCCTCAGACAAACTGCGCGATCGCTTAGAAACAGTTTCGGTCGTCTCAACAAGAAATTGACCATTAACCCTTTTACAGTAGGCGGCGGTCGAAGGTTCAGTCGTGCAAGTTCTAGAGAACCGGCCCAGCCAGGTCTATTCGAAGAAGATCGAGGATGAATACAATCGGCAGTACGGAATCGCGTCAGAGGCCCGGTCCAAAGGACTCGACCCCTCGTGGAAGGTTGAATCACAGACAACCTATGATCTTGCTGAGCGTGTGGAGAAATCAGTCGGACCAATCGGCGTCGCCGCTCGAATCCGAGAATTGAGCAAGCTAATCTCCCGTGAAGAAACGGCGCTCAAGATTAGCGAAGACATCGTTCTAGGCCACTTCGGAAGCCTTGAACCTGAAGACGCCGCCGAACAAGCAATTCGGACGGCGCTAGCGGTGTTAGATGAGGCCGTGACGGTGGCGCCAATACAAGGAATCCACGACGTCAAGATCCGAACTAACGTGGATGGATCAAAGCACCTAGCCGTCTACTTTGCGGGCCCAATGCGGGCGGCCGGCGGGACGGAGATGGGCTTGACCATGATCGTCGCCGACTACGTACGTCGACAACTGAACATTCCACCTTATCATGCCTCAGAACAGGAAGCGATGAGATTCGTCGAAGAACTACGCTTGTACGAGCGATCTATCGCCCGTTTCCAGTATCGGAACCCGGATAGCGTGCTCAAAGACGCGATTATGCGTCTAACCGTCGAGCCAAACGGAGTCGAGACAGACCCCGTCGAGGTGACGGTCAACCGGAATCTGATGAGGATAGAGACAAACAGGGTCAGGGGGGGAACACTGCGGGTGGTAAATGATGGGCTGCTCGGAAGATCAACCAAGGTTCTGAAGATCGTTGAGAAGCTAGGCCTGGAAGGCTGGGGATGGCTAGCTATGATGAAGACCTCGTCTTCAGAAGGAGAAGAGGCGAAGGAATTCATGTTTATGGAAGATGTCGTAGGAGGGCGCCCAATCTTCGCCTTCCCCGGTGCGGCAGGAGGATTCAGAATTCGGTATGGCCGTTCGCGAAACACTGGAATGGCATCCGTTGGCGTTCACCCAGCTACTATGGAAGTTCTCGGAGGCTTTCTGGCAGTAGGGGTCCAAATGAGACTGGAACGGCCCGGGAAGGCAGGCATAGTCAACGCGGTCGATAGCATCGAGCCTCCCATCGTGAAGCTCATCGATGGATCAGTGATGAGGATAGAGTCACCTCAAGAAGCAAAAGCACTCCGGGACAGGATCGAGAAGATACTATTCGTTGGCGATCTGATGGTTGGATACGGTGAGTTTCTTGAGAACAATCGGGCCCTGGTCCCGTCAGGATTTGTCGAGTGTTGGTGGGCGCAATTACTGGAAGAGAAGCTACGCGACCGGAAGACCACCAACGAAACACCAGCGCTGAATATCTCAGCTGAACGGATACATGAATTCGCGAAGAACCCGTTCTCCGTCAGACCGCGAGCCAGCGAAGCAATCAGATTGTCCCAGAACCTCGGGATTCCCCTGCACCCGGCCTACACGCACTTCTGGAGCCAAGTTACAGTCGAGGACATACATTACCTCCGAGAGAAACTCATCCACTACCTCGACGAGTCCGGCGTCCTGCCTTATGACGGAAAACTGAAGGATATTCTAGAACAGGCTCGAATGCCACACAAAATGGTCGCTGGAGCAATCCAGCTCCAAGATGACGGTGCCTTAGTTCTCCGGACGATTCTGAAACTTGACACTCCGGGAACACATGTCAAGGGAGACAGCTCGCTAGAAGCGCTGAGCCTACTAGCGGGATTTCCAATAAAGAACAAGGCACCGATCTTCGTCGGCGCCCGCATGGGACGTCCCGAAAAGGCCAAAGAGAGAATCATGACTCCGCGCGTCCACGGGCTATTTCCAACCGGCCAAGCTGGCGGCCCACGCCGTGATGTGATAGAGGCATCGAAGAAATCGGTCGTAACTTTGGAACTAGTTGACCGAGCCTGTGCGGAGTGTGGTCGGTGGGAATCGAAGCTCAGATGTCCCGCTTGCGGACTAGAGACGCGGATGAGCGTAACCTGTTCAAAATGTGGCCAAGCATCACACGATTCGTCATCCACTTGCAACGGATCGCTCGTCGCATACCGCAGCGTCAACGTAAACCTAGTCGAAATGCTGGAAGAAGCAGTTGGGAGGCTCAAGCTGGGAAAAATCGAAGGGTCGGTGAAGGGAGTGAAGGGATTGATCAACAGGACCCGAATGCCCGAGCCCTTAGAGAAGGCATTGTTACGCGCCAAATCAGATGTCTCTGTGTTCAAAGACGGGACCCTGCGGTTTGACGCGTCGAACGCTATACTAACCCAGTTCAGACCGGGGGAAATTGGGCTGAGCCTGGAGAAAGCCCACGAGATAGGGTACACAAGGGACATGGACGGTCACGAGCTCTCGGACCCAAGACAGTTGTGCGCTTTGGAGATACAGGACCTCGTTGTCTCGGAGGCTTGCGGCGAGTACTTGTTGAAAGTGTCTCGGTTCCTAGACGACCTCCTTACCGCCTACTATGGAATGGAGAAGCTCTACAAGGCGTCGAGAAGGGAGGACCTGATCGGGCATCTTGTCGTCGGGTTATCACCGCATACATCAGTCGGTGCAGTGGGAAGAATCGTCGGATTCACCAAAGCAAGCGTTTGCTATGCCCACCCGCTCTACCATGCTGCGAAGCGGCGAGACTGCGACGGAGACGAGGATTCCGTGTCGCTTTTGCTAGATGTGCTGCTGAACTTCTCTAGGGAATACCTTCCTGACAGGATAGGGGGCCTAATGGACGCGCCCCTACTGCTTGCGCCGTTGCTGAATGCGACCGAGGTAGCGCGACAAGCATTCAACATTGAAACCATCACTGCTTTCCCCCTCGCTTTCTACGAGAAAACGCTAGTCGGAGCGAATCCCAAGGAGATCGAAGATCTCGTCTCAACACTCAACAACGTCCGAGAATCTTCCTCGGGCAACTGGAACATCGGGTTTACCCACCCGACAGAAGATCTAGATCGAGCGCGATTGACTAGCGCCTACAAGGAATTACCAACAATGCTAGACAAAGTCAAGGAGCAGCTGGATCTCGCAGATAAGATCGTGGCCGTGAAGGGAGAAGAGGTTGCTAGGAAAGTTCTAGGAACACATATTCTGCGAGACTTGGTAGGTAACCTGCGAACGTTCACTTCTCAGAGGTCTCGATGCTCAAAGTGCAACTGGAAACCGCGTCGAGCACCCTTGAAAGGGGTCTGCGTTAAGTGCGGAGGCAAATTGGGACCTACTGTATTCAAGGCGGGCGTTGAGAAATACTTGCAAGTTGCCTTTGACATGGTCAAACGATACAACGTCGGTGAGTACTACCGTCAGAGACTTGCCTTGATCAAAGTCGAATTGGACGAGACGTTCAGACCTGCTGAGGAAGATAGGACGCAGACGAGGCTTTTGGTGGGCGATTTCGCCTAGAAAAGAGCTGCAAAGCGTGACACCGCCCTATCATCCACGAGCTTACATTTCCGGAATGAGAAACGTCAACCGAGGACTCGCTTCCAGATCAAAAATCATCGAGACCTTGGAGAAGGGAAGGACACGAATCGTCGAGATTAGTGAGAAGACTGGCCTCACCGAAAGCTGTGTTAGCCATCACCTTAGACTTCTACTCAAACAAAGAGTTGTTTCGGCTGCGGCGGTTGGGCGGGGAAACCGGTGGACCCTGACAAAGTACGGACAGGAAAAACTAGGCTGAACGCCCACCAACTTAGGACTCCACGAAAAAAAAGGGGATAGTTGACGATGTCGCGTCCCTGAACTAATCGTCGCCTTGGTCGTTCTCGTTATCGCTCTCGTGCTCGTGCACTAGCTGGCCCCTGATCTCGCCACTCGGGTTGGCAGTTGTGTGGACGTTGACGTAGGTATTGCCCGCGAGGAGGGCTTTGACGAAGTCGTCCCAGCTCGTAATTGACGGGCTGGCCTGGGTGTTGAGGTCTGAGGCTGTCCGGGTTCCCTCGGCAAGGGTCTTGCAACCGTGGGGTGATGAGAAGAGGACACCATGGACGAAGGGAATTACGACCGGCCCATTCGTCCCTGCGGCGCCGACGTGGATGTGCGATGCTGTCACGTTGACGATGTCGCAGACTATCACCTGGAAGTCGATCGCGGTGCCATTGTCGACGAGTCTAACTGTTGCCATTCCGAATGCCTCTGTGGCTACAGGACCTACCTGCTGGCTTCCAGTGAGGTCGATGTGAAATGTGACTTGATGGACCTCGTTGTGTTCGTCGGACGTTTCATGCCCCTGATGTTCCGCAATCGCTGGGGCTACTTGGACGATCGCCACGAAGACCGCTAGAGAGACGAGAAGAACTATCGACAATTGTTTTTTCAAACTAAAACCTCCGTAGCTCCCGTATCTTCCTGCATGAGGATTTATGATTTTTCTAGGCAAGACCGACTCTGGGATAGACGAGGATAGAGAGAGCTGTTCATAGAATCCTGAGAATCGGCCACGTTCCCGAGAGGGAAGATGGTCCGCTACTGAGCGGACGCTGCAGAAGGTGGTTCCCCTTGGATCTTCACGGTGACAGAGACAGCTCGGTCGTCTGCATTCTCTACAACGAAGAACCATTTTCCGTTTGAGGGCGCAGTAAATTCGAGTGTCGCAGTTTCAACACCTTCTTCGCCTGTCTCGCTCCAGAATTCCTCGCCCTGATCCAGGTTGTCCAGATTGTCCTCGTCGAGGAGGTAGACGTTGACAAGGCCTGTTGCTGTGACCTCGCCTGAAAAATCCTTCCCAGCGTCGAGTTCTACATCATACTCCGTATAGTCACCCTTGGCAATCGTCGGGTTGAAGTTGGGACCCAGTTTGACCGCAGGTGGTCTTGTCGGGAGTGCGACCCTTGGCAACCCCGGTCTCAGAGTGGAAGTTGTAGGCGCTGTGAGCTTAGGGCTAGCTTTTGGTCCGAGACTCCTGGCTGGCTCTGGTTCGGGTGGCGTCTTTTGATCAGTTCTTGTGGATGACGAATGGCTTTGAGGAGAGTGATTCTCCGCAGTTCGGTGTTGTGAAATCTTCGCCTCGGTTTGGGAGTGATGCGCTGTCGCAGGAATCCTTGGAGGAAGGTGCGATGTCATAGGCCCCTTAGGCGGACTAATATTGGCCAGCAACGGAAGCACAAGCGAGACAAGGATCAGAACACCCGCGACCGGCCATGATATAGCCTGAACAAAGGCCACGACTGTCACGACTATTGCGACGATGTTGCCGAGAAGTAGCAGGGGTCTAGAGCTCATGTCCTTTACCGGAATGACCTGACATATCCAGGCTCGTTCAAAATGGAATTGTAACCCGGAAAGCTCGAGGGCGGAGGTGTGGGATTCTTCTATCTCGGCAATTCTTCGCGTCGAGTTCCTTAGTCTGTGCTATCACTTCAGCGGGACAAGGCCCTAATCTTGTAGCTTCGTCTTTGCATGCTTCAGTGTCCAGGCCCGTGCGAAATATGATACAGCAATAGCTGGAAGCAGGACCAAGCCGACAAGCGCTAACAGGGAACTGAGCATAATCTCCCCGGTAGCCACAGTGGGCTGCTTGTTCATCGTACCGGGTTGGTATGATTGGGTTGAGGTGGTTACCCCAGGATTGGAGCCAGAGGTTGTCGAAGTCTGAGTTGACCGTGCGAGAACCCCAGGCAGAATGACCAGCCCTAGGCCGATCAGCACGCCCAGCGTCAGACCTAATCCAGCTCTCGTTCGTCTCCCGAGTCCTATTCTCAAGCCCTCTGCTCCCCTTCTTCCATGATACTCATGGGACTAGGCTCCGCATAATCCCACAGGTTAGAACAGTCCGATCCGTTATCAGAACGGCCTCGACCTCCACGCTCGCAAGGTCTCGCTCCACGAGACAACAACTGCCGAGACGCCAAAAACGAATGCCATGATATTGTGCGTGGAAAAATCTGGTTGGTATATGATAGGATATAGTGCGAGCATGACCGTGAACATGGTTGAGTAGAACATGTATCGTGGAAGCATGAATCCCAAAACCCCGACAAAGTTCCGCAAAACCCCGACCTTCACCAGCTCGATCAGGTGATATTCGCCGGTCGAGTCCTTCTCTAGCAGTCCCAGATCCTTCAGTTTCTCCAGATGATGCAAGGCAACACTAGGGCTACTCAAGCCCAAAGCTCGCTGAACAGGCCTAACACCAACAACCTGCTTCTTTGACCCGAGGATATGCCAGTAGACACGCAAAGTCACGCCTTTCAGCTCAGACTCGATAACCCTCTCTCGTTCTTCCGCCATGAATCCTTGATCCTCCAGACGGCGAAGGAAATCCTCTGCTTCAATACAAGCTTACCCGTGCAAAAGAAGGTGTTCGGGTTTCCGAACACCATGTTCTAAACACTGGGATTAAGCCCCCACCCCACCCTACCATATGACGAACAAGAATGATACTCCGCAAAGCAACAACAGCATACCTACTCATCCTCGCCAGCCTCACACTCATCCCGGTCTCCGTCTATCTCACAAGTCCAACGGCCCATGCAATGATCCCATTCACATCATACCAAGACCTACAGGAATTCGTTCACACGAGTAGCTGCGCTAGCCCAACCCCGAGCCTCTACAACCGAGGCGGGCTCACCACCAGTCCTACACCAGCAGGCCTCGCGACCGCCCAATCAAATAGCGGCTCAAGCCAGACTCCCGCTCACTCTGAGACTAACCAGCAGGTGTCAGGCGTTGACGAGCTTGACACGGTTAAGAACGATGGTCAGTACATCTACACGATAACAAACAACACGGTCGCCATCGTCCAAGCTTACCCCGCAACGAACGCCGCTCTCGTCTCCAAAGTCACCGTTAACGGGACTTTGCAAGGAATCTTCACCGTTGACAACAGACTCGTCGTTGTAAGCCAAGAACCGGGATACCCCTATGCGTACTACGGCGGAGGTGCGAAGCCTCCTACATTAGACACTGGTATCGCCAAACCTAGCGGCATTGCAACAATCTACCCGATTGGATTCTCAGGGACCACTTCGCTGTTCGTCTTCGACATAAACAACCATGCCAGCCCGGTGCTCACGACCAGAGTTGAGGTAAACGGAACCTTAGCTGGTGCCCGTCTAGTCGGAAACTACGTGTATCTTGTGGCTACACAGCCAGTCTTCTGCTACGGCGAGATCTTGCTCCCAGAGCAGATCATCAATGGTCAAGTAGTTAGGGCTACGCCTGTGCAAGTCTATCATTCGGACATTATCGACCAAGGCTACAGTTTCACCAGCATCGTTGGGTTTGATGCGACGCAAGGCAGTCCCAGCACCACTGCCAAGATCTATCTGATCGGAACGACTAGCACGATCTACGTTTCACTCCACGACATCTATCTCACACAGCCGGTATGGAGCCAGAGCCAGCAGACAATTGTACACCGTATCAGCATCGACGGTCTCGCAATCGCCTACATGGCTACAGGCGCTGTACCCGGACATGTCTTGAACCAGTTCTCCATGGACGAATACAACGGATACCTGCGCATCGCATCAACCAACTGTTGCAGCCAGAATGGCGGCCCCATGCCACTCGCATACGCGCCAGTCAGCCAGCAAGAGACAAACGTGTACGTTCTCGACAAGGGCCTCCACACCACTGGAAGACTCGAGGGACTCTCACCGGGCGAACAGATCTATTCCGCCCGGTTCATGGGTGACAAAGCCTACCTCGTCACCTACAAACGAACAGACCCCCTCTTCGTCATCGGCCTCCAAGACCCTGCGAAGCCCACCGTGCTCGGCCAGCTCAACGTGACAGGCGTCTCCGACTATCTACAACCATACGACGAGACACATCTCATCGGAATCGGACAGTCAGGCACGGACGTTGCGTGGGAGAACGCGGTCCGGTTCACAGGTATCAAGATCAGCCTCTTCAATGTCACAGACCCCAAACAACCAACTGAGACAAGTCGATACCTGATCGGTGGTCCCGGAACCAGCTCGCCTGCAATCACCGACCACAAAGCAGTCCTCTTTGACAGGACACTCAACCTCCTCGTGATCCCAGTCGAGGTAACCGCGCAACCACAGAACGCAACGTACTGGTATTCGTACCAGCCTATATGGCAAGGAGCCTACGTCTTCAATATCACACCTGACAAAGGCTTCGTCTTTAGGGGCGGAATAACACAACTGCAAAGCGGCCAACTACCAACATGGCAAGACAACAACCTCTTCATCACCAGAACACTCTACATTGGAAACGTGCTATACACCATCTCAAACAACATGGTGGAAATGAACAGCCTCACAGACCTGTCAGAACTAGGCTCAGTCGGCCTATAGCATAAAGACCCAAAAAACCCTTCCCGTTTTTTTTTCTCTCTTAGCCAGTTACTGGTCTCACACGGACCAGCCCAGGCAGCACGGCTTTGAAAATCGAGGACGAGTTCTGAGTTGCTAGATGTTCCAGCTTCGTTTCAGGACAGGCTTGATCCGAATATAGGTTCCAGGTCCCATGTATCCCGTATGCTTGACGATGTCCGCCTTTCCTTGAAGCTTAATCCCGCGCGGAGCCCAGGGTTTCACAGTCTTGAGATCATCCACAACGAACGAGGCCCGAGGATTCTCAAGCACGTTCTTGTACTTCATGGTGTTCGTGACGTCCCTGCCGCTGACGTAGATGTATTCGCCGTCAATATCGAAGCTGACCGCGGCGACGTCGGGCCTTCCAGACTTGGATGCGGTCCCGATCCTAGCTAGTGGCTGAGATTTCAGATAGGTCAATTCCTTCTCGGAAAACAATCGCTCACGACTCCTTCAGAGAGGTCCACCTCTGGACTATTTAGCGTGTCTTGGGGGTTAGCCTCGCAGACAAGTGTCTCTCTCGATGGAGTCGATCGGCTCCGCTGAGTGAGCATAGAAAAAAGGGGGGTTAGTAATGTGTGCTTAGAGCTGGCTAACGAGTGGAACGTTTCTTTTCGGCACGAGTCCTCGGCCTCTTACTCGGAAAGGTGGCGGCCCGCTGAAAGGAAGGGTCTGCAGGAACTGTGGCTTCTGCCGTGCCTGTGTAACGGCTTCAAAGCCGGAGGCGAGCTTGATTAGTGTGGGCTCATTGAATGCTGTGCCGATGAACGATATTCCGACTGGAACGCCGAAGGTCATACCCGCTGGGACATTGATGATTGGATAGCCTACTATAGCCGCCGGCGAGGACGTTCCGAAGACGAAGTGGTCGCTATTGATTAGGTCAGTGGGCCAAGCTGGGTTGTCGGTCCCGGCGATTAGTGCGTCAAGGTTGTTGTTGTCTAGTAGTTGGTCTATTCCCTCCGTCGCTCCGATCTTCTGGTCGATGGCTAGCGAGTCGTTGTACGACAAGCCGAGTGGTTGTATGGCGTTCGGGTCCGAGCTGAACGTGTTTGCCAGATCGAATATTTCCTGTGCAAAGAAGGGCATCTCTTGGTTGGCATTGGCGTTGTTGAAGTCGATTAGGGCCTGGAGTGTTGGGCTGGAAATTGGCATGCCTGTTCGGGTGTTGAGATAGTTTGCTATGTCTGTCTTGAAATCGAACAGTAGCACGGTAAACTCTGCTGTGCCGCTATTGATGTCGGCGAGGTGCGGGAAGGACACCGGGTCCACTAAGCTCGCGCCTGCATTCTGAATTGCCGCAACCGCCGAGTCGAAGATCGCGTCTGCATGTGGGCTGAATCCTTCGAAGTCTCTAACAACTCCTATTCTGGCGCCTTTGAGGCCTTTGGAGTTCAAGAAGGCTCTATAGTCGACTGGCGGAGCAGGCCTCGGTTGGCCAAGCTTGCCGAGCGGGCTAGTGCTGGTAGCAGGATCGCGCGGGTCAGGAGTCCTCTGCACGATAGCTGTCAATACGGTTGCCGCGTCTGCAACTGTTCGAGCGTGGGGGCCAACTGTATCCTGGGTATGCGAGATGGGAATTACGCCGGCTCGACTAACAAGGCCAACAGTTGGTTTGATGCCTACGACTCCGTTAGCGTTCGCTGGGCAGACGATGCTGCCATCAGTCTCAGTGCCTATGGAAACCGTGGTCAAGTTGCCAGAAGTTGCTGCTCCGGACCCAGAACTGGAGCCACACGGGTTGCGGTCAATCGCGTAGGGGTTGTTGCACTGGCCGCCGCGTCCTGACCAGCCGCTGGAGGAGAAGAACGAGCGGAAGTTGGCCCACTCGCTCAAATTGGTTTTGCCTAAGATTATTGCACCGGCGGCACGAAGATGTGCGGCGATTGTTGAATCCTGAAGGGCGGGCGTCCCGACCAGGGCTAGTGAGCCTGCTGCCGTCTGCATTTGGTCGTGGGTGTCGATGTTATCCTTCAAGAGGATAGGTATGCCGTGGAGTATGCCAGTGAAGGGCGGGGTTTGTGCATCGAGCTGATGGGCTATTGTCAATGCGTCTGGGTTCAGTTGAAGAAGCGAGTTGAGCCTCGGGCCGCTCTGGTCGAGAGCACTAATCCGATTCTCGTACATGTTCACGACGGAGGTTGCGGTCAATGTTCCGGCCGCATATTGTGCTTCAAGTTGCGCTATGGTAACCTCCTCGATGCCGGGGCTTGGCGGGCTCTGAGGTAACAGAACGGGTGTTGTTGCAGGTGAAGGGAGGGACGGGATTTTCCCCAGCAAGCCGCTGGCTCCAGCTACAGCTGCCACACCGGCCCCGTACTTGAGAAAGTCTCGCCTTGAAACCCTTCTCCTCGTCACTGTCTCGTGATTGCTGTTTTCGGTTTCGTCGGTCAATATTTCATTCTCCTAGAAAGACCGTAGAGGGGTAGTAGCTTGGCGAAGAATTTTTAACAGTTTCGGGCCCGCTTCTGTACAAGATATAAGGCGCCAACCGTAGCCTGAAGTTTCAGACTGAAATTAGGCATGATATGGTGTCGGTCAGCCCTATGCAACCAATATTGTGACCTGCATCCGACAGACCTGAGAGTCCCGGATTCACTTCTGGAACTCTGCCATGCTGCTCTGCAAAGGTCCAGGTTCCTTAGACAACTCTTTCCAGTCAAGTTCGGCTAGCCCTGCGAGTCGTCGGAACTCGTTCACTGACCCCGGCCCGAAACCTGCGAAATGATTGTTGAAGAAGATGAAGCCCTGCTTGAACAGGTTAGACTTCTCCTCTAGAGCGGTGTACCATTTCCGCATCACTTCGCCCTGATCCCGTTGCTTCCCACCAAAGTTGGTAATCGACCGATCGCCCACCATCCGGAGATAAGCCACGTCAGACGTGGCCTCGGGCGGAGTGGACGCGTACTGGTTTTCCGACCAGGCAAGACTGACATTGTTTGTCTCAAGCAGCTTGTAGATGTCAGGTTTGAACCATGATTTGTTGCGAAATTCTATGGCGTGCACGTATTTCTTGTCCGTCTGTCCGAGGAATGTCTCGAGCGCCTCTTTGTCCTTCTTGTAGCTGAACGACGGTGGAAGCTGGATTACCAAGGCTCCAAGCTTCTCCCGGAGTTCTGACATAGCCTTGTAAAACCGTTCGAGCTGTGCCTGACTGTCTCGCAGTTTCAGCTCGTGCGTGATCTTCTTCGGAAACTTCGCCGTGAAAAGAAAACCGTCAGGAGTCACACGTTTCCAATTGGACACCATAAAGGGCGAAGGCGTCCGGTAGTAACTCGAATCAATTTCGACGGTGTTGAAAACTTGTGAATACATCCGAAGATAATCAGCAGGCTTAGTGTCCCTAGGATAGAAGGGCCCGACCCAATCCTGATAGGACCACCCGCTGCACCCGATTCTCAGCTTCTTTGCATCAAAAGACAAAGGGCCCAGATAGCACTCTAGCCGCTTGTTAAAAGGGCTCTTGACCGAAAGCACCTAGAACATAGGTGTGTTAGAGAAGACGATACCCTGCTGCGTGATCTGGTAGAAGTATCCCCGTGAAGGCGTGGGGTTACGACCGATTCTCAACACCTTTAACGTGCCCCCCTTCAACAAGACCTCTCCCTGTCGTTTCCTCATCTCGATCACCCCATCCGCCAGGTTCGCGGTCGCGTTTTCCACGTTCACATCGACAACCTCCGTGTGCAAGACCGAGATTGTTACCGCACGCGCGATTTGCGTTGCAAAACGCATGACCTGAACATACTGGTAGACACGCCTCGCTTCTGCTAGCAGGAAAAATGGGGTGATAGAGTCCATCACGATCACCTTGGGTCCAACGCTAGGCTTCATTGCAAAGCTCCTGCCTAGAGCGAGGAGGTCCTGAAACCTCAATGTCTCCTCCAGGATATCACCCGGGTCCATCTTGGGAAGAGACTCAGCAAGCTTCTGAGCCCCCAGTGAGAACATGTCGACAAACTCGAGACGTCCTTCATCTTCGATCTTCGTTACTGCGATGTGATGGTCCTCAAGGCCTAGCTTCACCACATCAGCGGGATCGTCTATGCAGTAGTAGAGAAGTTGGCATCCCTGCCGGAGGAAATTCGCGACTAGCTCTCGGACGAGAGCGGATTTGCCGCTTCCTATCGGACCCATTAAAGCGACACTGGACGGCCGAGGGAAACCTCCTCCGCTGACCTTGTCAAGAATAGGAATGCCTGTCGGCTGCACTGCCTCTATTCTGTGATCAACTGGGGACGGTTTCAACGGTCGCTGTTTTCCGTGTCCACCAGACAAGTGCTCTAGTTCGAAAGGGGCCATGTAACTTGGACCTGTATCCTAAAGTGACAATATCACTTGCTCGACCGGAGCTTGGCCAAGCTTAGAACGAATGTCCCGCAGAAAATTCCCAGAAAAACTCCGCCGAGGACATCACTCGGGAAGTGCAATCCCAAGATTACCATCGAGACGCCTGTTGAGATCGCGAGGACAATGAAGGGAATACGCCAAGCGGGATACCTTGACCATATCACCGTGGCGACCGTAAAGGCGTTTGTGGTGTGTCCGGAAGGGAATCCCGGATTGGTTGGAAGTTCACCACGCGCACTGATTCCGAGTGAAGGCACCTGAAAGGGTCTTGGAAGGTTGAAAACCGTTTTCAACACGTCCGTAAGAGCCATTGCAGTAACCATCGCCACGGCCAGTATGAGCGAGCTGGTCCATTCATTACTGTCTTTGCGGAAGACATAGAGCCAGAAAACCAGTGAGACCCAGATGAGATCACCCACTGTCGCTATTCCATAGATTAGAGGTACAAGGGTATTACCGGATATGAGATTGTAGATGGTAATAGAGAGGTAGGTGTCTGTTGATGTTCCGAGAATCCGCAGACCAAATGCAAGGACGAATCCTACGATGCAAACTAGGATTGTTCGTTCTGCGGCCCTCAGGCTCTTTGCCCAGGATCTTAGGTCCAGCCCTGCTCTTCCTAGTAGAGACATCTGGAAAGGCCTGGTTGTTCAGTTATCATAATGCGAATGGTTTGAGCCCTCACTTTTATTAGCACCGCACGGGCGGTCTCGTTCTCCCATGCTCATACTAGGCGGCTCGGCAAGCCAACCGCTCGCGGAGAAAGTCGCAAAGGAACTCGGCCAAGAAGCTGGGCAGTTGGAAATCAAACGTTTTCCTGACGGCGAAAAATATCTCCGAATTCATGGTGACGTCAAGGACCAGGACATCGTAGCGATTCAGTCTCTCTATCGGACACCTGATGAGTACATATTCGAACTTCTTCTGCTGATCGATACGCTCAGAGACATGGGAGCCCACTCTATCACCGTCGTAGCCCCATACCTCGCCTACGCTCGGCAAGACTCACGATTCTATCCGGGGGAAGCAGTCAGCTCCGCATCGGTAGCTAGGCTTCTAGAAGCTGCGGGAACAACATCGTTCCTTACAATTGACTGCCACCTTCACAGGCTGGGAGATGTTGCGAAGGTCTTCAAGATCCCGGCCCGCAACCTCACCGCAATGCATGAGCTAGGAAAGTACGCACTAGATCATTTCAAACCACACAACCCTATCGTGATCGGGCCCGATGAGGAGGCTGGCCAGTGGGCTGCAGTTGTGGCGAAGGAGCTGGACGCTGAGCATACGACGTTTCGGAAAGTACGAGTTCGAAAAGAGGGCATGACTGCATCGAAGGTTGAGGTTGACACGGGAGACGTGGACTTGAGGGGCCGAGACGCTATCTTCGCTGACGACATCATCAGCACCGGTGGAACTATAGCGGAGGCGGCGAAGGCTTGCAAGAAAAAGGGGGCAAGACGTGTCTTCGTACTCTGTACCCATCCCGTTCTCGCGAACGGTGCGCTAGACCGTATCAAGAGAGCTGGAGCAGTGAAAGTGATTGGCACTGATACGATGCCCAGCCCGATAAGCAAGGTGTCGGTGGCGCCTGTTATCGCTGCCGCGTTGAAGAGCTAAAAGCACATTTCCACCTGCGATGACGGTGGCATTGTCCGCTCTGACTGGGAGAAAGGCGTAGTTTGCCGCCGGATCTCGTTGTTACAGGAGCTCTAAACTGGGATGTCAACCTCTTCGTCAAGCGGCTTCCCCGGCCCGGCGAAGAGGTGGTCGTGGAGAAAGTTGACCGGGTTCCAGGAGGAAAAGGTGGGAATGTCTCGGTTGCAGCCTCTCGAATCCTCGGCCAGAGAAAAGTGGCCTTGTTGGCGTGTGTAGGGAAGGATGAGATCGGCAAGAAACAAGTCTCGATTCTCAAACAGGATGGCGTGGACACGTCTGCGGTCCAGACATTGACCAAGCTTGAGTCGGGACAGGCTTACATTACAGTTGACGAGAAGGGTAGGAACAATATTGAGACACATTTCGGGGCGAATGCCGGGCTGAAGCGGGACCACATTATGCTCCCAGAGGTTCAGAATCTTTTCGGTAATTGCCGGATGATGGTCGTCATAGACCCACCGCGACACGTCGCCGGGAGAATCCTCTCGGAAGGACGCCGCCTCCGACGATCCGTCCTCTGGCATCCAGGCGTCTTGACAAGATTCGGAATGAAAGAGTTTACCGGCGAAATGGAGGGTTTGGACTATCTGGTATTGAACGAGCATGAGGCGCTGGCGTTTTCCGGTACACGCAGTCTTGCAGAATCAGTCGCTGCATTCAACAAGGTCGCGCCGAAAATGAGGGTTATCGTCACGTTAGGAGGCAAGGGGTTCGCGTTTTATGATAAGGAGAAACAGTTGAAGATGAAAAGCGTCAACCAAGCAAAAATGGGACGGAAGATCGTCAACACGACCGGTTGCGGCGACGCATTCGTCGGAGCCTTTGCAGCCTACAAGGTACTGGGCCTTACTGACATCGAGGCGCTTAAGCATGGAAACATGGCAGCAGCGCTAAAGGCTGGTAGGCCGGAGACTAGAGGAAGCCCGACCCGGAAAGAGCTTGAAGAGTTCTACCAGAAATACTCGGCCTGACGCGATTCCATCTCAACTGGTTCTCGATTGTATGGCTGGGTTCTATTAGGATTCTGCAGAGTTCGCTTTAATTGCCGGACCTCTAATCCTTCCTCCAACGGGGTTTCGACGAATTGGCAACTACCATCGAGGTCGCGAACTGGGATCAGGCTGTCGCCTGGCTCTTGAAGAATGAGAATCCAGGCGTTCGATACTGGACATTCAAGGATATTCTTGGAAGATCCGAGAGCGATGCCGAGGTTGTAGCAACCTTGAATGGGATAGCATCTTGGGGTCCCGTAGCCGAATATCTGAGAGAACAACACCCAGCGGGTTACTGGGGCGATGGGGAGGATGTGTATTGGCCTAAGTGGAAGGCGACTGTTTGGGCGTTAATGTTGATGGCTGAGATGGGCGTTCCGGGAACACATTCTTCGATTAGGAAAGGCGGCGAGTATTTTCTACGAGTCATGGACGGACAGGATCGATCGTGGCCTCCGCCAAAATATCCTGATGAGGATCTGCGAGGTTGGCGTTTGGTCTGGGAGCCCTGTGTAACCGGCAACATGGCACGGACACTCGCAGAGTTTGGATTTGAAAACGATCCCCGCGTACGCGAGATGTTTGAATGGCTTGTGAAGAACCAGCGTGAGGATGGAGGATGGAACTGCGAGACTGAGAAACGAAATGGTGTTGGGGTGGTCCACCATAGCTCGTTCATGTCGACGATAGAGCCGTTGTGGGCGTTTTCCTCCTTGGACCCTCAGAAATGGCCGCGTGGCGGGCGGGAAGCGGTGGAAAAAGGAGTGGAGTTCTTGCTCATGCACCGCCTGTTCAAGAGCGATACATCCGGCAAGGTGATTCTTCCGGAATGGACGCAACTGCATTTTCCGCTATTCTACTTCTATGACATCCTCCATGGATTGCGAGTTGTAACAGCGCTTGGGTTCGGTGGAGATGATCGGACCGAGGACGCTCGGGAGTTGTTATTGTCGAAACGGTTGCCAGACTGGACTTGGCCTATGGAGGCGACATATCTTCGAGCACTAAGGCGGAACTTCGTGAAGGACAAGAAGACTGGACAATGGCATTCCGTGCAGGAGGAAGGCATCGACATTTCCAATGTCTACAAGAGCGCTGGAAAAGTCGTTGATGTTCCGGACATCTACTCAAGCCTGGGCGAGGTGGGAAAGCCCAATCCCTGGGTGACCCTGAACGCTCTTAGAGCGCTGAAAGGCCGCGACTGAGCAGATCCCCACTGGAGGACCGTCTTGAAGCGCCCCCATGAGAATCGGCGGCTTTCACGAAGGAAGGAACGGTAGGCAGAGGCTGGTAAACGTGGATTCTATGAGTCTTCACGAAGGGCGGGGCCCGGGAAAAACCGACCCCTAAAGAGATACAACTGGCGCCGGAAGATTGTCCTCAATGAGATTGCTAGTGCTCATACGTCCGACCGTCAGTTCTTATTGCGAACGGCATTCTCCAGTCGAGTTGAAAATCCTAACTGGATCTGCAGTGCAACACGTAATGCAGCGGGCACTACCTTGAAAGATTATGGATTCCACGAATGCAAAATGGTCACGTCGTGGATCCTTTCCCGTCGATATCTGTAAACCCGTACTCTTTCGCGAGTGCTGGGGCTTGAAACGCGTGGCCGGTTTTCTCCATAATTCGAGGATCATTAGCCAAGGCTGCCACTGCTCGGCCATTGAATAAAGGCGACCAAGAATTGGTCAAGTCAGGAAACAGGTCGGGGTGAGCCAGAACTCCCTCGGTCCGGGTCAGTCTCGGCCACAGTGAAACAACTGCGACATTGTGCTTGCGCAACTCTTCCGCCGCTCCCTTTGTGAACATGTCGACCCCGGCCTTCACGACATTGTAAGAAACATTACCGGTATACTTGACCGCTCCCATAGAGGATACGTTGACGATCAAACCTTTCATTTGACGTGTCATCATTCTCGAAGCGAAACTGCTTGCTACATAATACGAACGAAGTCCGACATTGTGCATCATGTCCCACTCTTCGGTCGGTAACTCCCAAAATGGAAGATCTTCCCGCGGCCCGTAGTCCAAAGAATAGAGGGTGGCATTGTTAACTAGAATATCCAACTTGTCTTGTTCTTTCTGTACACGTCTGAAAACCGCCTCCGTTTCAGAGTCCGATCGATGATCGCATGTCACGGCGATGCCATGCCCTCCGATTTTGGAAATTTCCTCTGAAGTCGCGGTGACGGACCCTGGCCGCTTGCTATCTCCATTCCGAAGGGTCCTTCCCGTCACATAAACTGTGGAACCTGCTTCGCCTAGGCCTAGCGCGATACCCCTACCAATGCCCCGACTCGCACCCGTAACAACGGCGATCTTTCCCTTGAGCTTTGCTGGCATAGGAACCAGGCACCGTACTCTCGAGGACTAAAAAGTAGGTATTCAGGGCTGAGTTCTGTTGCCCCCGCTCGCGAAGAGCCCCGTAAACGATTCCGAACAAACGCCCAACAGGCCCTCAAGCAATGGAGGAGAGTGCAAAGAACCAACCTGTTAGGTAACAACTCGATTATGTCCGGGACCTTTCCCATTGGGCTATTCTATGGGCCTCCTGGTAAAGTTCGAGAGAATCATCGAGTCGTTGATGAGCCTCGTATCACTCGTAGGCTTTGCGAGCACGCTCCTGCTTCTCTACATCTTCCTCACCACGCCTCCAATAACGACGATCACAGAAACGGGGGTTGGGGTCCAAGGCATCTACACCTACAAGATTACGAATATCGCCATTCAGGGGGTTCCTTTCTTCTGGGTCTTTACAAGCTTGATTTCATTGTCTGCCGGGCACACGTACAAGTCTGCCAAGCATCTCTTCCTTCACGCCAAAGGCAAACATCCACCTCCACATGTAGCAGACCCGAAATAGCCTAGAAACTAGATCGGAAAGATCGCGCAGCGCCTAGTCTGCGTTTTCATTTACGATTTGGCCTTAGACGGGTCTTTCTGCTCCTTCCAAGTCGACCCGCAAACGTGGCAATTGTGATACCTGAACTCGTCTGTTTCGCCAGATGAACGAGTACATGGCCCTGTTGTACCGCAGACGGGGCACGTGTGAGTTGTCTGCTCCAACGTCCTGGTCGGTTCCGAGGTTTATCCGACCCTGATTATGTCTTCCTGTGGCTTAGATAGTTGTTGGTAGCCGCTCGCTGTGACCAGAACATCCTGTTCCAGATTACATGTTCCAAGCTTGCTTGTGACTGAGGGTTCGATCGTGAAGACCATGTCTCTCTGAACGGGTTTCTCGACCTGCTTGCCATACCTGTTCGGCCACCTTGGTCCGAGGAGAGGACCAATCTCGTGAGTGCTCCGACCCAAGACGTGTCCCAGAGCATGTTTGTACTCCGGGTAGCCCTTCTTGACAATTAGCTTTCTGCCAGCACTATCGACTTTGTAACCCACAGTTCCTGGCTTCAGAGCTGCGAGAGCCGCATCATTTGCAGCTCTAGCGGTCTCGAACATGCGCTTCACCGAGCTAGGAATATTTCCGGGACCAACGAAATAGACTCGCTGGATGTCACTGCAATAGCCTTCATAGTTGACTCCGAAATCGAGTTTGACGAAATCGCCGTTCCGAATAGTGGTATTGTGATAGCCTATGTGGCCCATGGGATCGCCGCCAACGTTCACAGATGGACAACGGTCAAAAGCCCAGGCGGTCGATAGACTCCTTTGGGCGAGAAGCTTGTGGGCGAACTCATGTACGTACCTGTCCTTCTTGCCGGGTCTGATAGCACTCTCGACCTCGTCATAGATCTTCTCGCACTCGACTATCGCTTTCTTCACAAGTTCGACCTCCTCCGGGACAAGCCTCGCGCGCAACGCAATAGCCAAGTCTTCCCCTGACACGAACCCTTTGGAATATCCCTTCAATGCCCGTTTGAGATATGCTTCCATGCCGCTCGTTATACCATCTGCAGCGCCTTCGTCGTAACTTGAGTTGACGGCGATACTCTTCGGCTTCCTTTTTCCGATTATCTGTTTCAGCTTGGGAGCGGCGCCCTCGCTTGCGTATCCAACGACCTCGTCGTAGAACTTGTTCTGCCGAATCGTATCAACCTCCAAGCCTCCCACAACAGCAGTCTTCGTACCATCCTGGTCGATTATCGCCGCGGACCTCCATGTCAGATCGCTGAACCTCAGATCCTGAGCCAGTGGATCCTCGTTCCCTTCCCTAGTGAAGGTGATCCAGAGGTCTATTCCCTGTTCCTTCATCGTTTGCTGAATCCATTTCAGCTTCTTCCTGAGAAATTCCATCTTGAGGGGGGCTTTGTCGAGCTTCACAGAGAATGATCTGTACGGGAATTGACTTATTGCTTTCTGTTTTGACGACCGTTGCGCGTCGCCCGGAAGGGCCGGCGCTCCAACGCGTAGGAATGCTGCTTTAGGGTCCAATCAAGTTCGACTCAACGCTAAGGCTATTAGTGCTGGACTCTGAAATGGATCCCGATGCAAACAGGGCAGTACTCGACCAGCCAGTTCGCCATGGACGTCGACACGTGCGTCCGGAAATACCCAAACGAGTCAGAAGTTCTGAGACAGATAGAACCGCTCCTCGAGAAACTCATCAAGAGCCCCGGATCGGTTCCATCCGAAGCTTTCACGCCGAGAAAGGATAGGTTCGCGATGACCCTTATCCATATGCCGAGGGACGAGATGTTCTCGATAATCGGAGGAGTCTGGCATCCCGGCCAGACAACTCCAATCCACGACCACTTGACATGGGCACTTATTGGGGTCTATGATGGGGAAGAGCGGGAAGCACTGTTCCGCAGAACCGATGATGGATCGAATTCCAATATTGCGAA
>VBBR01000170.1:0-281 GCA_005881615.1 Candidatus Bathyarchaeota archaeon
AACCTGTCGAATCCAGATTCATCCCCAGATGTGGGACACCGACAAGGCAACCATTAAGATCGAGAAGATCATACAGCGCCGCTGGTCCGGTCCGCTCGCACCCACAGCCATACTTGGTTCAGAGACAGAGCTCGATTTCCATCCAGAACAAATGCTTCTCCTCCAGCTCAACAAGATATCCGGCGGCATATACGGGAGTAGTACATTCAGGGAGGCCCTCTTCGCCATCAAAGGCTACCTCGTAATGCTGGAACTGTTGCCTTCCATCGTTGCAAAGCGCG
>VBBR01000170.1:463-3576 GCA_005881615.1 Candidatus Bathyarchaeota archaeon
AAGGAACGCGCCATGATGGGACTCGGAATCCCACTCACTGCAGCGACTCTATCGAAAGGAGGAGCAGAGGTCAAGTTCGGAGATCTCTCCTTCGAAATGATGGAGGACGAGACCCGCGAGAACGAACAGAAGCACGAGGATCTCATCAGCGACTACGTGCTTCCCAGATTGATGCTGAACCTTCGTCCAGGGCGTGAGCTCGGCGATGGACCCGAAGTCGAGATGCGATTGAACAGCACTTAGTTGGGCGAGTAACAAAACCTTTGATCTGCTCTCAATGTGGGAACCCCATAGACAATCAGCAGTTTCCCATAGGCGTGTGCTCTGAATGCCAGTCGACCTTCTGCTACGAACCAGAACGGCACAAGGACGAATGGCAGCTTGTGCCTGAGGGAACGTTTGGCATCTACATTGTTGGAGGCCGTTGCAAACCGTGCAAACAGAAAAACGAACTAATCCGTAAGAATCATGTCAATCAGCCCGCTGCGGAAGCTGGTTTCTCAGCCGATCCCCAAACCGCCGACGCGAGAGAAAGAAGAAGAAGCGCTCCCGAGTTTCCACTTCAAAGAGATAACGCCAGAGGACTGGAGAGCTAACGAAGCACCTCTGGCTGATCTATACCAGCAGGGCATTGTCTCAGCCGAGTACGTGCGCGAGAGGCTAAAGATTCCTGAAGAGGCTGGAAAGGGAAGCATGCAACCTACCTCCTCGCAAACACCAAAGCCGCTTGGTGGTGTCAAGTCGGAAATGCCTGAACGCTGGCGGTTGAAGCGCAGTAAACGTGGGATCATTGCTGAGAGGTTAGGATGATCATGTCAGAAAAATTCGAGGTCGACCTCGACTACCTGAAAGATATAGAAGTCGAAGGCGATGAACCAGTGGTGAAATTAGAATTCAGCGGAATGAATACGATTCATGCCGTGTGGCTTACACTCGATCAGTCCAAGAGACTCGCTGCAAGATTGCTCGAAGTGAGCGCAGAACTCAGCAGGCTCCGGACAGCGCTACGGAAAAGAGAGAAATGACAGAATGTCAGAACAAATAGTACAGGTCCAGGACGCCGCCGCTCCGACCAAGAATATGCGGACGATCCAGCAGACAGTAGGAGGAAACACTGTACAGTCAGAGGTAGTCATTCTCGCAATAGGCGCTGCCAGCGGTGGGGACACTTATGATGCTCGACAGATCCGAACACTCACATCTGCCGATATTGTCAAAGCCATTCTGAGTGACGGAACGAACTCAGTCCTAGTTACTAACACGGGGAGCCTACGCGTAACACAGCCATTCGCCCAGATCACCAAAGCGACCTGGGGACCCGGCTGGGGCAATTTCACAGGATGGTAATCTAACGTGTCAGCAGTAGACCAGGGCAGAGTTGGTGAGCTCCTCGGATCTGATGGAGCGATTCAACCACTCCGTCTTACTAGGAAGGGAGGATTGGGAGCAGCTGATGTTCAAGCAAGATATCAGGAATCAGTTCTTCGAGGCAACGTCTACTATCTAGCAACCGGTGCCGCCGCACCGACGGCATTCACGGGTGCTGCCGCTGGAACACCATTGATCGGAGTGTTCAATCCATCCGGCAGTGGAAAGGCACTCATCTTCCTTCTGACGTCAGCTACTCCGACGGCGGTCCCTACAGTTGCAGGGGTAATAGACCCAGAACTTTGGGCAGGAACTAGTGTTCTTCCAACCGGTACAGTAACCGCGCCAAGCAACATGGCGACTCAACAGACCACCGGATCCGTGGCAAAAGGATTTGTCAATACGGCGATGACGAGCTCCACCGCGATCAACTTTGTCACGGGAATCGGCTCGTTCTGGTGGGCGACTGCCGCTGCCGGTGCTCAAATGTCGAATGGGATTGTTGAGCTTGCTGGGATGTTAGTCGCTACTCCCGGGGTCCTAGTAGCGCTTGGAGTCAGAACAGTTCCAACGAGTCTTACGATTGACCCATTCCTGATGTGGGAAGAAGTACCCTATCCCTAAATGACGCCGAAAACTTCTGAGAAAATCGTCGAAGTTCTGATACCGTTAATGATTCCGCTCCAGAGGACTGGAGCACAGCCACCGCTGCCCCCGTCTCTTGGTGGTGGTCCCGAAGACCTGGGCGCGTTCCTCTACTGGCTGATGAATCGGCGCAAAAAGAAGCGAGGGACGAGAAAACTTGTTTCCAGAAAGTACCAACGGGCCATGAGGTTACTGCAGGCGCTTGACGCGGCGCGAGCTCTAGAGCTTGCCCGTCAGCTCGGGCAGTTTTCATGAGTGCATAATAATCATGTCGTCCACGTTCAAGCCGCCAGTAACGGTTACGACAGACTCCTCAGGAAACATAATCGTAACCCCCTCCTCAGGAACACCTCCACCACCACCAATCACAACGGGCAATTTTGGCCCAGAATGGTTCTACCAGCCAGCAGGCGGCGGAGCCACAGGCTCGGTTCAACAGGTCAACGGAGTCTTGCAGACGCGATTGCAGAATCCGGGTGGAGATGACAGTAATTATGGGTATACGACGGCTCAGAGAGGAAGTTTTCCCTGGGGATTTAGTCAGGGTGACCCGTTGCCCGCGAATATTCAGTCAGTACAGGTTCAAGCCAATCTATTAGTCAACCAGTTCGTGTCAGGACCCAGCCATGCTCAATACTATGTTGGCCTCTACTACCGATGTGCTGCCGCGTTCAACGGCTGGCTAGATACGCAGGTCCGGGTTGAATGGATAGACAGGGCACAGTCACCGGACGGGACAGAAAGCACGTATGGTGGTTCTAGTGATCCCGGAGTACAGGCGGATGGCTACTCTCTCGCTCAATCCTCAGAGCTGTTCGATATTGATGTTGAAACACAGTTCCAAGCCGCCGCGAAAGCCTGGGGCATAGACCCAGCTTCACCGCACAGTCTTGACGGTATCGAGATTGGATCGGAAGGCTTCGGCGTAACAGAACTAGACGTTGACTTCCAATCCTATAATCTGGCAACAGGCCCAGTAACCAATCCCCCGCCTCCGCCTCCCACACAATTATCCGCCACATTCATCGCATCGCCCGGACCCGTCCCATTATCTGAACTGTTCACAGGCCACGCCTCAGGCGGGACTCCGCCCTATTCTT
>VBBR01000028.1:0-4716 GCA_005881615.1 Candidatus Bathyarchaeota archaeon
CCTTCCCCCTCTTTTTCCAACAGTGATCGAACAATCCGAACAGTGTCACCCAAGATTCAGTTTCTGGAACCTCACTAGCTTGAAGTAGTGGCCTAACGCGCCCGACGTCTAAGAGTAACTCGAGCCTAATCGGACTTTAAACATCCAAAATAGTGTCCCACAAATTGACCGAACTAACCCAAGAACCCCCAAGAGTAGAAACGCTAACCAGAACTGGAGCCAGCAGAGCCGCCCTAGCGTTCATATTCGCTACAGTCCTCTTTGATACCCTCGGATTCGGAATCATAATTCCCGTACTCCCTGGCCTGGTCGTTAGCTTCGTCGGGGGAGACCCAGCCAGAGGCGCTGAAATCTTCGGCCTTTTTGGCACAACTTGGGCACTGATGCAGTTCCTATTCGCCCCGTTGTTAGGTGCGTTATCGGATCGCTTTGGTCGACGACCCGTCCTCATCCTTTCGGCATTCGGCCTCGGAATCGACTACATGATCATGGCCCTCGCACCCAACCTAACATGGCTCTTCATCGGGCGAGTGGTCAGCGGCATCACTAGTGCCAGCTTCACCGTAAGCTTCGCCTACGTAGCCGATACTACCCCGGGTGAGAAGCGGGCCGGCGCATACGGAATGATAGGCTCCATCTGGGGTGTAGGATTCATCATCGGACCCCTCGTCGGAGGACTATTAGCGGGAATAGGCCCACGCTTCCCATTCTGGGGCGCAGCTGCACTCTCGCTCGCAAGCGCCGCTTATGGATTGGTAGTTCTGCCTGAGTCGCTCTCCCTAGAGCATAGAAGTCCTGTCTCGCTTCGAAGAGCCAACCCTATCGGTTCCCTGTCCATGATACGGGCGCGAAAAGGACTAGCAGGCTTTGTTACAGTCAACTTTCTCAACTTCCTCGCCTTCCAAGTCCTTCCCAGCGTCTACGTACTATACGCTGCTTACAGATACGGCTGGGGATACGCTCTAGTCGGAGCAGCACTCGCCCTAGTCGGGGCTTGCAACATCATCGTACAGGGCCTCCTCGTCCGACGTGTCGTCGCTAGGTTCGGCGAACGCCTCGCCCTTCTCATTGGAATAGTCTCTGGCACTATAGGGTTCGTGATCTGGGGCCTCGCAACCAACAGCCTACTATTCATGATTGCGATAATCTTCTATGCCCCAATCGGATTCGTCCAGCCCGCGTTGCAGGGCCTAATGACCCGGCGAGTCGGCCCGTCAGAACAAGGAGCATTGCAAGGCATCAACGGCAGCCTCATGGGCCTCACCGGCGTTATCGGACCCACACTTTTCACGCTAATATTCGCATTCTTCATCGGTAGCCAAGCGCCCTTCAATCTTCCAGGAGCTCCGTTCCTGCTCTCCGCACTCTTGATGATCGCCTCGCTGATTCTCGCGGCAAAAGTCACCCGTAGCAGAGATCAGACCGCACAAATCGACGAACTCCCGAGCCGCATTGAATCTCCTATTTAGATCTCTGTCAAGAAAAACACCTTTGGAACTGCGGAATAGATGAGGGGTCCGGACCTAGGGCGCGCGTTGCGCGACGTTGTACTCTAGCTTCTGAGTTCCTTCCGTCCTGAGCTGACAGTATTTGTACAACGCGTCGTAAGTAGGAAACTGTAGTCGCATGTTGTCAAAGTCGTCTTTTGCAAGGTTTCGAAAACCATGCGCCACTGCTTCGAGGCCAGCAGATTCTGGCGGAGGGTTAGGGATCTTCGCATCAGCTCCTCTCACTATTTTGGCGAGCTCCAGCAATGCCGGGTCTGTGAGCTTGTACTTCTTGATAATGGCGTCAAAGCTGACGCGCTCTTCGCCGTTCTCTTTGTAGTGGGTCAGTTCGACGCCTTTAGCATCGTACGCTATTGCGCCTTCATCTTTGACGACTTGCGGAATTGTCTCGGGTAGGACGAAGAGGAATTCCGGGTTTTTGTCGACGAACTTCTTGATTAGCCAAGGACATGCGATCCGGTCGACCTTCGCCTTTTCACGCGTAACCCATTTCATGGGGTTCACCTCGAAGGGCATTGATTGAATCGCAAGCCTTCCTGGTCCCATGAACCTGTTCATGGCGAAGGTGAAGCCGCCGAAGAGTCCGCTCTTGAGACCCATACTATTCGTAGCCATCTGGACGGAAGCGTCTTTGTAGAGGAAGCCGCCCGGTTCGACATCTATCATCTCCCCCGCACCCAGATTCCTTACGAACACGTTGCCGTATCCGTGTAGCGCAAGGAGTCCTGAGCCTTCGAACGTGTCCATGAACATTCCAGTATGCCCGTAGAGAATATTTGAGATGCCCTTCACGCGGAAATACGAATAATTCACGCCGCTGGTAGAGAATAGAAACTGGTGTTCTCTGACATGAATCTGGGTCCCAGGCATTAGATTGAGAAAGAGCACTTGGCCTGGTGAATCCCTTGAGAAAGCAATCCTTCCGGGTCCATGAGCTTCTGTCACGTACACCGGTAGTCCAGCAAGAATCCTCTTACCAACACCCTTCATCGCTTTAGCGGTAATCGTAACACTCGGGTCCTTCCAGAGGAATATATGGTGCTCGAAGAAAATCGAATCGTTCTGTGCCAGCGAGACTTCCGTGACTGGAACAAGCTCCCCAGAGGTCGTCGCTTTAACGGTTCCAAAAGATGTTGACGCGGAGGTACTCAGACTCGCGCTTGGGCTTGAGACGAGGGTTTCCATGATTATTCGCTTCGAGGCCCGAATCTATTAGCATTTTCGGGTAATCTAAGGCTCCTAAGCTCTCTAGAGAGACCGTAGCCATCATTCAATTCTAGCGAGTCACATCCCTACCACTGTAGGCGAGAGGAGGACAAGAGTTGCAACTGCGAATGCTCAAGGGCAAGATACACAGAGCGAGACTCACAGGTGCCGACCTCAACTACGAGGGCAGCATTGAGATAGACTCCTCTCTCATGGAGGCTGCCGGAATCATACCCTTCGAGCAGGTCGACATCTGGAACATCACTAACGGAGAACGATTCTCAACATATGCACTCTCAGCTCCAAGAGGAAGCGGGACCGTCGCGGTCAACGGCGCGGCCGCACGCAAGGTTCAGCCCGGCGACGAGGTAATCATCACAGCTTTCGGCTCGATGACCGAGAAACAAGCTCAGAATTGGAAACCTCACGTAGTCTTTGTCGACCGCGAAAATAGGTTGAAGCCTGGCCCACATGTTCGCCGCCTGCTTGCCAGACGAGAAACCCTTCGCTAGGAAGCAGGTCTAAGTTCGCCAACTAAATATTACTGATTCTGCGTCAACCCACCATAGTGATGTTGCGTGGAAACACCGAATACGCGCTACTCTGGTAAGGCTACGCTCAGCGAGCTCCTATTTTTCGACAAAGGAGCTATGTCATTTCTCGACAAAGAGATTCCAACGCCTATTCAGGAAGAGATCCTGAAGGCTGCCACTTCCTGCACGTGGCTCGGTAGATGGAAGCTTTTGACGATCACTGACAAGAGTCAGCGGATGAAAGTGGTAAAGGCGTGGCAAGAAGACTTGAGGAAGATAGGACGACTCAAGGACGTCGATTGGATTGAGAGATGGAAGGTCGCTCCTCTGTTCATCGCGTTCTGTCAGCCCAAGGATTTCAAACCATTTCAGTGGGTCCCAGGCGACTACGCCAGAATTGGAGAAATTCACGAAATAGGATCCGCGGTAAGAAGCATCGAACTCAAGGCTCTAGAATATGGGATCGGGCTCCACGGGCCCATAATGGGCTTGCTCATGCCGGAAGTAAACAGAGGCGTGAGGGCTGCGCTCGGAATACCCGAAGACTACGAGCTCGTGCATTTTGGAATAATGGGGTACCCAGGCGAACAGGTCGCGCAGAAGTTTCCAGATCTGAAAGAGATGTGTTATTCGGACACTTGGGGACAGGTTGATTGAAAGATCCTCTCGATACAGATCCCTATACTCTGCCTAAAGGCCTCCCTGTTCCTATTGACGATGGCGCGTGCCGCCACCTTCCTGGAATGAAGATGCCCTCTTTCTCACTGCGCTCCACAGCAACGCATGACGTTAATTTGGCGGACGCTTCTAGACGGAACGCAGTCTTCTTTTTCTACCCAGAAACTGGAAAACCTGGTGCTCTCATTCCGGATGGTTGGAACGATATCCCAGGAGCCCGCGGTTGTACGCCTCAATCGTGCGCGTTCCGCGACCACTATCAAGAGTTCAAGAAGTTAGGCTTCGAAATATATGGCGTGAGCACTCAGAATCTTGACGAACAGATAGAGTTCGCGGAGCGGAACAATCTTCCCTACCAGCTTTTGAACGACTCGGATTTTAGACTGACGAAGGCTCTGCGGCTACCGACCTTCGAGTTTGAGTCCAAGACCTTCGTCAAGAGACTAGCGCTTGTCGTCAAACGTGGAAGAATCGAAAGAGTGTTCTATCCTATCTTTCCGCCGGACAAAAACGCGGAGTTCGTCTTGGAGTATCTTCGAGCCAAACAAGTCCCATCATAATTCGATTAAATGATGCCTTTCAGTTCCTTTCCAAGTCTGCTGTAGAATTCGTCCATGAAAGCTGATCGTTCCTTCGCAAGTTTCCTTCCTGTATCCGTGTACATTCTCTTCGCAACCTCTTTGAGACTTAGCTCGTATTCTAGGTTTGACGAGTGCTGGGCAAAATCGATTACTGTGCCGTCCGGTCGAATATTCCTGCGCTTGTAAGCGTCAATGTCTTCTTGTTTGTAG
>VBBR01000028.1:4779-5914 GCA_005881615.1 Candidatus Bathyarchaeota archaeon
CTTATCGGCATCAAAGAGACACTTAGCCTCTATCGTCTGAGGCTGGATTCTTCCCGTTCGTTTCCTGTGGGATTCGATGCAGTGACAGACCGCGTCTACGGTCTTGTCCGGAACACCAAGATTCTTCAGAATATTCCTTGCTTCTTTCGACGCTTCAATTTCGTGTCGGAATCCTTCAACGTTCGAACGCTTTCCTCGTTGGCAAGGATATCGTGGAGAATCGCTGATAGTTCGATTATCTCTAGATGAGCGCCCTCTCGCTTTCCGATCTCTACGGCGGTCCTAAGGACACGTTCGATGTGGCTCCTCCCGTGAGCCCAGTCGCGCTTCGGATAGTAGGAGTCCGCTATCTCCCAAACCCGTGTCAGAATAGAATCGGCCAACGTAACAGAAGTCCCGCTCTTCATTGCGACTGTACTAGGATGGAGCAGTGCTTAAGTTTACAGAGGAACCCTTGAACTAGGGTATCGCTAGGACAGTGTCAGTTTGGCGTCTCGGTTTAGAGTCGCTGGCGTGACCTTCGACTTCTGGGAGACTCTCTTCATGGACACTCCTGAGCTAGACCGTCGGCGTGACGAACTCAGATGTCAAGGCCTGCAAGAGAATCAGAGTACGCCATGGCTTGCCAACATATGGAAGAAGGGCGAACAAGTATGGACACTAGAACAGATTCGCTACATCGTGAACCATGCCACAAAGAACCGGCCAATTCCCCTCACCGATCCTGAGGTCTTAATGCGGCTTGAAGAGTCCTATTGGAGCCCAAGCCTCACCGCGCCTGCAACACTCAATGCAGACGCTCCCAAAGTACTCCAACGACTCTCCGAGCGCGGTTTGAAGATAGGTTTGATCTGCAACACCGGTCGTGGCCCGGGCCATGCTCTTCGAGAACTGATGCGGAGAGAAGGCGTCTTAGATTATTTTGACGCAACAATATTCTCAGACGAGGTTGGATATGGAAAGCCGGACACCCGAATATTTCTGACAACAGCCAAAATGCTCGGACTGCAGCCAAGAGACATTTTACATGTCGGGGATAATATCGAAAATGATGTGCGTGGAGCCCAGAGGGCAGGCATGAAGACACTACTGTTCGACTATGAAGTTCCTTCAGGCTTCAGAGGCCAACCGTCCC
>VBBR01000171.1 GCA_005881615.1 Candidatus Bathyarchaeota archaeon
GCAAGGTAATTTCAGAGGTGCTATACTTGTTGAAATGGGCTGCTCATCACTTCAGGGCGACCACTACATCGCCACAGCGTTCGTCAACAAGGGAGTCAGTAACTTCGTTGGTTGGGATAATGCTGTCGGTTCCAGGTACACGGACGGGGCAACTCAGAACTTTGTGTCATCTCTCGCCCACGGGGAAACTGTTCAAGAGGCGATCGGAAATGCTGGAGGGCCGGACCCGACTTATCATGGTAGGCTAAGCTCCCTCGATACCGCATTATCGGCGCGCGAACAGTTCGGTAGTCAACTGGTTACATTGAGCGTGTTTGCACTTCTTCTCTCCGTCACCTTGTTGGTCACCAGAAGGGTGATCAGGGGATTGAGGAGCCGCCTACGGGTTTCTCCGGGCACGTGGTCTCCAGATAATGTTATAAACGTCCTATCCGAATAGTGAGTTCCTATGCGGAGATTATCCAATCCCGCAGTAACGGTCACGTTGATCTTGCTCGTGGGCACTGGAATCGGAGTCTTTGCTCCAACTCTTCTCCCTACAATTCCCAAGGTTCAAGCTGCAAACGTGACAATAGTCTTGTCGGGTTGCGTGTTCGCATGCCCTAACGTTGGCTGGAATGGGACAACTTCCAGCCCTAATCCGACAATAACCGTAACCCGAGATGATATGATCTCGTTAAAGTTGAGTAGTGGCGACACTATCAGTCATCGGTTTCTAATTGACGTCGATGGAGACGGAGGCCAATATCAAGATGATTGCCCTGCGGTAGATCCGTGCTCTTCACTTTTCGCCACCACCCCGACAACCTATATCTTCCAGGTGACGCTGACCCCAGGCACTTACACGTATTACTGTGCCCTTCATCCCCTTCAAATGGTTGGAAAATTTATTGTTAATCCCGACCTATCCGTGGGAGGAACTACCCGTCCAGCCAACAAGGTCGGGCTTCTGGTTGCTTCCGCAGGTCCAGCTCTCGCGATCTTGGGTGCGATCGGTGCAACTGTACTCTACCTTCGCCGATCCACTTCGCGGAAAGCAACTCCGCAGGAACAAGAGCACGTCTAAGGAAAACGCTTCGAAGAGGACGGCGAACGCTGATACCCTCCAGATCGCGGATGTTAATTTCTCGAAGCGATCGAGCACAGATTCGAGAGGGTATGATGAAACGAAGACCATAGTCTCAGTTTTGGTCAGTTGCAAGCGCTAGGCTTTCTGTCCTAGAAGGGTACCAGGGGAAAGTCCTTCAAAGGCTAAGGAAGCCCAGAGGCAAAAACTATATGGTTCGATGATCCCGTAGCTCTCCGGATTGAACGGTCTCAGTCTCTTCACGGTTCTAGCTCTCCTTCTGGCGGCATCCTATCTTACTGCCGGAGTGACAGCGGATGCAAATAGCAAGAGTCCGGTTCTCTCGGTACAGCCGCACAACCATTACCGTGTGTTGGCTCTGGGGTCTCTTGTCACGTTTAACGTGAAAGTGTCAGATTTTCCAGCTTTTGATGGCTGGGACATTTATGTCAGGACAAACGATAGTGTTCTACTGCCCGTTAGCATCAAAATAGGCGGGCTGTTCTCCTCGTACTACAATGCGACCTACTGCGTCAACGATAACGGATTCGGGTGCACTATTTTCGATGGTCCAGGAGTGGTGCATTCCAGCATTGCGTCGCTGAGTGGCGATGTCAATGGCACAGGAATCCTCTTCTCGATAATCTATCAGGTTCAGCCTGGACAAGGCACACCCGTCGTTCCTTTCCTCGACTCCGTGTTCGACCCTCTAGGCGTAACCATCGCACACACAACTACGGCTAGTTCATACGGAACAGTCGGCCCGCCTGACTTTACCCTGTCTGTTCACCCATATATCCCGCCCCTGAAAGGAATCTACACGATCATTGTGAGTAGCGTTAACGGATTCAACCGAACTGTAGATCTTTCTGCGACCTCTTCGCCCGGTTTGACACTCACGGTATTCCCTTCCACGGTAAGCCTAGGTCCTGCTAATATTGGAGATTCGGCCACCCTGTTGTTGGAAACGAACAACCCCGGAACCTACACCGTTATCATTACCGGTACTAGTGGTAGCTTAATTCACAGTATTACCCTAACTGTGACACTATAGGCAGATCGCTGAACAAGGTATTCGGTGATAAGGCACCCTGGATCCCTAACAGGTACCTTCGTGTTCCGGACTCTTCTTGGAGCCTAGAGCATTGGGTAGCGTCGCACATGATCACGCCGTTATCTGGTGCGGGGGATGGGATTTGAACAAAAGAATACATCCCCAGAATATACTCGGGACAAGGTCTTCGAACAGTTGGTTCGGTGTGATGCAAGTTCTTTGCTAATCCCTGTAGAGTGACCGCTACCAGAGGGAGGGCTCCCTAATCAGCTGAAGGAAGGCATCACGTCCCTAGCAAAATCGCTCATAGAATCAAGGAGTCCATTTTCGGGAACTGAGAAATCAAAATATTCGCATCCATTCTTGTCGGCCTCAAGGACCGCTTGACGAAGACTTTCCGAGTCGTATTTGGGAGGGCCGTGTTTTTCTGGACTGATGGGGGATCCGGCAGCGAATGAAAACTTGGAAGTGCGCTTGTTCTTCTTCGCTGCATTCAAGACAATGGTTTTTGCTTCAATAAAATCTAGATTCATATCTGGCGGTAGGAAAACGATGTTGGCATACTTCCCTGCTAGTCGCAGCATGCGGGGACTCGATCCCCCAAACAAGAAGGGCGGGTGAGGTTTCTGAATGGGCTTGGGTTCTAGAACCCCTCCCTTAGAATGATAATACTTCCCTTGGAATTCTACTTTTTCTTTGGTCCACAAGTCGCGTATTAGTCTCACACCCTCCTCGGTTTTGGACACTCTGATGCTTGAATCGTTCCATTCACTGTAAGCTTCGAACTCTCCTCGCGACCATCCAGCTCCGACTCCCAGGAAAGTCCTCCCATCGGAAATCACGTCCACAGTGGAAACCATCTTTGCAAGAAGAGCAGGAGGACGAAACGGAATAGGGGTCACCATGGTCCCAACATGGACCACTCTCGTCTGAGATGCTAAATGAGTAAGAGCTAACCAGCTGTCCAGGGTGCCAGCATTCAATCTTCCGGCCCTTACGTAGTGGTCAGGCATTGAAACTCCCCAGAATCCAAGCTCTTCGGCCTTGGTCGCAGCCCGTTTAGTTAGCTCCCAATATTCATGCCAATTGGTGAGCCCTAGGATGAATTTCAATAGCGAATGCGGCTAATCATTTTCTCTGGGAGCGACTTTAGTCTTCCTGGAGAGTAGAGATCGTCTGATGCTGTTGGTGCGGGGGGTGGGATTCGAACCCACGAAGGCCTTCGCCACAGGGTCCTAAGCCCGAGGCGGGCACGTTCCAGTGGCCCACTGCCCATTTGACCTGGCTATGGTACCCCCGCGTGATGGTGCTCCGGGCGGGAGTTTCCGCGGCAAATGACCGCTTTTGAACCCGCGATCAACGGCTCTAGAGATTGCGATTCTCCGCCGCTGGCTGGTTATTCGCTCGACTGGCCACCCGTGGTGTTTTATTGTCGGGTTAAGGCCGCTATGCTAAACCGGGCTACACCACCGGAGCATCGTCCCGGGACTCCCCGGTCATGGTCTATTACCCTTTTTGTCCGTCGGAAACTCGTCTAGGATGGTTTGGAATTCTCCCAAAGGAACTCGAAGTAGTTCTTTCCAAATTTTACCAGTCCCACATGATCAGATGAGATGGCCAGGGTAAGTCCCTTCTCGGGTTCTTCTCCGAGTAGAAGGATGATCTCGTTACTGTCGGAGATAATTCCTCCGCCGAACATTTGCTCGCGGACCCTGACGTCCGCCAGCCCTTTCAGTTTCTTCGTCACCTCCCTACCGATGAGGCTCGGAATCATGACGGAGACTTTGATACCTCTACTTTTCATGAGCGAAAGTAACGGTGTGGCCATCGAAATCACAGAGTCGGGAACTATCGGCATGGCAACGAGCAACTCTTTCCTCGTTCTGCCGAGTGTTTCCTTGATTCTATCTAGAATATTGTTCTGTCCTCTAACGATCCATATGTCAGGTCTTTCTTGAACTCTTTTCTCTTCGTATAGAGGCTGCAGCTCCGACATTACGGCCGTCTGGCTGGACTTGAGCGTGTTCTCCATTCTTACCCTGGAGGATTCGAGGGCTGTACTCGGAGGTTTAGGAAAATACTTACTTGGTCTTCCCTGTTCGCTTTCCACCCATCCTTTTCTCTCCAGATTGCCTAGTATTTCGTATATCTTCGAGTAGGGAATGGCCGCTGTAGTACTCAACTGGCTCGCGGGCATCGGTCCAGATTCCACTAAGGCAATGTACGCTTTGACTTCGTATTCTGTGAGCCCGAATTCCTTCAGTGCCCTCCTAGTTGTCTCAGAGACCATCATCGCATCTTCTTTCTCTTCGAGCTAAGCAAACGACCTCAGACCGCCCCATTGAAGGAGGGTGTAAATAGCGAGAAAGGCGTCATAGTCGTGTTTCGAACTGTGGCGTATCGTTTGGTTGATAAGAACCTAGTCTTGGAAAAGCTGAGGGATGTGCTGGACCCGGAGATCGGCCGAAGCATCGTTGATCTGAAAATGGTCCGGGACATTTCGGTTAGTGATGGGAACGTCTACGTGAAAATTGCCCTTACCGTTGCGCACTGTCCGCTTGCAAAGACCCTTCAGGCAGATGTCGAGAATGCAGTGCGAAAGCTGGAGGAGGTACGATCGGTGAGAGTCGAAACAACGACAATGTCAAGAAAGGAATTGGACGAGTTGAAGCAACAATTGCAACCCCGAGCGAACCCCTCAACTCCCTCAAGAGGCGGGCCAGGGGTTGGACCTGGGATCGAACGTCTTGGAAGACGAGGCGTCCGCAGTATTATCGCTGTCATCTCAGGAAAGGGAGGTGTTGGAAAGACATTTGTCACCAGCATGCTCGCAACAGAGCTAAAGAGACGCGGATACGAGGTAGGTGTCCTCGATGCGGACCTAACAGGTCCAAGCATTGCCAAAGTGCTTGGCGTTTCTGGCAAGCCATACAAGGGCCCCGGGGGAGGAATCGTGCCCCTAAGAACGAAAACCGGAATCAAGGTTATGTCGATCAACCTTGTCCTGGATGACCCCAGCATGCCTGTGGTCTGGCGAGGTCCAATCGTTAACAGCGTAATCCGGCAACTATACTGGGACGTCGATTGGGGCGATCTTCACTATCTTCTCGTGGACCTTCCACCAGGGACCAGCGATGCTCCTTTGACCGTGTTCCAATCTCTTCCACTAGACGGCGTTATCGTAGTTTCCTCACCACAGGAACTTGCTTCAATGATCGTATCAAAAGCTGTTAACATGGCCAAGAAAATGGAAATCCCAATACTCGGTCTAGTTGAGAACATGAGCTACCTCAAATGTCCGGATTGCGGTAAGAGGGTCGATGTCTTCGGAGAAGCGAAGGGTGAGAAACTCGCCGTTGGCCTTGGGTTGCCGTTCCTCGGAGCTGTCCCGCTTGACCCGGCCGTTGCGCAGTTGTCGGATCAAGGTAGAATCGAGGAGTACTCTAGTTCCATCATTGCGAACATTGCCGATGAGCTTCGGACTCGCGCTGCCAAACAAGTCGAACAGCTCACACAGGGGTTGCCGATCGCCTGGTCCGTTGAGCCAAGCCAGTAACCACCCTCCATTGCTTCTTCTCAAGGAAGTCAGGAGCCTACCCCGAATCTTTTAACACAAGTTCGGCCTAATGCAAGGTGAGCTAGAGGTTTCCTAATGGCACCAAAGAAGAAGACCGCGCGAGGAAAGCCGAAGAAGAAGGCAGGGATCAGGGCCAAAGTAGCGAAGCGATTGAAGCCTAAGGCTGCCCCGAAAATGTCCGAGCCCAGAAAGGCTGAGATCCCTATACCCGTTCAACCACTTACTCGAGTTGAGCTGCCTGCCAGAGAGCCTGTTCGAATATCCATTCAGAATATACGAGGCGAAACCGCGATTGGAGACCTTCTCGTCGCCTTCCCGCGGACTCGCGAGGTACTAGTTAGGAACGGCCTCAGGTTGGAGGCCGAAGATGCAGGTGACATCTACATGACACTTGACGCCTTCTCTGCCATGAATGGCTTGAAGATGGAAAGTCTAGTCCACGATATCGTTGACATTGCTAAGGAGCCTCCTGTTCAACAACCTGTTCCTCAGCTTGCAGCCGCACCCGCGGTCTAGAATGCTGGTCCTCTCATCCATTACTTGGGTGAGAGTTCAAAACGTCGATGATATCGGTTAGGAAGTTGTAACTGTCCAAGAATGAAGGCACGTACTCGAATCGTAATCAGGGGGCTCGTGCAGGGCGTGTTTTTTCGACGAGAGATAACAGATGTGGCCAGGCGGATTGGAATCACCGGCTGGGTTCGAAATCTTCCTGATGGAAGAGTCGAAGCCGTCGCAGAAGGAGAGAGAGAGATGCTCGAAGAGCTCGTGAAGTTTTGCTATGTTGGTCCGCGAGGTGCTAGGGTTAATGGAGTTGAAGTCGAATGGTCCGATTTCAAGGGCGAGTTCCGCGGGTTCAAGATAATCCATTAGCGAGGTCCGTCTGTATTTCTCACGCCTATGGATTCGCCGAGCCAAATTCGGCGTAGTATTTTCTCGCTACGGCCACGGCTTCACTGCTTCGTTTTAGGATGATCTGGTATTCGGGATGGGAATCTCCGGCTATTGAGGCTGCCTTCGAAAAGTACTTGTTCACTCCATCAACGTCGCCTGTCGACAGAGAGATTCCACCTGCAATTCTGTACCCTATCTCGGCTCTCAGCTTGTTTCCCTGGGCCTCGTAATCTTGGGCTTCCCTAAGCGTCTTGTCTAGAGGTGTTATGATTTTTTTCGGGTCCAAGAACATGAGGCGCGACATTGTGGTGTAAAGTTCCGTGTCGTTGCCACAAAGTTCCCGAAGCCTGTTTGAGGCAACCGATTCGGTCGTTGTGACCTCAGACTGCTCCTTCTGGTTCGGTTTTCGAAGGCCTAGCTTCAAGTGTTCCCGTTTTCTCCGTTTGAAGACTCGTAAGCTCTTTTAGTGGGCAATTTAAGAATTAACCCATCAACGAACGAGTTCGAGACAGCTGGCCATAGGAGGAATATCTATTGAGTTTTGAAGACAAGATGATTCGGCAGAGAGAATCAAAGAAGAAGGCTCGACATCGGAAGAGGGGGCCTTATAGAAAGTCTCAGAGCGGAAAAGTCATCAAATTGTAGACTGTTCGATCATGAAATGAACTTTTTGAAGCGTCGACCCTATCCCATGTCGATTGCTACCATAATCAAGCAGGAGATAGTTTGGGAGAACTGGCCGATAAGGAATGACCGATCATCGAATCCAGTCACCGGGTCAGTGCTGAATTGGGATTTTTCTGTACTTCGCAATACTGCTAGGTTCGATGCTGACAGTCTCGGCACAGCTGTGGTGCCCAAAACAGATGGTGCAGTGCTCTACGTCCCAGCTGGGATCGACCCTCCTGCACGTCTCACACATGAGGCCTAGCGCACGGATGTCGGTGCAAGCTTGACAGAATTTTCTCGAAACGTCGAGTGGGTTCGGGTCTCCGACCAGCGCGGATGCGATATCTCTGCTAATCTGGCGGACTTCCTCTGCAGCTTCAAGGTCAACTGCTTCTCCGCGGACTTGGTGTCGATACTTGCTGACCGCGGCTTGCGTAACTCCCAGGCGATCTGCTACTCGTTCCTGTTTCATTCCGTAACCTTCGATGAGCTCGCGAGCTACCATAGCTCTCAACGCCGGAATAACGGATTTCGCGGCAACTTCGCAGGGAATGATCAATAACGTGCCACCGAGTAACAGCCCGTAGAATCTATTTAAACATGACTTACGTCATATTTCCTCGCCTAAGGGATCTCACGGGTAAAATCGCACAATAACTGCCCATAACGGTATAACAAGGCACCCGAGGCATATGCCTATTCGCGTCAGGGTCCGCATCTCCGCGGGGAATGTATAAATCAAAACAGGAGCACTGTAAGAGAGAGAGAGAGCGATGGTCACTGTCGAAGCAGTTGAGAAAGAACTCGAAAAAGTCGTTGATCCAGAGATCGGGCTTCCAATTACCGAGATGCATCTAGTTGACGAGATAAACATCCAAGATAATGGAGACATACTCATCAAGTATCATCTCACTGCGCCATTCTGTCCGCCTATTTTCGCAGAAGACATAGGAATGAACATAAGGACACTGACTTCCAAACTTG
>VBBR01000172.1 GCA_005881615.1 Candidatus Bathyarchaeota archaeon
TCGGCGTTTCAAGGATTGAGTCTCCGACGAGAATCGGAAACACGCCAATGATGTGGACTGACCTGCACAGAGGGCACCTCGCCCAGATGAAGAAATGCATCTCCACTGAAACCGAAACCAGCCGGGGGAATGCACAATGTAGCATGATCTATGTTTTGTGGAATCCACGATCTCCTTCTGTTTCCCAACAGAATCCGCGGGAGAAAACTGAGGTAAGTTGTTATCTCTGGCCTAGTCTAATATCGGTCTGAAGTAGGAATTCTATACCAATATCGTAACTCATACGCGTAGAGTGGTCGGGGTGTAGCGGGAATTGAGAGTGGGTGGTTACCCGTTTGCATTTTAGAACAATCTACAGCCCCGAGGCTTGTCTATTGAGCATCCAAGAGAGGTAGCTCGATCTTTTGATGAGCGCGTCGTCGAGTTATTGGCTTACACCGAGTTTCCAGGCGACACGGACACTGGTGATCCGCTACGTCGCGCGCATGCTAGCATTGGTCGCGCGAACAATTACAGGCGTTGTTGTCGCTTTTGGTCCGGCATTCGTTGTCTCTACGGCTCACGGAAAAGAGTCTCGGAGAAACCCAAGAGGGGGGTTGGGTCGTCGGGGAGGCGAGCGAAGCGACCCGGACCAGTATTATCACTAAGGATAGCAACAAGTCTAGGGATCTAGTGTGTCCTGTTTTGGGGGGTCGGAGTGGGAGTGGGTTGATGGTCCGATTGTCAGCGGTCAGCTCGTCGTTTTGAGGTCTGGGGATGGTTGACGAGTCTAACGGGTGACTACCCAGAGTTCACCAGATATCCATATAACATGACAAGGAGGTTCGATCCTTGTGCCATCATCGTAGCTCCGGGCGAAACGACGAAACCTGCTGTCAGATGCTCATCCTTGAACGCGACGCCATCCACATCGGCTACTTGGTAAGAGATGAAAACCAAGCTTCTTTGGTTGCTTAAGTGTTGTCTGAGCTCGATGGTGAAAATCGTCGAGTTCCCCGCATACCCTCTGCCCCCATCTATTCTCCAAGAGACATCGGTCACGACCAAGACCGAACCCACTGGAACCGTGAAATTCTCCGGTATCGTTCCATCGGAATGCGATCTAGTACAGAATAGTTCGCGAGCTATCACGGGAGAGCCTTGACAGCGAAGCGTAACAAGTGACGCAGGTTCTTGTCCAAGGTGGGTCTTGGGAAAGTTTGTGACGAACACGCTAAGGACCTGTGATGCTGAAGCTGAGGCGAACACGCCGGTGATGAAAGTTGCAAGTAATCCGATGATCACAAGGGTTCCTTCTTTTCTATTCGACCAACTCACCTCCCACTTGTCCCATAATCTTGAGTATTCCTCCAGAGCAGGCTAGCTTCGTCTGACCGTGATTATATAAGAAAAAATTCGGGGCCTGCGATATCACGGAGCGGTCTGCTTATCGTTTCGATATCCGGTGATGGTTGATGCGCCTAACAAGACCCAGTCCTTCTTTCGTTGTACTACTCGCGCCATGCTGCTGGACCGTTGCTTTACCTTTCTTGCTGATCGTTTCAGCGCTCAGTCTCTTGTCTTTGCTGGTTGATCCGACAGCTCCTTTCCTTCTGCGGTCTTACTGTCGAAGTCGTGAGATCAGGATCAGCGCTCACCCAGGAGCGTCCCTCCGGAGAGGGGTCAATACGTTCCGGTTGCCCGTTGGTATTAGCTGGGCAAATCGCAAGCGTCATCTCTTGAGCGCGTGCGTCCTACGTTCTCCTAGCTGAGGGCAGACAGGGTTTGTGTGAGTTTCTTGGGCAGGGTCAGGATACTGCGAAGTTGAGAACGAGGATTTCTCCCCATTCGTCTCCTCCCACCAGTGTGTACATGCCGCGTGAAAACGGTTGGAGGATCGCATCCTCCTGGAATGGCTGGGTGCCCTCGGTCCATGAGCCAGAGAAGTGCACCCGATTCTCGGTCTGCAGCTTGAAAGTTGTATTCGGACCTTGGTAGGTCACAATGGTAGCGAGACTACTATCAGGATCGAAAATGTAGGAGTCAACTCCAACGTATGCCGGACAACTATAGATTCCGGGGTGCCATAACGCCAAGTGAAGCCCGGCGGCTGCCGAGTCCTTAGTGTAGTATCCCCGCATAATGGCCAGACCGGTGGGGCCGTGGAAGTTGCAGGGTCCCAGGCTTAGTCCTCGAATATTCCAGTTCGAAGCAGTAGCTATCTGATTCTCAACAGAACGCGTGTTATGTTCGCCTATCGTTATCGTGATATCATCTCCCGCCTTGATTGAGGTCGAGGCTACTGATAGGTCTAGGCGGATTCCTAGAGTGGGATTGGACACCGATACTGAATTGTAGGGGCTTGCTTTTTGCTGTGAAGCCAACCAGACTGGATATCCGATCGGGACAGTCATCGCCACAATAGCAGCGATAGCGAGACAAGCGTAGAGAGCCTTAGAGCTCTTGATCAAGGTCTTCCTTCAACCTCTCAGAGAGGGCTAACTCCCATATTTTCGTTGCGGAAGAGAGGGTCACTGGGACTTTGGTTACTGCGTCGTCGTATTCATCTTCGTCCGGGTCTAGCTTGCGGTATCGGAAGAATCCGAACAGGTAGGTTCTGAAGTGGTGCGTTTGCGATGGGTTAACCTTCTGGGCTATCATGTACTTGATCGTGATGTCGGCGGTCTGGTACAGGTCTAACTTTCCATCTCTGATTTCTGTGATGAGTTCATCCAGGCTTTGTAGAGTAGCAGGTTAGCGGTGTCTGCCGGGTTCTGAGGTAGCTTCTTGACCTCTCCAATTCTCTGGTTTGCGATGGCTAGGTATCGGAGCACGTTTTTTCGGAGAAGCTGAGATCCCGGGTTAACAGGGTGCTCGACCCAGGTTTGGGCCGTCCTAGATTTCGACGCTTGTTCTGGTGTCATCAACAGGTCTAGTTGTGTAATACTCTAAACTTGCATATAGAGCCAGAAGTCCGTAAATTGAGGTAATTAGGTGGAAACCGTCGGCGCCCCTTTTATCATGACCATAGGCCAACATTCGCATTGATACCTTATGGAAGGCAGACAGACAACAATCTCCCCACCTCAAGTATCAAACGCGACTGAGCCCAGGGACGCCTTTGTTGAAGCCGTCCTAGCCAGCCGGATCTTACTCATCTTGATCCGGTAGCCTCCGAACGAGAAACCGAGTCTAACGGCGTTCAAAAAGAACCCGAACCCTTTGGGAACAAGACAACTGCAAAAGACGAGCAACCCCAACGCTAGACTTTCTTGAGTGGTTTCTGAAGACGGGCACAAACTCGTCAAGCGAAAATCTTGCCAAACTCGCCCGAAGCAAGCCCTGATCTCGAATCTGAAAGGCCGGTCGAACACTCAAGGGACGAGGCACTCTGAAAAACGCGATAATGCTCAACCGATCAGATCAGAGACCAAGCCATGCCTGAGTCAGCCAGACTCGCCCGGAATCAGTGCCGGACAGGAAACGATTCTGGAAAAAAGAGGGGGATGGTACAGCGGTTTTGCGACGCATGAGCGGTCTTCCCGGAAGTCCTGAGCCAGTAAGATCGGCTATTATCAGCCCTGATTCACGATTAGAACAGGTACGTCTAGAACATGCGATATTTCGTGCTGCAAACCCGGATAATTCCCTATCAGCAAAAGCCTGGATCGTGCTTTGATTGTTCTGTCTCGCCCATTATTACGG
>VBBR01000173.1 GCA_005881615.1 Candidatus Bathyarchaeota archaeon
GGCTGTCCTCGGGGTAACGGTGACAGATGGCGCCCACCAACTATCTTACATCTTTTCAAATACCACCGCGAAGTCGACATTTTTGACTTCCAGCTACAACATCACAAATATAGTTCCTGTCGCCGCTTCTGCCTGGACTACTGTATCCATTGATGGAAACCAGGCCTGGCTTGCTCAAGGCTGGGCAGTTCCCAACCAGGTGACGTTTACGCTCTTTCTGCAAGCCGACAGTGTGGGTCTTTACTCAGCAAGTATCCGAGAGATAGCGTACCCTGTCTCTGGCCAAGTAAGTTTGTAGATTCGGGTCCAAATCTGTTCCTCCATTTTGACCCCGACCCCTGAGATTGAATTGTATATCTAGAGGTACCGTAGTGTCGCAAAAGGTTAGTTGGTGTATGGTGCGGGCGCTCGGCCTTATATCGCGCCCAACCGTTCCAGCGGACTTGAGGTTCTGGCAGATAACGGTAGCGGTATTTGTTGGGGGCTACCGAATCGTCTAAGTTCATGCAGTCTTTAGGTGACTCCGCCTATACGAAGCTGCGAAAAATCGCTGACGACAGGGACATCACAGTGCAGGAGTTGATCAGAGCTATAGTCATACCCGACTGGCTGAAGATGGACGAGAAACAAGATGGAATAGATAGCCAGTCAGAGAGACGTCGGAAGCGGATTTCAAGGTCAAGAGCCCGAACACCGACCCTTCCCGTTGCGGCTATGCCGAAACCCAAGAAGACACGATAACCTGTTCGAGCCAACGCCTCCTGAGTCCAAGCGACGACGCTCACCCCTGATACAGCTGACGTATCAAACGGGGCGGGGCATCTCGGCGGAACAATTCCAGACAGTTCGTGACTTTCCTTTAGTAGTTTTGGGAGGAAAAATAGATGCGTCTAAACGGATTTGCGTATTGCAAAGTCCAGTTGGTATCTTTACGTGAAGTGCTGGGTAACTATACACTAAAGAGGATATTCTGATGGGATGCCCTGTTAGCAATGTCGGACACGAAGGCGAGCAAGGACTGGGCCCCTTTCTCCAAGCAGATCAAATTGGACGAAAGCGATTGGGCGGTGGTTGACGCGCTCTACGAGGACCATCGTAATCGGGAAGGCGTTATCTCAAAGGCAGATTTCATCCGAAAACTAGTTCTTACAGGCGCTCGGTCACAGCTCTTGTATCTTCGCCAGCACGCGCCGGGCTCGCTATCCCGGGTGGCAAAAACTAGTGGGACAAGCTAGGGCTTGGACCTTTCGCGGATAGCCAAAGGATAACTTGTCCCTGTGTGAAACACACGGTGCAGTAGACCTAGTCGTAATCGAGTTTTCAGCATGTCGAGGTCATTGCGTTCTGAGGTCTTATTTTTCAGGTGCGACTTTGGTAGGTCTAGTAGATTACCGTGAATGTGAACTGGCCGTTCAGTTTTGTGGTTACCGTAATCACGTAGGTGTGGCCGGTAAAGAATTGTTGGAAGAGCCCAGTTATTCCGTTGTAAGTGCACGTGTTGCAACTGGAACCAATCGAGATTACCGCGGAATCGGTACTTCCTGGCGAAATGGTAGGCCCTGTCCAATTCGCAAGGGTCCACACGTCTAAGGAAGTGTCGGCCACGGTGTAAGATTGGAGAGTTATCGGAGTATTGCCGTTATTGCGTAAAGACAGGGTCAAACTGGTTAGCGAGTTGTCGGAGGATCCTGATAGGGTCAAGGATTCTGGAGCTGGGTCTACGACGTTGACGGTCAAGATGCACGAGTGGCTGACATTTCCACTAGACCCTGTTATTGTGATATTGTACTTTCCCAGCACGGTTGACATGGTAGTCGATACTTGTAGACTCGTATTGGTCGTAGCTCCTGGAGTAAGCTTTACCGGGTTTTGACCTCCCATCACGCCTAGAAATCCGAAAGGCACTGTTGCAGACAGAGTCACAGAGCCATTGAAACCATTCTTGCCGGCTAGGACAATGCTCGTAGAGTTGGCAAACCCGGCGACGACCGTAACTGAGTAGGGATACGCGTACACTCCAAAGTCAGCTTGCGGGATGACCGTGGCTGTCAACAGGGCTGAGCTGCTAAGGACCTTCTTTCCAGCGGCAGCGGTCCCGGTTACAATGATACTGGACGTTCCCATCGAGGCGTTCTTAGCGGCTTGTACCGTAGTTATCGAGGTTGCGGTTCCTCCAAGTGGCACATTGACTCCGCTAGGATTGAAGATGACGGCGATTCCACTGGTTGCCTGTGCAGTAAGCGCGACAGTCCCAGTGAAACCCTGAGTGCTTAGAATGGTGACAGTCGAAGTGGCGTTCACGCCTTGTGGGACGGCGATTGAGGACGGGCTGATTGTTAGCAGGAAGCTGCCTGTGGTCTTGTGGGCATCACTAATAGTAAAGGGGAGAACGGTCCCGCTAACCGTGAAAGAGCCGAACGCGAAGGTGAGAAGCAGAAGTAGGGCTTTGAGAGGGACCCTCTTCTTGGACAGATTCGTGGTACATTCCTCCGAACTCAACCCTTGTAGTATACTTTGTCATGTCGCTACTTTACGGCTCCTGTAACCAGGTCCGGGCAGCGTTGCATCTAGATACGTCTCTCGCGTGGGCCCGAGCACGTTCGAGCACTTATACTGGTGCCGTCTTCGGCCAGATGCACATTTTACCCGCAGCATCTTTATGGCCATGGTAGCGATAGGAGGTTTGTTGATACCCCTTGAGCTCGCATCTAGCATCATGCTTAGGGCAGATCGAATCGCACTGGAGCATCTCTTCCGCAGTTCTAATTTTCTCCATCGCTGGACGCAACCAGTCGAATCTATCCAGAAGTGCTAGTTAGGTCTATCCGCTGAGAAACGTCTTTGCGTTTCATAGTTTGACGCGACAGAGCGATTCCAGCGCTTAGGTGCATTGTTTCCTTGAGACGCCGCAACAAGATAATCAATTCCTTGCTGCTTGGGCCTAGCCATTGCACTGTCAGTTAGTTGCGTTCGGATTCGGATTCTCTTTCTCTCGTTTTCTTCTTGTGAGGAACACCAAAGCGAGTACGACTCCCGCCAACGCTGCGTAGCCAATGAGTGGCAGGGTCGCGTCCAGGCCGTTAACAATCGAGCTATAGTTCTGGCCCGCGAGAACCCCTAGATAGATGAGAACAATGTCCCATATGACTATTCCAATAGCGGAGAAGGCTAAGAATTTGGAAACTCTCATCTTGGCTACTCCTGCCGGAAATGCGATCAGTGTCCTAAGAAGGGGGACAAATCTCGCAAACAAGACGGCGGCGCTGCCATGTTTTGCGAACCAACCTTCAACAATCATCAGATGTCGTTCGTTCAGTCTGATTTTCCTACCGTATCTGAGCACAGTTGGCCTCCCCAAATAGTACCCGATGCTGAAATCGATCACTGTTCCAAGAAGTCCTCCTAGTGAAGCCACTGCCACGGCGGGCCAAAAATCTAGAGTATGGTTGTAAACCAAGAACCCAGTTACCGGGAGGACGATTTCGCTTGGAACCGGGAGCGTCGCGCCCTCAAGGGTCATTAACAGGAAGACTCCTGTGTAGCCCCATTGAGATAGTAGGCTCACTGCAATTGTGAATATCGTGTCGTTCAGGCTCAAAATGCTCTACCGTCAGCGAATCGGGGCCTTTCAAATCCTTTAGGCTCCACGGCGCACTTTCCTCGACTTGGTCGAGACCAAAATATGTTCTCTTCTAAATGTGAGGAGCAACTGTTTTTTAGCCTAGCTCGAGGATGTATCTCTGCAAATGACTCGACGAAAGCAAGAACAAGGCACATCGGGCAAGGTCATACTTTTCATTGTACTTGGAGTCTTTCCTGTGATTTTCATGTTAATAGTTCTCTTGTTTGGCCCGATGCTCGGGCTACAATTCGGGGCTTGAAATTCTATTCATAGTCTAACCTGATTATGATTCCTGGTAAAACTAATCCCTGATAGGTCGTTCATCGTGTCTGCTTGAAAGATCTCGTGGTACCTTTGATCTCACTCAAGCAGAAGGCTCGCGGCCACGTTTGGGTTCGGATAGTACTTCTTGATGTCGGATGGTCCGTATTTTCCCTTGAACAACTCGATAACTTCCTCGACTTGTCTCTTGTTGGTTATCGTTCGGAGTTTGCCGTTGAAGGCTTGTCTATTAGAGCTGATTTTGACTTGGGGGTCTCGAAGGATGTTCTTGTACCATTGAGAGTCTGTGCCCGTGACGGGAAGTAGCAGCACTTCGGTTCTCTTGAGTACGAACCAGACGGGACGGGGAATAGGTTTTCCGCTCTTTCGGCCCTTAACGGTCAATTCGATCTTTTTATCCTTCTTCAAAGCGGTAAGCACGCTGTCAGATTTCAACCCGTGATCGCCAAATTGGACTTAATGCCAAATGAAAAGGCTTTGTCGATCTCAAGCTCCTTGGAAGCTCGGATGGAACAAAAGGCTAAGGCGCGGCTACAAACGTGATCGTGCATGAAGTGTCCTGTATGCCATGGGGAGTTGCAAAGTTCTGGCAGCTTCTGCCCGTATTGCGGGACAAGGCTTGACTGGCCCGGGTCTACCAGAATAGGTTCGCCTGGCTCGAAACATGTCGGTGTCGCGATAGTCCTTATCGTCCTTGTTGTGGCTGGAAGTCTCTTTGCCGCGGGTCTATTGGTTCCGGCTGCGACACGACTGTACGATGATGCGAGGAATGTTCTGCGGAATTTGACCTGCCTCGACCCGGCACTTTGCACCAACTCCACTTTTCCCACAACTGCGGGCAAGGCCACGTATGACCAGCAGGTGTCGATGATTTTCGCGCAAGACTTCAACGCGTTGAATTACAATGTTACCGCTGTGTCTCAGACTGACTCGTCTGGATTTGGTCCAGCATATCTTCTGAACGGCTTATCTGACGCGGGTTATTGGTACCAAGTTGGTTTAGCGTACAACTGGCCGTTGGCTTCCGGCACTGGCTACGACCCAGGATTCCATTTCATATGGGAGGTATTCGCACCGAACGGGACGACAAACAATCCAGTCCTATCAAGAATCCCGGATAACGTCAACTCGGGTGACGTTGTGGGGCTCACCCTCTCGTTTTCCGGCGGCGCCGACACGGTCACGATGTACGCCGTGGATTACAAGACGGGCGCATACTCCTCTCACACAGACAAGGCTTGGGGCGGGGCGATCTTTACAGGCTCCTCAAGTGTCCCTAGCACTCGTACGCCTACGAGTTTGATGACGGAATGGTATCATCCGAGTCCATCTGAGACATCGATGAGACAGGTTACGTATTCGTCCAACTTCCAAGTGTCCAAGGCATGGATCTGCATTGGCGAGTACGTGCCTCCTAACCCAAATTCATTGGTGTACTCTCAGTGCACTGGCTCCGCCTTGACCCTGACTAGTCAGTTGCAAAAGTACTCCTATCGCGGGCTAATCACTTACGCTAGCCAATATGAGTTCCAGACAGGACCCTCCTGATCTACGTTCTTCGGCCCTGATTGAAATCGGAAGGAATAACTTGGACCGGCATGCGTTCGGTTACTTTACCCTTAAGCTAGAGCCGCTGCACGTTTCATTGAGTGAGCGCCTGTTGCGACAGATCGCAACTCGTCCGGATGTGGCTATTCTACCGAAAACTAAGCCCGCATCGGATCTTAGTCACAAGCTTTTTCAGGAATTCCCAGTTCCAACCTTGGATGAGTTTGTGCAACAGCTGGAGACCGTTGGCCAGGGAATCGACGTTCTCACAATTGAGGGTGTTCCTCATTTGGTCTGTGGAAAGCCTCTAACTAACATTCTAGTTCAGACCGATGCCGTCAAACACTTGCCTGGAGATCTGCTGGCGATCTATCAGTATTGCCAAGGGTGCAAAGTAGCAGTCAGAGTTCTCTAGTCAAAGACAGTTGTGAAAGGGGGTGGGTCCGTCATTTCGTATCCGGGCAAGGTCGAATGCCGAAATAGGTTGTACCAGTTTTCTTCCAGTTGAACGACACGCTAAGCGAGACCATCAGAGGTACCATACATTGAGGATTAGCGTTCCACCATTTTGAGATAAGGGAAGTTGGTCTATCTAGTTCAGAAGGTCAGAACGGGTTCGATTTTATGGGATATTCCTGGCGAGATACTTCGATGTTTGTGAAGTTCCTCATAGTGGTACAGACGGCGATTATTGTTGGGTTATCTGTTTGGATGTATAACGAGTATGTGAGCAACTTGTACCTTCAGACATACCTGGCTAGCCGGCTCCAAGGGACGGGGTCGATTATAGGGGTCATGGGCCTAGGAGGACTCGTAGCAATGGTCCTAGTCGGAATCCTTCTCAAAGCGGGGAATATTCTTGGAGACATTGATCACCTTTCAGAGAGGGTCGAGGATCAGACGGATGTTGCCCAGGCCCGTCTGGAGACGTCGATGACGATGCCTGTTCTCAAAGTAGCGGAGGCGGAGCCAGTGGACGAGATTAGTCGGCTGCATCGTTCTCTGCGAAGATGGAACGAACGCTCAAAGTAAGCGGAATTTAGGAAGCTACTCTTTGAGCCCAAGTTCTCTCAGCAGCTTCTTGTAGTGACCGTTTATGATCTCCCAGAGTCTCTCGCGGTTCTCACCGGTCACCGTCTCGCGTTCGAAGGTGATCTCCAAGGCCTGATCCGGTAGCCTGAACCCATCAATTCTTACTCCTGGGAGACTGGCTTTCAATAGGTCCTCGTTTATGGTCTCTTGCAGCTCCATCAATTTCTTGGGAGTCGTCATGTTGTGCCAGCGGAGAGTTTGTCTGGTATTTCATATTTAACCCATCGAAACATCAATGGAACGTCACAAGTGACGAGTTCTCGGGCTTTCACGAGGCTTCAGAAGGCTCCTTTACTCGTACATAGATTCGGCATCGTCCAAACGTTTCGGCTCCTCGTTCCAGAGCTAACTAGAAAAACACGACTGTCGAGCTTTCTCGCCAGGTTCTTGTCGGGGTACGTCGGGAGGTTTCGGATGAGGGACTCTACTGTCTTGTGGCTTCGCCCGTTTTCAATGGATCTGGCAATATTCCGTGAGGTTTGGGATCACGAACGGTATACGGCAGGGCCGATTGGCGAAGTTGCTCGTCGCGGAACTGTCGTGGATATTGGCGCTCACATCGGACTGTTCTCATTATTCGCGTGTAGAGTGATTGAGGCAAATCGGATTGTTAGTGTGGAACCTGATCCTTTGAACTTCGAGCTTCTCGTCGAGAATATCTCTGCCAACCATGTTGAAGGTGCGACCCTGGTTAAGGCTGCGATTGCAGGTGATTCAGGCGAAAGACGGATGCACACTTCCCCATCAAATACTGGAGGTCACAGTTTTTACGCCCGAGGCGGCTCCTCAAGGTTGGTCAGAACCGTCAGCCTCTCAGGTTTGTTCAGATCTTCGGGCATCTCGGAGTGTTCGCTGCTCAAGATGGATTGTGAGGGTGCGGAGATGGAGATCCTTGAGAATACGACTGATGAGCTGTTCATGAACGTATCTGCTATTTCTCTAGAATACCATCTTGACGCCTACCCGCGAGAACAGCTTGAGCGGTCCAAGACGAGGCTGGAGAGTTTAGGTTTCATCATGGAGATTCGACCAACAAGCAAGGCTCTCGGAATCCTCTGCGGGGTCCGCCGAAGCTGAGAATTTTTCTGGGCTGTCTTATTCGCGGAAAACAAGTACCGCGCTTACGAGGTCTCTGTTTCACCACTTTGACATAGCCCCAACTCCTCTCGATCACAAAGAGAACTCTATCGGAGGATCGTGACATGTCTCAGAGTACTGATTTTGGTCAGGGAAGGACTGTTCCAGGTTTTGCAAAGATGATCATGTTGTTCGAGATGCTTGTGATTGTTCTCCTCTCCTCTTGGATCTATGAGGAGTATCTGAACAACGTCTACTTGCAATCCTACGTTAACGAGGTCGTTCAGGCCGATGGTGCTCTCATCGCTATCCTCGTTATCGTCTCTACGCTGGGCCTTGCAGTAGGACTTCTCAAGGTTCTGAAATCGACTCACAGACAGATCGGAGCCATAGTCAGCCGACCTCAAGCTGCGATGACATCGGTTTCGGTTGCGTCAAGTTCTAAGCCGGCAATCGACTTGCATCCGATGGTGGCCGCTCTCAAGGCGGATATGGCACACCAATCCTCTATGGAGCATCTCCCGCAGCTCGACGTCAAAGAAGCTGTGCCAGCGTCCCCTCCTGTGCAAGTTCCACCGAATCCAGGTCCTGTTAGGACTGTGACGGGTACTCCTTCAACTGTTATCACTGGGACGATGCCTATTCTGAAGAGAGTAAACCCTGAACAGGATAGAAACTCGAACTCTCGTCAGTAGAATAACATCCTCAACAGACCTAGAATTCTATCCTAAACATCGTCAGCGACAGTTCAGCGCGTGTTGTAGTTTCTATCTCAGCTTGCTCTTTCGCCGCAGAACGGACACGCGAATAAGCCGAATGTGTTGATGCGGCCGCATTTCTTGCACGTAACCTGTCCCGGCTGGGGCTGTGAAATTGGAGCTGATGGAGTCCGCGGTCGTGGATAGGGTTCGGGCATGATGACTCCCACCAGACAGGTGATTATTCCAGTAACGAATAGTGCTCCGCCCCCGACGAAGACTGGTAGATCGTTGGCGCAGGCGAACACGTTACCTGATAGTATTGTCAGAAGACAGGAGCTGGCGGCTGCAGCTGTTAGTACGGGGCCTAGAACGACCATTATTATTCCTAGAATGAAAACGTCGGATCTCAAGTCCTCTCACTTGGGTAAGCTATTTTTCAGCGAGGTGTCCGAAGGCTGGGAGGCTTTCTAAGCCTCTGTTACTGTACTCCTGCTTTCAGGGATATTGCCGAAAGAAGTTTTCTCGGACCCCGCCTGTTATCCAGCTGGTCCGGGTATACGCTCTATTGCGGTTGGTCTTTGCGGAAGTAGCCGTTTCGCCAGACGAGAGCGACTAGTCCAATGGCCGCGCCGATTCCAGTTATGGATAGCACCGCAGGCCCATTGCCGTTAGTCCAAGAGGGTTTCGCCTCGAAACTGGCCAGCGAGGATGCGTTGGATCCGTTGCTGCTCGCTTGGGCGACGAGGGCGTAGGTTCCGAGCTGGTTTGGTACGGTGAAGGTTGCTTTGTACAGTCCGGATCTGACCGAGGACATGGACAAGCTGATCGTGGTTCCATTGGGGAGCGTGGCTGTTAGGCGCAACGAAACGCCTGAGGGTCCGACTGGGACGCCGTTGACGCTGGTCAGAGCGTAAATATCCGCCTTGTCTCCCGGGAAGAATAGCGCTCCCACAGTTATGGTGACGTTGAGGCCGCCGGGTTGCGCGAGGACGGTGAAGTTCGCGCTAGCGTGAGCGTTAGAGGAGTCGAATGCTTTGATCAGGTGGATGCCCGGTTCAGCGTGGGGTACGTTCATGGTGAAGCTGAAATTTCCGGTCGTGGTCGTGATGAAGCCTTCGAACATGTCATCGAAGGTTACTAAGACTTGGTTCGGGTAGCCGTATTGGTTGGTCGCAAAGCCGGTGCCTTGGACCAGGACTTTCGTGCCAAGTGTTCCGCTGGTTGGTGCTGTGGTGAGTTTTGGTCCGGGGAGGATTGTGACTTGGCCGTCGCTGAGGGAGTTGTTGGAGAGATTCTGGTCAGTGGATAAGATCGCGGTGGCGGAGACTGTGTAGGTTCCTGGTTGTATGTTGGACGTGTCGAACTGTATGAATACTTGGTTGTAGAAGTAGTTCAGCAAGACGGGAATATTGGTTCTTGTCACGACGAGTGTCGAGTTGAAGAATATCGAAACGGCGACTGTCTCATTGTTAGACCCGTAGTCTGCAAGGTTTACTGTGACGCCGACCGTCTGGCTCTGGATCGCGGTGTTGAAGCTTGGGAATACGCTTGTTACTGCGATATCATGCTGGAGTCTTGGTAGCACGTTTATTCTTGCGCTCGTGGTTCCAGTGAGACCTGTGTTGTCCATGACTGTGAGTGTAACTGTGTAGTTTCCGGCTGTGAAGTAGGTGTGCTGTGCGAAGCTGCCGCCGAACTGGCTGGCGTTGTCGCCGAAGCTCCATTGGTATGAGGTTATGAAGCCGTCAGGGTCATGGCTGGCGCTGCCGTCGAAGAAGACCGTTACGCCAACCCGAGGGGTAATCGGGGAGAAGGTAAATTGGGCGATGGGTGGAATGTCCGGCCTGGGCGCTATCTGTATGATTGTGCTGGTTGAGGATGTCTGGTTTCCGCTATCGCGAACGAATAGTGATACGAAGTAGTTTCCTGGGAAGGAATAGGAGTGGAAGGCGGTTGCTGAGGCGTTCTGGAAGACCTGTCCGTCTCCGAAGCTCCACTGCCAGAAGACGATTACTCCGTCAGGGTCGGAGCTTGCTGATCCGTTGAACATGACGAACTGGCCTACAGTTGCGTTGGTTGGTGTGAAGGTGAAGCTGGCGACTGGTAGTTCGTCTGACACCGGCCCAACGGAGATCGTGGCGAAGGCGAATCCTACGAAGTTGGAGCTGTCCGTGACTGTTAGTATGACGTTGTAACTGCCGGCTTTGGCGAAGCCGTGGAATACGGATGCGTTGTTGAATGTGATGATCGTGGTGAAGTCGCTGAAGGTCCAGTTGTACCGGATGATGATTCCGTCAGGGTCGAAACTGCCCGATGGGTTGAAGGTTACATTCTGTCCTGCTACAGGATTAAGGGGTGCGAATGTGAAATTGGCAACTGGCAGCTCGTCCAGAACTACTGTGATCTGTTGGCTTGTTGTCGCGGTCAGGTTTCCATTGTCGACAACGAGTAGAGTTACGGTATAGTTGACGTTATTGCTGTAGACGTGTGTAGTGGTCGGTCCGGTGGCTATTCTACCGTCACCGAAGCTCCACCGCCAGCCGATGATTGTTCCGTCAGGATCGTAACTCGTGCTGGTGAAGGTCACTATCGTGCCAGCGGTCGGTATTGTCGGTGTGAATGTGAAGCTGGCCACGGGTGGAATGTTGGCGAGTGGAAGGATCAGTGCGAGAGTGGCTGAGTGTGTGAGGCTGCCGCTCGTCCCGGTCACGGTCACGTTGTAGAATATTTCGGGGTTGTTTGTGATTGTAGTGGAGATCTTTAGAAGGACGATTTTTGTTGTTGGTCCGGAACTCGTGAATGTCAGCGTTGAGTTCGGAAGATAGGCGAGGATGCCGGTGGAATTGAGGCGGACTGTGGTGGCGAGGTTTACGGTTCCGAGGAATCCGTTAACCGCTGTTACTGTGAGGTTGGAGCTGTCGACTGTTCCGCGAACGATCGTTAGGTTAGTAGGATTGAGGGAGAGAGTGAAGTTCGGAGCGGGTGGTCTCTGGGATGGGGTCGAGCTTTGTGTCGGGGGATGGAATATGGCCATTGGGCCGAGTACGGCCGTGATGAAGAGGAGAACGATTATGCCGAGTGATAATTTGGATATTCTCATAGTATATCGTATTACACAACAGTAATGCCCATTACTTAGGTCTATGCCCCTTTCCCGGGCTCGATTCCCTCACGTGGAGCTCTCGAGAGATATCCAGCGATTTTCCGGAGACAAGATAGATGCTTGGAATTTTTCTACGACGATCCGGACTCTAGGCGGCGCTCATCGGTGTCGATTGGTTCTTTTTCCTTTCAGATCTGGACCTCAAGAATAGGAAACCGCCAGTCGGTGCGATGATGATCGTGACTGTTCCGAGTATCGAGTAGAATATTGCGGGTGCTAGTCCGAAGATGCTTGCGGGGGCGTTGGGTGTTTCTACTCGGGGCAGGGGTCATGATGATTGTCTTCGTCGCAGTGTGGCTAGTAGGACCGCTCGAGGCTGTAACCATTACATTGAATGTGCCTGGGATTGTTGACTTGAAGGATAAGCTGGCCGTTCCGTAACCCGTGACCGCGCTTGGGCTGATCGGGCTGCAGCTCAAGCCTGACGGAACCTTGTCGGTCAAGCCAACTGTGTCGGTGAACCCTTTGACTGCTCCAATGGGCTCACCGCGCCCGGTCGATCAGGCCTAATCCAGCTCCGGGTTTTTCGCTCAGAGCTAGACTCGAGGATTATTTGGCTCCGCGTAGCGGCTCGTTTGTCAGATAGTATACTTCGAGCGCTTGTTTCTTTGGCCGGATAAAGTAGGGTTGCGCGTGGGCAAGCTCTCTCGGGATGACACTGCCATCTTTCAGCAGTAGTTTTGTGATACGCCATCCTCTTTCCACACGGAGCAGATTGGTAGTCTTGAGTTCAAGATCGTCAAGAACGTCGTGGAGGCTGACGGGGGACGGTACTTGCCCCTGCCAGTCTTCAGGTTCGACTGGGGAATTGGCCTTGATCTCGCCGCTGTCTATGAAAGAGGATCTGATGAACCTCAGAGCCAGGCGGCGGATTTCATCGTCTTTCAATTTGAGGACTTGGACTTGCTCTTGTGACTATGGGCGTAACGTAACCAGTTCGCAGGTTTCGCGGTAACTTACGCTTGTGCGATGGAGGGGTCCACCTTGGATCCTTGTCGGACCCTCGTCGGGAGACGGGGTCTGTTGGACGTTCTGATGGGCAGCTGTTAATGACTGGACGTCCCGAACTAGTGGATATGGTCAGTAGTATCTGATCCGGATTACAGCCGCAGAATTGTAAAGATTCCTGGAGATATTTGCCGATCCACGGCCGAAGCTCTTTAATAAGGAGCCCTGGTTTCGAATTCCACAGCAAATATAATGCGGCGAGATGTAGTCTGTCAAAGGATAGTAGTTTCAAGCAATATCATGCCAATTATGGCGAGGCTTGGATCTCTTCCTTGTAGGTTCTCTGCAAATGACTCTCTTACAAGTTAGCGGGTAAGTCGCCCCCGTTCGTTCAGCGTGAGGAGAAGGAATCGTCTTTGGGAAAGATCTCGTGGAGGAAAAGAAGACCTGCGCAAGAGGGTGTCCAGGCAATTTTTTCGGGCGGCGGCCAAAGAAGAGGCAAGGCTCAATCTAGGTTCTCGTCCTACGAGTTCGAAGATGAAATGGAGCCAAGTAGCGCTCCGGATCGCATGTTCTCAAATTCGCCGGATCTCTCGAAGAAACGTGGAATCAATTCCTTACGCCGTTTCTCCAGGATTCTCGCCGTCACGGTTCTAATTGTTGTCATGTTGACGACTGTTGTAGGCTTCAGCGAGATCAACCCGATCCTTCAACATCATACAGACAAGGGCACGAGCGGGTCTGGCACGAGTCCGCCTGTCGGAAGTCTCAGAGCGACAGCTCCAAGTTTCTACGCCGTCTCCAACATACCGGAAGCGATAGTTTCAAGCAATGAAAGCTACACAGGGTTGATCGCGACGAACCTGGATGACTTCATTATAGTTCAGATAGCCTATTCAGAGGGAACCGCGGGAAATCTTCCAGACGTATCAAATGTCAGAGACACG
>VBBR01000174.1 GCA_005881615.1 Candidatus Bathyarchaeota archaeon
CCAGCCGATCGGCTTATTGCTGGATTTCTCTTCGATAATGTAGGCTCTTCTTCCCGTATCGTCTCCTTTCAGCTCTCTCGCGAATTCGACCTCTAGCGCTTCCTTTGAGATCACATGGTCGGGAAACGAGCGGGCCAAACGCATGATCTCTTCGTCGTTCTGCCACTTGTGGAGCGTTATCAGATCTTCTCGTTCCAGCGCTCGGAGAACAACAAGCATTCCGGAGAGCAAGTCAATCGATCAATGTTCTGTTTTCGGGCAAGTAATAAGACAAGGCCCTCCAGGAGTAGGCTCTGTAGATGAAGGATTCATCTTAATACGCTGAGGTCGCTTTCTATTGTTCTTATGATGGCTGAGCGGCAGAAGTACAAGGCAAGGTTCACGAGCAAACTGCCTAATGGAGACTTTCTCGGACTCACCGTCTGGCCTGGAAAGAGTGACCCGACCGCTGAGGTGTTGACCATCCAGATCCGGCGCCAGGGTAGCGCTGGCTGGGAAACTGTTCATCGAGTGGCTATCTATCGGACCTCGGATGGTAGATATTCTCTGCTTCCCGAACGGACTCCATCTTCCCAACCTGTGAAAAGCGAGCCTGTCGCCAGCGACGAAACAGGCGAGTCTTTCGAGTAGATCTGCCAAGAAGAACTCAGGGTTATAACGGAGGGTCCGACAGGTCGTGGTAGGTTGGGAAACGGATTGGCTACTAGTGAGATTATTCTCGAAGAGGCACCTTACCTCAATCTGACTACCAAGGGTAGACGGACCGGCGTGTCTCGTACTGTCGAGCTATGGTTCGCCTTCGAAGAAGGTAAATTGTTCTTTCTAGCCCACGAAGATTCCAAATGGTGGAAGAATATGAAGAAGACTCCGAGGGTGGAAGTTGAAGTTGGAGAGATCCTTTTCGAGGGAAGTGGAAATCTCGTTCAGGAACAGCTAGAGCATGTTTTGAATCTATTCCGGCGGAAGTATGGCGATGATCAAACGAGTAGGTGGTATGGTGGTCAGAGGTCAAACCGTAGAGTTGTGGCGGTGGAGCTAGGGAAGGTCTTAGGAAAGAGGCCGTCTGAGAAGATGCGGCCGATTGAATTGGCCGCGTGACCCGATAGTCATAATAGCGGAACCGCCTGGCTCTAAATAGAAGCTGGATTTGCGATGGCTTACGGTTTAGCTGAGGGATTCAGAAAGACCGCGATACGGTTGGGCGGCAAGAAGAAGAACAGGGCGATTATTGTCGCAACATTCGGAAACCATTTCACCCTAAACGACGCCCTAGAAAAGTTCCGGAAGGAAGGGTTGCGCTTCGAGACCGAAAAAGGTCATATTGTCAAGATTTTCTTGGACAAGAATACAGAAGAAAGAGCTGAGCAGGTGCGTAAGATCATTCGTGAAGGTTTCGGCTACGTGGAACCCCTCTGACCTTCATCGAATAGAAAGAATTTCTCAAACTCTGCACTTTCCTGCAGAGAGACTCCAGCCTGTCGTTATATCGTCTCTTTATTCATGACCCCGGTATGGAATCAAGTGGCTCGCTGAAGACGCCAGGTTCACCTTCGGTTCTCAAATATGCTAGGATCTTAATCGCAGTCCAAGTTCTCCGCCTGATTGGCTTGTCCCTCATTCCCCTACTCCAGAATGGCACTTTACCAGCTGGCTTTGTGATACCCACAGTCTTTGGAGACGGCAGCACAGCGATCTTCGCGCCCATTATCGCATACGCTCTTGGGCGTGGAGGGCCCAAGACCTGAGCCGCTAGTCTCGTCTGGAACAGTCTCGGACTGGCAAACTTGTTCTACGCGCAGACTTTAGCCTATGTCACAGGTGTCGACACATATCTTCTAGAGAATGATTTTGGTATTCTGCTCGGGGCGTATCTTGCCGCAATCTTCCACATCGTCACATTCATCTTTCTGCTGGAGAAGGGAACCATTAGCCATCAACTCAAGCAGTGACCCTGCCCATGACTTCAAGCCGAGCCTCCCGATTTGGCGTCAACATCCCTTGATTGGGTTTCGATCTTCTGCAGGGCGAAGCTGGTTTCAAGGACCAGATTCGCCCATTATCAGCCCTGATCTCGGATCTGGGAGGGACCCCCTAGACTGCCCTGCGAATCGTTAGTGAACCGGTTAAGATCTCTCGACTTCTTGCCTCAGTATTCAAGCCTGTATTGCGCCTTGTTCAGCCTGTCTCGCCGATAATCCTACCAGACAGGAAATGGTCCCAGGAAAAAGGTGGGTATGTCTCAACCGTTTTGCTCGGCGTGAGTGGTTTCCGCGGACCCTTACGAAAGTATGTCTCAGGTTCTCCCGAATATGTGACCGGTTTGTCCGATATCGCCAGGTTAGGGTTTTATCAGAGTCGATTCAATCCCCCTGTTCGCTCCGCGTCATGTCTCTTCCCAAGCCCGGCGACAACGTCAAGGTGACGTTGATGAGCGGCGAGACCATTGAAGGTGTCGTCGAATGGATCGACGGAGGAGGCGCCTGGGTGAAAGGTACCCAGAAGAACAGATGGGTGCCCCTGGAAGCGTTCCAACTAGCCCAGAAGACGGACGACTCGAAAGATGACGAGTAACTTATCCCTGTTCATTCCCCAGTCCGTGTACGGACGAGGCTATTTTATGAAGACGAGTCCTTTGCCCGAGTCTATCTCGAAAGTCTCTGTGTCGAGCTTTGACGTGGACCCGTTGAGCTTTCTGACCTTCAGCTCTCGCCCGTTCGGATCAGAATCGTCCTTGTCCAAGTCGATAACGCACGATGCAGTATCTTCCAGCCACTTGACAACATCCTTCGGCGCCTTCGAGAGATCCACCGTCAGAACCAGTGTCACGTTCGAGTCTCTCAGCTTGTCCAAGGTCTCCCCTAGTCTCTTGACAAAATCCTTTGAGGCAACCTTCGCGACAACCTGATCGATCGAGTCGAAAAGGATCTTCGTCTTCTCGCCGATGAACATGGAACTGTTCTTGACCAGCGCGTCCTGTATCGAGTCAAAGTCAAACGCCTTCTCGACATAGTAAGGCTCGAAACTGAACGAGTCTGACTGGGCCGAAAACCCGTCCACGAGCAAAAACCGGTATTGAGACTCGGCCTCCGACGGATCAGCACCAATCTTCTTCATCTGATCCCTAAGCGCACCGGGCGCCTTATCGTAAGTTACGAACACGCATGGGTTTTCCCGCTTCAGAAAACTGCTCGCAAGGCCGGAACACAGGGTCGTCTTCCCAGACCCCTGAGCCCCATTCACAACCACAAGACCGGGAGAGTCCAAATTACCCTGCGTAAGCTCGAAGATATGATCGAAACTCTGAGAGACTTTTGAAGGGCTGGGACGTTTTGGAGCTTCTTCCCGGACAGGCTTCTCCGGCTTGTCCGATGAAGGTGGCGGATAGAACTTGGGCTGGAACGCCTCCTTCGGAGTCTGCTCCATGGGCTCAGAAGGTTTGACGAACCGAGCCGGAGGCGCTGGCGGAGGAGGCGCAGTGGTCGCTGGCGGTGAGGGAGTTGGAGCAGTTTTGTCTGTCTCAGCGCCTTTCTTCCCCCCTGGAATGATTACCATCGGCCGGCTCGTGGGCGTCGCTCTGGGTGGGACCCATTCCGAAAGACCCTCGGTCGTAAACGCTCTCGGCTGATCGCCGCTAATCGAGTTCGCGTCGAATGGCAGGTCTTTGAGAAGAGACTGTAGTAGTCTACTCAACGAGCTGTCCTCGTCTCCCTGCGGAGTAGCTGACCAGCTTCTCTGTGGTCGATAGAAGGTAGAAGCATTCACTGGTGCAGGGTTTGGAGGCGTAAGTGAACCTGCCGGAACAGGGGGAGTCTGGATCGGAATAGATGATGTTGAAGAGTCGGGTGTAGATGCGGCCATGGTCGTCGAGGCCTCTCCATTTTCTCCGTCTTCTTTCTCGTCTTTCTTCTTCTTCCCGAACAGGGTGAGTATTCCTATGACTGTGAACAAGGTCCAGATTGGATCCAGACTGGTAAGTTGGACTAGCATTCATCCAACCCATTTCTATTGATCATTCAGGTTCATCCAAGGATACTTGTCTCAGTAGTATTTCGAACAGGAGAACACAGCATGAGTTGTTCTTGGATAGGAATGATGTTACCCTAGTGAATAGTCAACGGAAACAACACGGGACACTTCACTCAAGAGCCGGACTCCGCATTCCCGGATTACCGAAATTACCTCTTTGTCTTCAGAATATCCGACTTTGTCAGAATACCAACAACGCTCTCGCCCTTCGCCACGAGGACGCCATAGTTACTCTGCAATAATCCTAGGACAAGATCAAGGGGAGTATCACTATTGACCACAGGAAACGGCGAATCCATGATCTCTCGAACCTTGAGGCCAAGCACCGACTCTAGGGACTCACCCCGCGCCGCCCGATCTAGAATCGTCTTCTCGGAAACACTTCCGACAGATCTTCCGCCCTCGAAAACCGGGAGCTGCGAATAGCCCCTCCGCCTCATCAAGTCCACAGCATCACGGACAAGTTGCGTTCGTGTCACGGAAACGACTGGCCGGCTGATCAGCTCATCCACCCGACGCGCAGGGCTCTCAACACCTGCTCGTTCTAGAGCGCTGAATAGTCTCTGCACTACCGAATAAGATGGATCCACAGAGCCGGCTTCGATCTTTGCGATTATTGACTGGCTTACTCCAGCAGATATGGCGAGTCTGGACTGCGTTAGTCCGAGCTCTTTCCTCTTCTTCGGAATCTCCCCCAAGGATGGAAGCATATCTTCCGGTCTATCCGACGGTGCTCTTATTCCTATCGGAATACAGCAAGCCATATTCCTAACGGAATATGAGTACAACAGAACTTATATAATTAGAATAACTGGAAACACCAACGAAAACATGTCCCCTGATATCCAGCTTGCCGGAATTCACCCGCGGTCAGAGAAACTAATTGAGCTTACCCGCTCCTACGAACGGGCAAAAACCAGCTGGAGCCAAGTAGAAGTTCGACTTGAACAGGAAACAAAAGAACTCATCAAACTCCAAAAGAGTCTAGGCTTCGGCCATATTTCTGACGGAGCCCTCGGATGGCAAGATCAGCTAAGACCCATAACGCAATCTCTCAAAGGAATAGAGTCAGGGACACGATACTCAAGATGGTTTGACACCAACACATTCTACCAAAAGCCCATCGTCGTAGGCAGGGTCTCGGTCGGCGAGATCGACCCGGAGAAATTTCTCCAAACCAAACTCTTAGCAGGAGAAAAGAACCGGAAAATCACCTTACCTGGACCATATACATTCTCGCAACTATCAGAAAACAAGTATTACGAAAAGTATCCTGACTTGCTCGTTGATGTAGCAGTTGCCGAGCGCGAGATTATCAAGAAACTCAGGGCTGAGGGCGTTTCGCTCTTCCAACTATCGGAACCGTGTTTGGTCTATCAGCCGTATCGAGCGACCTTCAGAGACGAGTCAGAGGTTGAACTCGCTCTCAGAGCAATTCGCTCCGTGGTCGAAAACAATCCCGGAGAATTTGTAATTCAGACCTATTTTGGCGATGCTTCCCCATTATTCTCCGAACTTCTGGACTTACCGGTTCGCGGTATTGGAATCGATCTGTTCGAAACTGACGTTTCCTCGCTTAGCGAACAGACCTCGAAAACACTCGTTTTGGGTCTCGTTGACTCAAAAGAATCCTACGTCGAGGACGCTCACTGGATTGCTGATACGGCGCGAAAATTCCGCGAGCAAGTAGACGTTCAAAACCTAGTTTTTGCTTCAAATTCAGACCTCAAATTTGTGCCACAGGGAATCGCCAACCAAAAGCTGGAAGCTTTGTCGAAAGCATCTGAACTGTTCGAGGAGAGTCGATAGATGTCGAAGCTCTTTCCGGTTCAGGAGATCGGAAGTCTAGCCAAGCCGAAATGGAGAACGAAGGGACTGCGACAACCCCTCTCCGCACAAGACCTTTCCGAGGCCGAAGAATGGGCTGAGAAGCTCGGGATTGATGACTTTCATGACCGAGCCAAAAGCATTCTCAAGACTAGCGACGACAAGACACGCGCAAAAGAGATTCTGGAACTTTCCACCCTATATGGCCTCCGTCTCTTCGAAACCGCTGGCGTAGATAACGACGGCGTAGGGGGAGAGCAGCAGAGAGTCGAAATGTATGAGCATGTAATCAAGGCGGTGCAGGGAATGAACCTGCTAGGCCATGTCCACTCGTTCGACTACAAGTACTTCAACAAAGGAGTCGCCGAATCAAGAGTGTCAAGAAAACGCCCCATCTACGCGCCAGAATTTCTAGACGTGAAGAGATACGCTCACCGAGCCGTGAAGGTTCCGATCACCGGCCCATACACACTGGTGGATTGGTCCTTCAGCGGATACTACATCCAGAAACAACACGGTTCGTCTCCTAAGGCTCGAAAGATCGAGGCAAAGCGAGAGTTCCTACTCGATATCGTAGAGCAAGTCGTACGACCTGAAATCCAAGACCTAGTCAACGCAGGCGCATCCTGGATCCAGATAGACGAACCGGCGGTGACTACGCATCCAGAACCTCATGAGATGGAACTGTTTGTCGAAGCGTGGAATGAGACGGTCAAAGGGTTCAGTTGCAAGTTCAGTGACCACACTTGCTACCCGTCCGAGATAGGATACAAGGTTCTGGCAGAATACGCGCCGAAGCTTGAAAAGTGCGACCAGCTCGCGTTAGAATTCGCCAACCGAGACACTTCACGTCTAGGAGTCGATAAGAGCTCACGAGAAGGATACAGCGACCTCAAACATTTCGTCGACGCAGGTTTCACCGGCGAATTCGGGCTTGGTGTCGCCCATGTGCATGACTTCACAGGAAGCGTGTCCTCCGATGCGGGACAGGCAGTTGGCCGAGATCTGATCGAGTCTCCGGAACTGGTGCGAGACCGGCTTCTCTTCGCCACGAAGATTGTAGGTGATCCAGCTAAGATCTGGGCGAACCCTGACTGCGGACTTAGGACAAGAGCTTGGGACATATCGTTGACGAAGCTCGCAAACATCACGAAAGGTGCAGAGCTAGCTAGGGAGACATACGGTTGAGACTGAGTGATCGCGCCAGGCATCATAACCTCGTTACTGTTGAGCTTATTCCGGACAGAGTCGTTCCGAGCGATTTGGCCCTCCTGAAGGGTAGAGTTGACGCTATTACGGTTCCCGCTCTGCGGAATGGTCACAATGACCCGAGTTATCCGAAGTCCTTCCAGGTAACTCCCCAGCATAGAAGCCTCGCAGCGGCCTCTATCATCAACAGGGCTGGCATAACAGCTGTTCCCTCTCTAACATGTCGTGATTGCCGGAGATCAGACTTGTCCACAATCTCGAACCAAGTGGAGGATGGACTTGGAAACGTACTGATCGTCTATGGAGACCCTTATCGAGAGCCGCGTCCCGGGACGTACGAGTTTAGTACGACGAACGAGCTGATTCGAGGCATCTCTTTGGTAAACGGTGGATGCGACCCATGCATCGGGGCAGTGACAAACCAGCACTCTAATGACCGTGAAAGTGAAGTCTCCCGGACAATATCGCGGGTGGATGCGGGCGCAGATTTCATAGTCACAAACGTCGCCTTCGATTCCGAGAGTGTGCTCGCGCACAGAGATTCTCTTCTCGAAGCGGGATTGAACGTACCGTTGTTCATTCAAGTCTCGATTCCGATCAGCCTGGACAACGTGCTGTTCGTTGGGCAGAAATTCGACATTCCCGTTCCAGTTCAAGTCAGGAAGAAATTGTCAGAGGATCCGGTTGGAGGAAGTCTCGCTGTGGCGGCAGACGCCTACGAGGCTCTGCGGGGCGAAGCCAATGGTATCCACTTCTCATATCTTTACAGACACCGAAACCCAATCCCCACGTATCTCCACTTGCTTGAAACAGTTGGGATAGAGAGTCCAACGTTGGCTCCGATAATCGCTTCTGCCGTGAGGACATAATCTATCCCCTAAGAGTTTTTTTGGACGATTAAGGTGTGATCAGAGTGTCAGTTTTCCGACTTAGTTGTCTCGATGGGTAATTGTGGGTCATCCCCGAGCTGGAGTGCCTTCTTCAATTCCTTTTTCATGAGCGACTGGTCATGGTTGAGGTTGAAGTAGTCTGCAAATGTACTGGTCGTCCTTAGCATTCTCGTTCTCCCGATCCTCTCGTCGCTAATCAGGTCCATATCCTTCAGCTGTTTTACGTGACCATAGGCCAATTTTCCTCTGACGCGCACAACATATGACTGAGTGACAGGTTGCTTCAATGCAATGAAAGACAGAGTTCGAAGAGGCCCGGGTGTTAGAAGCGGCCTATTCGCCAGTTTCCGAACATGCTTGCCAAATTCCGCCTTGAGCTGCATAACAAAGCGTCCATCAGGAAGCTCCACGACCTGAATCGGGCTCCCTGCCATTCTGTACCGTTCAGCAACTGCGGTTGCGATTCCCCGTATCTTGTCCTCTGATCTAGCGCCAATGACGGACCCGATCATCTTCAGATCTAGTGGCCTTCCGGAAACGTATAGCGCGGCTTCGCAAAGCTGCTGCTGGAGGTCAGTAGTTTTCAGCTGAGCTGTGCTAGTCGAAACTTGTTCTTCCATCGTTTTTCAGCTCGATTTCAATATCTCCGAACTCGAGAGGCTGGGCGAGGCCAACTCTTCCCTCTACCGCCAAGAATAGTAGCATGATGAACATTCTCACTGCGTCAAGAGGGTCCCCTTTTCCGAGGAGGTTTAGAAAGGAGAGTCTCTTACGTGTCGGGCCGGCTTCTGCGAGCAGTCTCTCGAGAAACGATTTGATGTTTTCTTCAATTTTGACGAGGAAATCGTCCACTTGTTCGAACACTTCGGGCGTTCTGAGGATCTGCTGTGCGCTGGGCGGAAGCATCCTCTCCGCCATCAGCACCTCAAGCAGTCCTTTGATGACCTCTTCGACAGACGTGGTTGTCGATTCATATCTGAGCGGGAAGGCTAGTGGTGGTGGGACGAAATCCGTGGGCCTCTCGAGCGGGGGCTTAGGCGGCTCTTCCATCTTGAGGATGAGTTCTGATTTCATACGCAGAAGAATTGCCGAGGAAAGGAGAGCCGTTCCGGACACGGAGAAATCGATGAATCCTCTGCCCCTCATCTCGTGGAGAAGCTCGTCGAGGAGGTTTGCGAGGTTTACGTCCCAGGGTTTGACGCGGTGAAGATGGATTAGATCGAAGAGGACCGCGTAAGGCGCTTTGAGCCAGTAGGCTTCTTCGTGGGCTGTCAGTTGTTCTCGCTCCTTGAGGGTAGGGACACGATCTGGCTACTGCCCTTGTCGATGAAGACTCCGAACACTCTCTCTGCTCTGGATATGGTTGTGTCCTTGAGCGAGATGACTATGAACTGGGACATGCTGCTCCTCGATCTGATAAGTGTAGCCAACCGTATCGCGTTGAGCACGTCTAGGTGAGCGTCGATCTCATCCATCACGTAGAATGGCATTGGATGGATTTGTTGAAGCGCTAGGAGGTAACAAACTGTGGAGACGGATTTCTCTCCTCCGCTCGCACTTCCGATGGTGAGCTCGGTTTTTCCTGGGAACTGTAGCAGGACATCTAGTCCGCCTTCGAATGGGTTTTCGGGATTGTCCAAGACCATTCTTCCATTTCCTTCACCTGTCATCTCGCGAAAAATGCTCTGGAATGTCTCGTTGACCTTGTTGTAGGCGCTCATGAAGGTGTCATGCTTCTTCGTCTCTAGTTCGTTCATGAACTCGAGAATAGCTAGCTTCTCTCGTTCGAGTTCTCCGATTCGGACTGAGAGGTGTTTGTATCCTTCTTTCTGTGATTCGTATTGCTGCGCAGCAAGTTGGTTGATAGCGCCTATCTCGTCCCGCTCCTGTTCGAGGACACGTTTCATGTCTTCAGCCTCCTTGATCAGGTCTGGATGAGTCTCAAGCGGTTTTTCGAAGCCGAGGCCCTTGAGTTGTCCGTTGAAGATTGTTATTTGAGCGTCCGCTTCTCTGAGGCCTGCCTTTAGATCGGTGACGTTTGCGTTGAGCGGGTCCATCATCTGCAGAAGTTTCCGGGTTGCCTTTTCGACTTCTACAAACCGTTCTTCGTACTTCTTTCTCTCATCTACAACGCTGTCCAAGTTTCCGACTAGGCGTTCCTTCTCCTCGTTGAATTGTTTCATCTCTTTCTCCAGTGTTTCGAGTCGCCCATGCGCTTCGTTCGCACGAGTCTCTTCACGGTGAATCTCAGAGTCAAGCGAGCGAAGCTGTATCCGGATCTGATCGATTCCCGGCCTCAGTGTCTCAAGAGTAGACTGTTGATTGGAGAGACGCGACTCCAGCTCGAGCTTCTCCCGAAGGATAGCTTGGTTCTCCGCGACAACTTGGTCTCGCTCCGTTTCGAGCAGAGAGAGTCCTGTCCTACGTGAGTCGATTCTAAGCTTCGTTCTCTCTTCCTCGATCACTGCGAGGCGCCTCTTCATTTCTCCCTGTTTTTCCGCGGTCTCTTCTAGCAGTGCCCGTTCTTTTCTCATAGAGCTTTGAAGACCATCAATTCGTCTTGTAGTCTGCTGGAGGAAGGCTCTTGTTCTCTCGAAACTCTTCTTGGCAGTTTCTACGTCTCTCGCTAGGGCTTCTCGGGTCTTGCTCGCGGATACTCGGTCTTCCAAGAGCTCGTTAAGCTCTGTCTCGATCCGGTCAACGTCCGACCGTGAACGTTGTACAACCGTCTCCAGAGACTTGACTGTTTTCTCAAGAGTTTCAAGAGCAGTAGATCGGGGAACTATGTTGGAGATCTCGAGCGGGGCTCTGTAGTAACCGCTCTCCAAGCCTCCTCCAGGCTCGTAAAGATCTCCGCTTGTCACGACGCATCTTTGTCCTTTGGCTGCAGTTAGAAACGCTGCCCTCTGTGTTGTAGCGAGTATCGTATCGCCGAAGACGAATTGGACGGCGGGCGCGATGGACCTGTCGGACCGTATCACCTTTGAAAGAGGACCAATTATTCCTGGCGCCGGGTTAGCATCGAGATCATCGGTTGGGAGCTCAAGATCGTCTATGGGTACTATCTTGACTCGTCCGAGCTTGGTGCGTTTTAGGCTCTCGATGCACTTGATTGCGACTTCCAGATTTTTCACGACTAGTGCTTTCATCCAGCCCGCGCTGGCTGCTTGAATTGCCTTGCCATATTCTTCTGGAAACTTGACGAGGTCTTCGAGGCGTCCGTAGACGCCTTTCAGCGCACCTTCATCGGCCATCTCCTCGATCTTCTCGATGGCTCTGTCTTCTGCCCCCAGACTGTCGGCTAGGTTCTTTTGTGTGTTGAATTCGACTACTGTGACGCGTGCTCTCTTTGCGATTTCAAGGGCTTCGTCGATCTCTTTTCTTCGCTGGTCTTTGAGTTCGCCATAGTCCTTTGTTTTTTGTTCGATCGTTTCTAGTCGTTTCTCTTCTTCCTTCTGGAGCTTTTCCATTTCGCGGATTCTGCTCTTCAGTTCTTCTGAGAGCTGTGCGAACTCTTGTTGGCGTGCTTCGAGGGTCTGAAGGTGGCTGGCGGTTAGGTCGAGTTTTGTGGAACTGCCTTTGCTTTGGGCGGTTAGGTTTGAGAGTTCTTTGCCGAGACCATCAATCTCGTCTTGAACCTCTCGTAGTTTCTGGTTGTCTTGGTCGAGCGATACTCTCGAGACGGTGAGCTTTTGGCTAATTTTTTCGACCTTGGATGTGGACTCCTCCATTTTGTCTTCGAAGATCTTCTTGTGTGACTGGAGGCTTTTGATCGAGCTTGCCAGTGGTTTGATGGAGGTTTCCATCTCTTCTGCTTGTTTTGTGAAGGCGTCGCGTTGTCTCGTGCGAGTTGCAACTAGGCTCTTCGCCGTTTCTGAGGTTGATTTTGCTTCGACGATTCCCTTGCTGGCTTCGGCTATGCGTCTTTCGAGGTCGAAGAGTTCTTGGTTTCCTTGAGTGACTGTCTTTTCCTCGAAGCGGCGCCTCTCTTCCTCGATCGTTGCTCTTTGCTGTGTTAGGTCTTCTCGTTCACGTCTGACCTTATCTAGCTTGAGCTGTTCTTGGTCGAGGGTCTGTAGCATTTCCTGGTGTCGTGTTTCGAGTGATAGGATCTGGGCGGAGAGGATGCGGGCTTGTTGACTGTTTATCTCGGTCTTGAGAAGGTTAGACCGCAGGAGATCGTTTCTTTCTCTTTCAAGTTGTTCGATTCTCTGTCGGACCTCATCGACTCTTGCCGAGGCGACTTTGAGGTTCAAGTCCGCTTCGGACAACTGGACTCTTGCCTCGGCTTTCTTGGTCTCGAAGGTTCCGATTCCGATTAGGCTTTCCAGAATTTTTCTTCGTTCTTCGGTACTGATCTCCGCGAGCCGTGTGATCGCATGTTGTGAGATGAGGTTGAACCCGGTGACCTGGATGTCGGCCGAACTCATGATGTCCTGTACTTGTTTTCTTGAGAGGCGTCGTCCATTGAGCCGGTAGATTCCCTCTCCGCCCTTCGAGAACTCTCTCGAAATCGTTACGAGATCAGAGTCGACTGGCAGTTTCCGGTCGGTGTTGTCGAACTGGACGGCGACGTACGCGGAGCGTGCTCCTTCGCCCTGTGATTTGTGGACGAGGTCGGATAGGCTTCTCCCTCGCAGTTCTCTAGGGCTGAGTTCGCCTAGCGCGAATTTTAGAGAGTCAAGGATGTTGGACTTGCCGGAACCGTTGGGTCCGGTTATTACGGTGAATCCTGTGCCGAGGCTGATGGAGACCTTTTTGTTGAAGGTCTTGAATCCTCGGATGTCGATTCTCTTGATGAACACCAAGGCTGGGGCCCTGGACTCTCACTCGGAATCGTGGCGTGTTCTCATCGGCCGAATCTTCTGTAGCGCCTCTGGTAGAGTCTGATAGCCCTTAAGAAATCGATTCTTCGAAACTCGGGCCAGTAAACGTCTACGAAGACAAGCTCGCTATAGGCTGCTTGCCACAGGAGGAAGCCGCTCAACCGTTCCTCTCCCGATGTCCGTATGACCAGGTCCGGGTTCGGGTTCGGGAGGTGTGCGGTGTAGAGGTATTTGTGGAAGATTCCCTCGTCGATGTCTTGAGGTTTCAAGTGTCCTTGGTAGACGTCGTCAACGATCTTCTTGGTAGCGTCAACGATCTCTGCGCGTCCAGTGTAAGCGATTGCGATGTTCAGGCAGTGCCCGGAGTATTGGCTCGTCTCATCTTCAAGTTTCTTTAGCGCGTCTTGGAGGCTTTCCGGGAGGAGGTCTGTTCTGCCCAGGGCTTTGACTCTCACTTTCTGAGTGTGGAGGCGCTTGTCTCTGCCGAGTTTTCGTGCTTCTTCCTCAACGAGCTTGAGGACAGCGTTTACCTCTTCAGCGGGACGATCGAAGTTTTCGGTCGAGAACGTGTAGAGTGTTAGGGTCTTGATTCCGTATTCGAGGCACCAATCGAGCACTTCTTCTCCTACTTTGGCGCCGGTGATGTGCCCGTCGTTGGGTTGGAGGGCTTTTTGCTCCGCCCATCTTCTGTTACCGTCTAGTATGATTCCGATATGTTCAGGTAACGGTTTTCCTTTTACCTGTTCGGTCAGCCATTTTTCATAGGCGGTGTATACTCCTGCGATTCTGAGCAGGCTGTCTAACAGGTTTGTTCTTTGACCTCCGGTTTGTTCAATTGTGCTTGGGCGAGCGCTCTTCCGCAAGAGCACCCCTCTCTCGTGTCAGGTATCTTGCCTATAGCTTCTATGAGAATCTTGTTCAGAATCTGACCAGTTTCTCTTCCTTTCTCTTCTACCTCCTTGGCTGAGAGTGTTCTCTGGAGTCCGGCTGCCATGTTGGAGATGAAGCTGATGGATGCATAGCAGATCTCGAGCTCTCTCGCTAGGAAGGCTTCTGGGGCGCCGGTCATTCCGACGATTCCCCCGCCGATGGTCTTGAGCATCCGGATCTCTGCCGGGGTCTCGTATCTTGGGCCTTCGGTGCAGGCCATTACAACATCTTTTCGGAGGTTTTTCTTGTTGTCTGAGCCGGCGCTGGCGATCGCGTTTCTGATTGTTGGGCAGTATGGCTCGGACACGTCGACGTGAGTGACTGGAGAACCGTCGTAGAAGGTTCCTCGTCGCGATTTTGTGAAATCGATTAGGTCTGAGGGTATGACGATGTCGCCTGGTGCGAGTGAGGTGTCTATTGCGCCGACGGCGTTGGTTGCGATTATGCGTTCTACGCCGAGATTCTTGAGTCCCCAGATGTTGGCCCGATAGTTGATCTTGTGTGGTGGAGAGGCGTGTCCTTCGCCGTGTCGTGGTAGATAGATTGCTTCGCGTCCCTTGACTTGTCCTATTGTCAAGGTTGGGGTTGGACCGTAAGGGGTGCCGATGATTTTTTCTTCGCCTTTGATGATGGATTTGACGCCTGAGCCACCAATTATCGCGATGGGTGGTTTCATTCTTCTTCCTCGTAGAGCGCTCCTAGCTCGTGGAGCGAGAGTTTCGCGCCCTGACTGAGCTTCTTCTTGGCAGTTTCTTTCAGGTTCTGTTTGTGGGTCTCTTCTTTTTGGCGCTGGCTCATCTTATCCGCTAGATCGATTGATCTCCGGACGACCTGGTATTTCTCGTCCGTGTCTTTGTATTCTCCGCGGAGCTGGTTTAGGGATTTCCTGACATCGTCTTGTTTTATCTTGAGTGCTTGGAACCGTTCGGAGAGTATTACAGTCTCCTCATGATGTTTCTGGCTTTCTTCTGCGAGTTCCTGGATTTTGGCGTGGAGCTTGTCTGCCTCCTCGTTACCTTTGGCAACCTCGTCTCGCAGTCTTAGGATCTTCTTGGACGCTGTCACCTGGATCTCGAGTGCTCGGATTTTTATCATCAAACGTTTCTCTTCCTCTTTGCCCAACGGGACTGATTGTACCTGCCATTCGAGCTGTTGTAGTTCGTGCTCGGCGGTTACCGATGCGAGTAGTTTGGGTGCTGTTTTCTGGAGCGTCTTGAGCTTTGTGATGTTCTGTCTGGCCTTGTCTCGTAGGTTGTCTCTTGTTTTCTTGAGGGCTCTAACGGTCTCGTTAAGCTCGTCGCGAATCTTCCGGCTCTCCTGGAGCTCGCTGCGGGTTTTGTCCAGCTTTTCTCTTGCTTCAGAGAGTTCTCCTAGAAGCTTTCTCTCGTCTGTTTTGATCCGCTGGCGCTCGTCTGCGAGCGTGTCAAGATTGGTCATAGCTGTATCCCGTTTGATAGCTTACGGGGTTCTGATCCTTGGCGTTGGGGAAGCCGCCTTATAGACGTTCAACTGGCTAGATCTGCGAGGAAAGTGATGGGCGTTGGAGAGGGTGGGGGCTCGCTTGTCCATGATCGGGACAGTGCATGTGGACCCTGCTAGCGCCACTGCTGTCCGAGATAGTATCGTCGCGTTGAAGCCTGAGGTTGTCGCGTTGGAACTGGATGAGGCTCGGATGATGGCTCTTGAGAATCCGAAGGCTCAGAGGGGGCGCGGCGCAGGAGTATCATTCCTGACTATGGCCTTGTTGGAGAGGTTTGCTGGGCAGATTACCGTGTCGCCGCCTGGAACGGAGATGTTGGAGGCGGCGAAGGCGGCTCGGGCTGTCGGGTCCAGAGTGGAGTTCATCGATCTTCCAATCACGAGTACGGGCGCGGCGTTGAGGAAGCTGCCGAGGAAGGAGAAGACGAAACTGGTGGTTGATGCGCTGCTCAGCCTTGTGGTCTTGCCATTCAGCCGGATAAACTGGTCGAAAGTCACGGAGGATATGGACTCGCAGATCGGAGCGTTCCGGAAGAGATACCCGGTCCTGAGCAAGATACTGATCGACACACGTGAGGAGTACATGATCAACCGGTTGAAGACGGTGATGGACTCGACGACAGGCCAAGTCTTGGCGGTCGTAGGGTTCGGGCATCGAGCCTCGCTGGCGCGGGCGCTGTCGGGCTACATGGAAGGACCAGGATTCGCAACAAGCTTCTCCTGGCAAGTGTCAACCGGCAACTGAAAGGACATCCAACGTTCCCATGGCGCGGACCATTTCACGGAGGGTCACGAAGGAAGGAAGCATTGGCACGGACTGGTAAGCGTGGATTCCAAGCGTTTTTCACGAAAGGCGCGGCGCGGAAAAACCACTCAGGGGGGTCGCAAAATAGTTACAAAGAAAAGAAAAGTTACGATTCAAGCACTTTCTTGCCGGGCTTTCTTTGGCCTTTCGGGCCAGAATAAGCTGACTTTGATAGTTTGCGAAGGAGGTATGCGATGGCTTTGTCCAGTTTGGCGCGGGAAGCCGGGTCCACGCTGTAGACGTGGAGTTGAATTAGGCTCCGAATTCCGCCTTCGCGTCCGCGCGGGTGGGACTTGAAATAAAGACCGGGAAACGCCTTGCGTGTACGGTCCAGTGCGGGCGCGAGCGCTGACTCGACAATCCCAACCAGACCCACGGTGACTTCCTTAGGAGCTTCTGCCTCTGAAGCCCTCAGCATTGGAATAACCGAGCCGGTGAAGATCGCTTTCATCTCGGAAGGAACGCCTGGAAGGGAGATTAGCCTGATCGTGCCAACCTTGATCGTGACCCCTGGCGCGGTCCCAACAATATTAGGCAGAGGCTCTGCGCCCTCTGGCAGAGTAGCCATTTTTCTACGAGACCGGGTTAGCCCCGTAGAGGCTTCTAGCTTACTGTATCGGGCTTTGACCATGGCGAGAGCCTCAGGATTCAGCATGAGCCGCGTGTCAAGGGCAATGGCGATTCCCTTGAGAGTCATGTCATCATGCGTCGGCCCGAGACCACCAAGAGTGATCAAAAGGTCCGATTTTCTTCGAAGCGCACCTGTAACCCCGTCCCTAATGGCCGGGAGGGAGTCGCGAAGGACAGTGATCCTCTGAAGGGTCCAACCGAATCTAGTGAAACGTTTCGCGATCCAGTGGGAATTGGTATCCAGCGTATGCCCGATTAGCAACTCGTTGCCAACGGAGATTATCTCCGCCGTCGGCGATTTCTTCACTCAGCCATGCCCTCGAAAGAACCGGGACTAGTGTTTCTCCAATGAGAGAACAGCGGCCAGCGCCCCGGAGAGAGCGCGGTTCGCGTCCTTCCCGAAACCGATAATCACGAGGTCGTTTTCAGATGGATGGAAGAGTTCTCGAATTCGAGCGTCTTCACGTGGTGATAGTTCGGCAACCTTCTTGTTGTCAGGTGGAATCGAGAGCTTTCCGTTGACAACTGCTATGGTTAGGGTTCCTTCGGCGCCTACCTTGATAGCTTCGTCCCTTTGTGAGACCCCTGTGATCCCGGCCTTGTACATTTTCGCCAGGTGGACTCCTACCGAGACTTTGCCGGGGACGAGTTCTGTCTCATCTAGTGTTTTGATCTTGCGCACGGCTATCTGCTTGAGATATTTCTGCAATGTCTCTCGTCCTTGCCTGGAAAGCTTGACGCCCGTTCCTTCACCAACTTCAACCAGGTCTTGTTCCGCGAGCCTCTCCAACAAACCACGGGTAACACCGTCGTTGATCTGAAGCGCTTGGGCAAGAGCGCGGCGTCCAACAGGACCTTGTTCGTCGATGAGAACTAGGGCATTTAGAAGCTGGACTGGAGTAAGCTGGGGAAGCGGACCCCTCGCTCCACGACGCCACCTGTCAAGCATCTCCTCAAGCATTAAAATCCGACTGTCGGACGATCCAGCCACTGGAAAGTTAACTCTTCCCAAGAAATGAGCAATGCCCATTCATCCTCCCTGTAGTGGACAGAAATTATAGACGAGGCTGTGCTGTGGCTCGTTGGTGGGAGAATGAGTGACCGACCTTCTGGTTAGGGCAACTCAGGCGTCGGAGCGCAACTGGGTTGAGTCCTTCATCAAGTCTCACTGGGGTTCAGAGATTGTCGTCGCCAAGGACAGGGTCATTCGTCCGGCTGAACTTGATGGTTTTGCAGCTCTCCAGGGAGAGAAACCTATCGGTTTGTTGACATATAGAACAGAGGGTCCTGATTGCGAGATCGTTACCCTTGACAGCACCGTTCAAGGCAAGGGAATAGGAACGATGCTCATTGACGCCGTCAAGCAAAAGGCCAAGGTGAATGGCTGTAGGAGACTCTGGCTCATTACGACCAACGACAATCTCAACGCCTTAGGTTTCTATCAGAAGAAAGGGTTCCGACTGGTCGCGCTCTACCCCAACGCCCTTGAGGCCTCCCGCAAATTGAAGCCGGAGATCTCCTTGAAGGCGTCGAACGGGGTTCCGATTAGGGATGAGTTGGAACTCGAACTCGAGCTGCCAGGATAAGACGGTCCCTCGACGAACAGATACTGTCAGACGGGGTTTCTGAGAAAACTATCGCTACGGTTTCTTCTTATCGCTGAGCCACCATTTCAGATAGTCTTTGTGGCGTCGTTTCTTCTCTTCATCCGCGGATTCCTCCGTGCGAAGCATCTTCTCTCTTCCTTCCAGAAGGTTTTGCTGGGTGAAGGTTAGGCCGCAGCTCTTACACGCGTATTGCTTGATTGCAGGGTCATAACTTAGGTTTCCACCGCATTCCAAGCAATAGTTCGGCAAACTTCTCCTCAAGAGGAAATTCGGCTCCAGAACCAGATAAAGATTCGGTTACTCAAACGGGCCAAAGACGAAAAAATCTGACGTTGCAGCTAGAAAATCGTCTGTCCCCATGTACTTGCCTGACGCAACGGACCATCCTCCAGTCGTTCACTTCAAGGATTTGACCGATCCCCATGGGAGGCTTGAAGATTCTGGAAGCGCGGCTCGCCTTAAGGCGAACGAGACCGGGAGCTTGAGAAGAATCGCATTCTGGCTCTGTTCAATTGTCTTGGATTAAATTATGGGTTCCTAGTCCGACCGTCTGAGAAAAACATGGCACAGGAAACACGTCAACCCATGACCTTTACCATACCCGGCGGGTCTCTAAAGATACCGATAACCTGCAGGGGCACAAGCTTACGGTGCGCTGACTGTGAACATTGTTCTGGACCTTTCCTTCAAGAATAGCGAGATCCTGAGCAATCCGACGCTGAAGGTAAACCCCGTTGCTACGGCAGAAGTAGCCTAGCCCATGCTCCACTGAACAGCAATTCTACCACATCATCGATTCCTGAGAACAATGCCCTAGGTTAGTCTCCCCTCTTTTTCCATGTTGAACAATATTTACTCCTATGTGAAAAATTCATGGTCCCGAGTTCACAAGATCAAAATCGCGCTTGCCTTAGAGGAACGGTTAATATGCCGAATCCGTTGGTCAGAATTCGATTCGAATGCCTCGATACCATGGCAACATGCACAAGAAGAAAGCCACCGGTGGGGTCAAGCGCCCATGGCGCGGAAAACGCGCCTACGAGGCTGGTGGAGAACCAGTCGAGACGACACTAGGCAAGGTCAAGCAGAGAAGAGTTGGAATCCGAGGCGGGGCTCAAAAGATAAGGCTGGCATCAGCTGACTGGGCGGTCGTCACCGACAAATCGACGGGTAAGTCATCGAAGTCGAAGCTTCTACGGGTTGTCAAGAATCCAGCGAACGTCGACTATCAGAGAAGAGGCGTAATCACGAAAGGTGCGATCGTCGACACAGAACTCGGTCAGGCCCGAGTAACTTCTCGTCCAGGACAACACGGAGTCATAAACGCGGTCCTCGTATCCCAAGCCAGCAAATCCTAGGAAAGAACGAGTGGAGCCAGGGTGAAAAACCCGGGTCATATTATCATCTGGCCATTCCACATTGACAGCACAAAGACCAGAGGACAGGGAAGAAAACTCCCGATAGCCCGAGCGATAAAACAACCGAATCTCAGAGAGATCATCCAAGCGGCAACGATACTGGGTTATGTTCCGGAATCAAAGGAAAAATCGGCAATGCCAAGCCTTCACTGGGAGAAGGCGGGATATGTTAATGTCAAGAAGACTGCTCCGAAGGTTGCAATGCTGAAATCGATCGCGGGGGAGATCGTGAAGATACGACAGAAAGAGGCTCAGGCTGCCGAACCGAAGAAGGACCGGCGATAGACGGCCTAGCCGTGTTTCTTGTTCGGATACATGATGATCTTTCCCGACTGTCCAGATTTCATCAATGCAAAGGCCTTTGAGAACTCTTCAAGATCGAACCGGTGAGTTATCAGCTTGGAGAGATCAACCTGACCGGCCTTTAACACCGCAGCTGTCTTGTACCAGGTTCCGAAAAGCCGACGGCCAAAGACGCCGCGAACATGAGCATCTTTGAAGACAATCCAGTTGGCAACGTCTAGTTCGATTTTCTTAGAGGGCAGACCGAAGAGTATGGCTGTTCCTCCGGGACGAAGGACTTTGAAGCCTTCCTCGAAAGAGGGTTGCGCACCTGACATCTCGAAGAACGCGTCAACTCCTCGCCCATCCGTCAAACGCATGATCTCCTTCACCACATCCTGTTGAGAACCGTTGATTAGAACGTCTCCACCCATGTCCTTCGCCAGCTTCAGCCGATAATCGACGATGTCGACTCCGAAGATCTTAGTTGCACCGAAGGACTTGCAAAGTCCGATTAGACAAGCTCCGATGGGACCACAGCCAAAGACTGCGACGGTGTTCCCCGAGATTTCTGCCGCGGAGGCTGCGTGAACCGCGTTACCGAGCGGCTCTTGTGCAGATGCGACCTCTATCGGAATCTTCCGATCGTTGAGCCATGCGTGTTGTTCGTTTAGAACGTGATATTCTGCGAAGCAGCCATCCGTGTCGACTCCTCTGAGGAGCATTCTTTCGCAGATGTGAGCGTTGCCGGTTCTGCATTGGAAGCATTTACCGCAGAAGATGTGGGTCTCGCCCGAGACAATATCGCCTTCCCGGAGGTCGGAGACTTCCCTGCCTACTTCGATGATTTTTCCGGCGAACTCGTGGCCCATGACCATGGGAGGCTTGACTTTGTCTCGGATCGATTCATGCCAATCGTAGATGTGCATGTCCGTTCCGCAGATCGATGTGGCTTCTATCCGGACGAGAATGTCTCGGAGACCGGGTTTGGGTGTAGGCCATTGTTCGAAGACTGCGCCAGGACCGGGCGATGGCTTTACGACGGCGTGCATCTTTTCTTTCAACCGATTTCCCTGAAACTGGGTGTTAGCCGCGCAGGGAGCGCTGTAAAACGTTTTAGATTAGCAAGAAATTCTCGATCCTTGAGAGCATGAACCAAGAGTCCGGTTTGCAGAGAGCGCCGCTTCTGGATGCGTTGCGAGAAGAGCTTAGAGGACTTGACCAGCAGGATTTGCTGTGGCGTGTCAGGACTCTCCAAAGCCCATCTGCGCCGTACGCCAAAGTCGATGGTAAGAATGTCATAGTTCTTTGCTCGAACAACTATCTTGGACTAGCAAACCATCCCAAGCTCAAACAAGCGGCAATTGCTGCAACCAGAAAGTACGGAGCCGGGAGTGGATCGGTTCGAGTTATCGCCGGGACGATGGATCTGCACGTTAAGCTGGAAAAGGCTTTGGCCGATTACAGGGGAACGGAATCTTCGATCACTTTCCAGTCAGGATACGCCACGAATCTTGGAGTAATCATGTCTCTCGTTGACGAACGGGATTTGATCATCAGCGATGAATTGAACCATGGCAGCATCATTGATGGTTGCCGTTTGACGAAGGCGGAGAGACGGGTCTACAAGCACAAAGACATGGGTGACCTAGAAAGACAGCTTCAGGGTACAGAGCAGTTCCGGAGGGTCCTAGTGATTACGGACGGCGTCTTCAGTATGGACGGGGACATAGCGCCGCTGAAGGATATTGTCAAACTATCTCAGGAGCATAATGCGGTGACTTATGTTGACGATGCTCACGGCGACGGTGTCCTCGGCGAGAACGGCCGCGGAATAACCAACCACTTCCATCTCGAAGGAAAAGTGGACATTGACATGGGAACCTTCTCGAAGGCCTTTGGATGCGTCGGTGGATATGTTGTCGGCTCGAAAGACCTCTGCGTTTATCTTCAGAACAAGGTCCGAAGCTACCTCCTATCCGGGTCCCATCCGCCCGCCGTTGCGGGAGCGTGCATTGCAGCGCTGCAGATCGTCCAGAAACAACCATCCCTTGTCAAGAAGCTCTGGGACAACACACGCTACTTCAAGAAGGGTCTGCAAGACGCAGGCTTCGACACGGGGAACAGCGAGACCCCGATTACACCCGTGATAGTTGGAGACGCTGGTAAAGCTCGGGAACTAGCTGACAATCTCTTCAAGCTTGGAATATTCGTCCTACCGATCGTCTTTCCGATGGTGGCTCGGGACAAGGCAAGAGTCAGAACAATTGTAACCAGTGCGCATACCAGGAAGAATCTGGATACGGCGCTGGCAGTCTTTGAGAAAGTTGGCAAACAACTAGCACTAATCTAACGACTAGAGCTCTAGTTCCGGGTTCAGTTGACAACAAAGAAAACAAAACTGGTGAAGAAGCCCCGAAGACCAGCGTTGACTGTTCGTAAGGCGACCTTGAAGGACCTTCCCATTCTGGTTCATCAACGCAGGGCCATGTGGCGTGAACTTGGGGCGAGAGAACAGACAGAGTTGGATAGGGCGGACAAAGTCTATGCAGGATGGGCTAGATCAAGGATGAAGAGCGGAACTCTGATGGGCTGGGTAGCCGAGAATGAAGGCAAGGTCCTTGGCGGAGGATGCGTGTGGCTTCAGCCCGTTCAACCGAGGCCCGGATACAAGCTCATGATCCAACCGTATTTGCTTTCAATGTACACGGAGCCTCGCTATAGAGGACTCGGCGTGGCCTCAGGAGTAGTCGAGAAAGCGTTGGAGTGGTGCAGGTCGAACAGGTTTCACCAGCTGCGGTTGCATGCTAGCGAGATGGGGCGTAAGGTCTACCTCAAGCATGGTTTCGAGCGTACTTGGGAAATGAGGCGCAGAATCAAGAGGCTCAGAGAAGACAGCTAGTGAGTTACTTGAGGAAAGAAGTTTAGCTATCCGGCCCATCGTTTGATTTCATCTTGTCACGTCTGGTTCCGAGATGCTCCTGCGGCGGGGAACTGGTGATCGTAGGAGAGAATCGTACTCCGGAAGGCTGGCGGACAGGATTCAAGCTTCAATGCAAGAAATGCAAGAAGAGATGGACCTACACTGGCGGAACCTACCGTGCAGACCAAGCGCCAGGATGACGGTAGGATGTCCATCGGGGCGATGGAAGAAGAAATCTCAAACCAAGCGCTGGACCTTCCAAGATTCGCTTCTCAACTTCGACAAAAACACCGTCCAAAGCTCGAATGGTCTTCACTCGTATTTGCAGGATCAGGCGACTCGTACGCAGCAGCTGTATTCGCCCAGGAACTCTCTCATGGAGAGGCTATTGCTTCGGACCCTTACGAGTTGCTCACGAACATCCAGCGAGTTAGAGGGAAAAACCTCGTCATCGTCTCGGTCGGTGGCAGAACGAGGACGAACATAGAACTCGCCAGAAAGGCAAAGAGAATCGCTGCAAAAATAATAGCCATCACGGCCAACCACGAGAGCCCACTAGCCCGTGAGTGTGACGAGACACTTCAGCTGAGGTATAGATACGCAGGAAGACTGACGTCCGGAACAGTCGCCTTCACGACCAGCTTGTTGGCCTGCGCATTCCTTCTAGGGAACCTACCGAGAGCCATCCAGTTAGGGACAACTCTTGCCGCTGCTAATAGGTGGACAAGAAACCTCAATCCTGGGGAAAAGAAATCGTTTGTTTTTATCGGATCAGGGATAAACTATGCGCTATCCCTTTACGGAGCTGCAAAAATCAACGAGGTCTTGGGTGCCAAAGCGCAGGCAGCATACCCTGAACAACTTGGGCACGCAATACTGTTCAGTGTGAATGAAGAACACGATCTCATTGTTTGCCTCTCCAATGGCCGAGACAAGGCGAGGCAGGTCTACGAGTTGCTGCGAAAGAACGACTTCCAGAGCAGCATACTTGTGATTTCAGGAAACGATGCGGTCCTACAAAGCCTGAAGATCGCAATCTACCTGCAACATTTGCCACTCGCGATCGCCAAGAGAAACCGAATAGCCGAATGCGATTTCCTTTCGGAGAGGACGAAACTGAACCTCAGCAACAAGATGATCTACTAGACTTGTCTTGTTTCGGGGTGAGAATGGAGGAGAGGCTACGTAGGCGCCGCTGGGAAGTTGATGAAAGAAAAAATGGTTACTTGTTCTGGAACTATAGATCGGCTTGAATGAGCAGATCGTAAGCGTCGCCGCTTTCGCCATCAGCCTGCGATGACCTCCCAGACTCCCCTGCAGCATAGATGCTCTTCAGCAAGGCTAGCTACTCTGAGGTGGATAGATGTCGTTCCAAACAGCGTTTCTCCATCATCCGTTCTGGTTACGCGAACTCTTATGCCTGTCACTTTTTCTTCAGTATCAAAGTTGAGGCGGAATTATTTACTGAGAGCGGTCGTGAAATCCATAGTCCCTACGGATATTTGTGAGACAAAATAGATTTCCCGAGTGCTTGTACTCCGCCCCCCTGAGGTCTGAATATTCCAAGCCACGAATGACCCACCGCCCCCGGTTGCCTCGCTTAGACCATTGATTGAAGATGTCTGTAAACGTCAAGAAGATCGTCTGTTTCTATGTGGTATGATGCTGACCCTTTTACCTTCTCAGTCTGAGCGTTCAGAGCCACGGAATATCGCACTATTCGAAAGACGGGAACGTCGTTAGTCCAATCGCCTACGTGTGCACATCTAGATGGAGGAATACCTGTCCATGTGCAATATTTTCGCAGCCCGAGTCTCTTGTCGGGTAGCGGCTCTATTTCGCCGGTGACGGTTCCGTCTTTGATTCCGACTTTGGATCCGACGTAGCCTTCGAAGCCGAACCTTTCAATCAAGTACGCGCATAGGAAATCTGGATTGTCTGTCAAGAGAATGACCCGGATTCCATGACCTTGCAGTTTCTCTACTGTTTCCCGGACGTTTCTGATGACCTCGACCTCTGAGACCGCTTGAAGAATATCGGTTAGTCTCATTCCTTGGAGAAGCTTGTATTGAGAGATCAGGAGTTCTCTCTTGTTGATTCTTTGATGAAGGAACATTTCTTCGAGCGAATCCCATTTCTCTCCGATTCCCAAGGAACGGGATGCTTGGGTGAGGGCGGCTTTCCGAAAGATCGTACCGTCGACATCGAACGATACCATTGACAACGATGAAAGCGGCAGTATCCTTCCTCCTCAACCGTCAATAACTGACGGAGCGTTTGAACTCTTCGAGGTCAGGTATACTCGATAGTCTTGAATTCTTTCCGCAATCTTGTCGCGGCTCTGCGAACGCTACCCGGTTCTTCGCCCTTGTAGACTCTTATGATTAGTTCGGCAATTCTCTCCATGTCTCGTACTTTCATTCCACGACGAGTAGACTCGTTTGTTCCAAGCCTGATTCCATGATCGACGATCATGTTTGCGTCCTCCAACTTCTCTGAGAAACGGTTCACATTCTCCTCGCCGCTGATGTCGAGAAAAACCTGGTGCGACTCGGTAAAACCATAATCCGCGCACTTGACGGGCAGGCCGCCTTCGTGGAGCGCCTTGGCTAGAGCCTTAGCGTTTGCTACTACCTGAGAGGCGTATTTTGCGCCTCGCCTTCGAATCTCGTCCAATGCCCAAATGAGAGCCGCCATCCTGTTCCAGTGAGCATTATCGACCAGTCCAGGAAACTGTCTGTCTTTGACAAGTTCTTTGACCCGACTTGTTCCTATGATTATCCCTCCTTGTGGACCGAACAAGGTCTTGTGAGTGGATCCCAACATAACAGCTGCACCTTCCTTCAGTGGACGCTGGAACTCTCCTCCGCCGATCAGTCCTAGAACATGGGACGCATCGTAGGCGACTTGGGACCCTGCCGCTTGACATGCGTCTGCAAGTTCAGTGATAGGGTGGGGAAATAGAAAGTAGGATTGTCCGAAGACGACGAGAGAGGGCTTCTCGTCTTCGATAAGAGCTTTAGCCTTGTTCACGTCGATGTTCATTCTTTCTGAATCAAACGGGAAAAAGAGATTCTTCACATTGACAAAGGGTGGATACCCTTTTCCGCCGATGCCGTCATACCCCCCGTTGACAGGGTTAACAGAGAGGATCGATCCACCGGGCTTGGTAAGGGTGGAAATCATGATCATATCAGCCATATGTCCTGATAGCGGCCTCAGGCTCGCCCAGTCGGCGCCATATACTTCGCAGGCCAGTTTCTCGCCTAGGGCTTCGAGCTCATCGATGAAGCGTGTTCCCTTGTAGAACCCGTCGATGGCCGTGTATCGATGGCCCATGTCAATACTGAGAAGTTGGCGAACTGTATGACTGGTTACGTTCTCGGATGGTATGAGGTTGAGGCATTCTTCTGCGCGCCAGCGTTGATGTTTGTCAACGATTCGTCTGATCTGGGACGCGTAGGACGTTGAAAGTCTACCCTAGTTGGGATCTAGACTCTGCGACCGCGTCGACCGCCGGGCCGTCGGGTCCCATCATGCGGAACCGGTGTAACGTCTTCTATTCTTCCAATTCTAAACCCGTGACGGGCAAGCATTCTGATGGCAGCTTGCGCTCCGGGACCAGGGGTCCTAGCACCGTGACCACCAGGAGCTCTTACTCGAATATGTAGAGAGGTAATTCCTTTGTCTTTTGCTGTCTTGGCTGCTGCTGCAGCGGCCTGCATCGCAGCGTACGGTGTTCCTTGGAGTCTGTCGGCTTTGACGTGTTGTCCTCCGGCGCTTCGGGATATTGTCTCGGCGCCTGTGAGGTCTGTTATGTGGACCATGGTGTTGTTGAAGGATGAGTAGATGTGGGCGATTCCCCATCTGTCCGCCGGTGTCTTAGGCTTCTCTGCCATACCAGAATTACCTGATAGGTTCGGGCTTGAGCCCTACGCGAATTTAAACTCTCCCCGGCAGATGTTCTGGATAGTACGACTACAAGGTTGGGCGGATTCGCCCGTGTGACGCGTTTGATCACTCAGAAAGGCTTTGAGTTCCAGTTGAGATTCGCAATCCTCTCGGTCAGCGTAGGCCTACCGTTCATAAGCTCCGACGAGAATGGATAACCCCTGCTCCAAGTCAGACCCGCATACGAATCTACTAGTCCTAGGGCTTCCATCTTTTCCAGCACTCTCTCCAGAGTTTCTCTCCCGACACGCTCTGCTGCAAGCCTATCGGCTTCTAGCCTCAGTCGCCTTGAGAACCATTTGGACAGGAACCCACTTAGGAAAAAAGCAGGGAACAACCACGCGATGTCTAGGATCAGCAAAAGGTCGGGTATGCCTGAGGCTGGAGTCGAAACAGCAAATAGCTCCCACCATCCTAGCGCATCGATAATGATTGGGGTCGAAACTAAGATGGTTCCGAGATAGCGTTTGTTCCTCAGCTTCGCCTCGTAGATCAGAGAGGAGGCCAGTAGAGGCCGCCACTCTTCAGGGTCGAGTTTTCCCTTCATCGCGGTAGGCAGGAGGACTTTGTCCCAAGTGAAGACGCACCAGCCGATCGGGACATCTCGTTTGATGCTCCCGGCCATCTCCGGGAGGATGTTTTCGGAGTCGTGCATCGTCGACTGAACGTACTCGTCCCAAGAAACCGAGACTGGTCTGAAAATAGATATGTTGAGTTGTTCTATGAGTTCCTTTGCGATTCTAAGAATACGTTGTTCATCGGCGATGCTGGTCGATGAATCCAAACAGTAATCCAGCAGCTGACAGAATGGTATGGGTTTGAAGTAAGCCTTTCGGATTGCCCGATAGAATATTGTGAGGAAAGAGACCGCCAGCGAGTCGACGCTCCACCATCATTCTTGTTACACAACTCGCCGTTGCAAGAAACTTTACACAATCCCCAGGCTGATATGATCCCAAGTTGAGACTTGACTTCTGGCTCTTAGACCTCAACCATGAGGCTCACGAGGGCAGGTCAGCAATCTGGCTTTGGGGAGTCACGCATGACAACAAGCGAGTCCTAGTTATCGACGCCAACTTTCAGCCCTACTTCTATCTCCTACCTAAGAAAGACCAAGACATTAGTCAACTCAAGAAGAGGATTGAAACCCAG
>VBBR01000029.1 GCA_005881615.1 Candidatus Bathyarchaeota archaeon
CAAGACTATTGAAGAGGGCGATTTGCCGGGAGCGGTCTTCACGTATGGGGATTTAACGATCGGAATGGGAGACATGGTCTTCTATTCACTGGTAGCGACGACAGCACTCGTATATTTTGGAGGAGTTCTCTCTTTCTTTGGCGCCGCTATCGGGATACTGGCCGGAACCTATCTGGGATTCAAAGCGCTATCGAAATATGAGATGTTTCCTGGCCTCCCATTTTCTCTCTTGCTGGGAGTTGCGGGTATGTTGCTCGCCAGCTACCTATAGAGACGCTATGGTAGCAGATGCCTCACCAAGACTCGAAAAGCAAAAATTGGCTAGGCTGTCGGTGACAGGTCTCTTCGAGACTAGAACCGTCTTCATGCCCGTGATCGTTCCTCCCCATACGTCATGTCTTTCCGAATCGCCAACAATTACTGCGTCCCGCGGCTGTAGATTGAACTGCAGTAGAGCGTAGAGGAATATTCCAGGGTCAGGTTTTCGGATCCCGACAAAGGCAGAAGTTACGACAGTCTCAAAATAGTCTAGGAGCCCGACTTTGCGAAGGATTTCCACGGCGACATCGTGAGACGACACGTTCGAAATTATTCCAAGTTTTGTCCTTTGTCTCGAAAGTTTGTCGAGGAGGGGTTTCGAGTCTGGGAACGCTACCGCGTTTTCGGCTCGAGCGGATACGACGATCCTGATCGCTTCCTCGACCAAGCCATCCTCGGGCTCTCGACCGAGCGCCCGTCTAAGGAGTTGTACCATCCATGCCTGAATTGGAATCTCGACATGATGCTTGGTGCGGAAGGCCTCGTTCACTCTGTATCCTTGCTTGTAGATCGTGAATAGGTTAGATGGGGACTTGGGACGGGGTATGATCTTGCTGATCTTTTCCAGTGCCTTCATCGTAACCAGGTTGTCTTCGATGTTTTGTGTTACGAGGGTCTCTCCAAGATCGAAGAATATCGCTTTGACCCGTGCCGTCGAGGATCCCCTGGATCAGTTGGCGGGGTAGCGTAGGACCGCCGCGATTTTTCCGAACGCGTCGCGGAGCATTCGTCCTTCTTCGGTTTCCTCTGAAATAACCTCGACCTTGCTTCCGCCCTTTTCTGCAAAGTCTAGGAAACTGTCGATGATGTCATTATCCTCGACAATCTCGAGGTTTGGTTTGCCGCAGTTCTTGCATGGTCGTGTGGCGAGTTCGTTCTTGAGCGCGTGCGCTTCGTATCTTGTCCCGCGAAATTCTTCTAGATTGCCACAGTTTTTGCATTTGAGGACAAGTCTCTGACCCTCCAGTTTCTCCGATATCAGCAAAGTATCGACAACCCCTTTTTCCAGATACTTCTGGACCTGTAACTCACCGAAGACGCCCTTGCCGGTTTCATGGCCTAGCTCGTAGAGGAATTTCTGGACCATCTGCTTCTCCTCCTTGTACCGGACTCCTTTCAGGATCTCACTGCTCTTCTCAACAACCTCCTCGACACCTGCCTCGCTCGTGTAGCTGGTATCGACGATCGAGAGCACCTTCTTCTTCAGCGTATACTGCAAGTATTCTCCTTCAGACCAGACGTACTTTGTCGGTCCGGGCCCGCCAACGATAATTCCCTTGAGATCGGGTATTGCAAGCATCATTTCGTTGAAGTGTTGACCGACTCGTTTGTAGTAGTCGTGAGTGACTCCTTCTCGGATCCGTTCGAAACGTCTAGCCGACTGTCCGCCAGCGCGGCTCTTGCCGGGTATTCCCGAGGTGAAGCTCTTGATGATCTCGACCCTGCGACCTTTGAGAGTTGCAACCACTGCCTCAGTCCCATCAATCACGATTATTCCATAGGTATCCTTCTCGACAACGAGAGCCAGGAGAGGCTCAACATGGAAACGGGCATCGCACCTGTAAAACCCAACTGTAATCGGCTCTGGAGGAGTGAGCACGTAAATCTCCATCCGCTCACTGCCGAAACCATTCTGCGGGATCATACCTGCAAAGATCACTAGTCCGGTGGGAGGTGGTTCCTTGAACAATCGTAATCGCTGCATCACCCGCTCTATCGAGTCTTGGACCGCTTGCCGCGTCGTGCGTGATTTGATGTTGGAAGCCGTCCCAGCTTCCTCCCGGAGCTGACTGAGAACCTCGTGTATTCGACGGTCTGGTGGCACATAGAGGCTGATTAGTTCAGTGCCTCGACCTTCCTTCCGGGCGAGTTGCTCCAGGGTTCGTCTGAACTTGAACTGGGCGACCGAGTCTGAGGCGGATACGACTGAACTCGCCAATTTCTACTCGACCTCCAGCCAGAAAAAGTAAGGACAGCGGCCTACGTCTCTAGGCCAGCTCGTTCACATCTTGGATTTTTTCTTCTTTCCCGGATTGTGCTTCGCGCACGTGCTACACATTTGCCTGTTAGTCCTCGCAGGAATAAGTGGTTTTTTGCGTATAAAATGCTTTTTCCAGTACCGGAGCTAGCCGATTACTCCTTGTCTCTGGAGTTCATCCTGTAATCCCGCCTTGACCTGTCGCAGCCGGACCCGCTGGTCAGCATATTCGTCCCCTGAGACCTTACCTGTTTTGAAATCATCGTCCAGCTGTTTCATTTGCTTCTCAAGCTCCGACATTCGGTGGCGGAGCTGATCTAGGTAAGAGCTTGACGTGTCCTGAGACGCGATCTGGCTAGGCGTGAGCGATGACTTGATGACTCCATCCTCTATCCTCATGATATTGTTCGCTGTCTTCGCAACGTTCTGGTCGTGTGTCACCATTATCAGCGTTTTTCCGAGTTCGCGGTTTATCTTGACAAGAAAGTCAGTGACCATCTTCGCGTTCACGCTGTCAAGCTCGCCGGTGGGCTCATCGGCGAGGAGAAGAGGCGGGTCATTCGCAAGGGCAGCGGCTATGGCCACTCGTTGTTGTTCTCCGCCGCTAAGTTCATCCGGCTTGTGGTCGTGTCTGTCCGCGAGGCCGACGATACCCAAGAGTTCTTTGGTTCTGGCTGAGCGAGTTCTCCCTGGTGTCCCAGCGGCCATCATTGGAAGCTCGACGTTTTCCGCAGCGGTCAGGGTGGGAATAAGGTTGAGCGTCTGGAATACGTGACCCACGATCTGGCGACGGTAGTAGACGAGTTTCGCTGGATCTAGGTCCGTTAGAACAGTGTTGCCGATGTGAACGTTTCCTGCAGTGGCTCTGTCAAGTCCTCCCAGAATGTTGAGCAGCGTTGTCTTTCCGCTCCCGCTTGGGCCTATGATTGAGACCATGCCGCCTGCTTCGACCTTGAGATTGATTCCGCGTAGCGCTTGCACCTCTACCCTGCCGAGCTTGTATGCTTTGACGAGAGAATCCACCGTAACCGGGACAGCGGTCATGCGAATCTCACTGTTCGGCTCATCTTTGAGAGGTCTTTTCGTGCGGCGGTTATCGCTGGTAGGAAAACGCCGAGGAATAGGAGACCGATTATAGCGAAAATGTTTTCCGACGCCCACAGTGGAAAGACGACTCTGCGAGGGGCGAGTAGGGTTGCATAGTTCGGAGTCAGGGAATTCTGGGCAAGGCTATCTCCACGTACCGTGATTAGTCCTACTGCCGTCGCAAGTATCAGTGCAAAGATCACCAAGGGGAGGACTTCAGTAACTAGGAGTCCAAGCATCTGCTTGTAGGACAGTCCTCTCACAGCCAGCATCGTAGTTTCCTTCTCGCGCTCCTTGAAACCGGTATAGGCCACTGCTCCGATTCCGATAGAGGCAGCTAGCCCGGCGAAAACTGTTCCCAGCCGAAGGACGTTCTGGGTCCCATTGGCGATCACCGCTGCTCCGCTTTGAGTGCTCGCCTGAATTCCGTTGGAAACAACAACTCCGGTTCCTTGCGCGTTATCCTGTGCCGTGCGAACTGCGAGGGACGGATAAGCCCTCCGTATCGAGTTCGCGAGGTCCGTAAACGAGACTCCAGGTCCCGCCTTTACCAGGACAGAGTTTGTCCCTCCAGGAAGCAGAGACGGGTTCTGCATGATTAGGCTCAAAGGGATGAATGACCATCCCTCGGGTTGAAAATAGGAAAACCCGAAAGGTTGTCCTGTGGACTGTTGGGAGTAGTCTGGTCCAAAGAAGCTAATCACAGTGAGACTTAGGGTCTGGTTTACGCTCACTGTCCCGCCTCGTAGAATATTGTAGTACGAGGCAACCCCCCTATCGAGTACAATAGACTGGCTAGTACTCTGCAGGTTCTGAAAAATTGTATCAATGTTTCCGGTGAACCAATCAGGTTCGTAGTAGGCCCCCTGCCTCCAGGTCGCAGGGTCTATGGCTTTGATCGTCAGCGATGCGCGAGAGGAGAGGCTGAGCGTAGTGTCAGACTCCGGTGTAGCCCCGGTAATGTTGTTCCATCCACGCAACTGGCTGGCCACCAAAGTTGCATAGCTGAGGTTGAGATTACCTGACAGCTGTGAAACATGCAAGTCAGAACCCACTTGGACCTCCGCTTGTCGAATATTGTAGTCTTGCTGGCTGGCAAGGTCTCCAATCACCCAGATGGAGTATCCCGCTATCAGCGCGACGAGAAAGACAAGGGCGGTGACGCGACGTGGGTTTCGGAAGACGCTCTTGGATGCTAGAGATGCGATATCTCCAACTAGGCGTTTGGACAGTGATGCAAATCTCTTGTGAAAACGGATCGCCAGCCCCGTAGACAATTGTGTGGCTCCGTAGAGGAACAGGAATGGGCCTATGATGTTTAGCCCGTAGTCGAGGACTGCCATGATTATCAGAACAATAGCGAGAAGGAAGTTTACCCCAAACAGATAGCGGCCGATGTTCTGGAAGTTTATCCCGAGTACTAGGAGGATTATCTTGTAGAGGCCGAGTGAGAAGGCTACAATCGCGCCCCGTTTCTTCGATGGACGTGTATCTTCTAGGTAGACGTATTCTCTCAAAGCTTTCGCGGGATCCATAGTTGCAGCCGCACGGGCGGGCGAGTAGATTGCCAGAAGGGTAAGAACGACAGTGAAGATCATCGTGGCAATGGCGGTGTCTTGGGTGAGGACCACTCCGTTTTCATAGCTACCGCTGAGGACTTGGACAAAGTACGGGTTCAGCAGTACGGCCGCGGCGAGCCCCAGACCTCCCCCGATGAGTCCGACTAGGAGGGCTTCAACTAGGAAGTGTCTGAACAACTGGCTCTGGGAGAAGCCTTTCGTCATGAGCAGCCCGATTTCTCTTCGGCGGAGGTTGAAGGATGCTTGGGAAACTGTTCTGCCGACGAACCATGCTACGAAGAAGACTGGGATCGAGAAGATGGCGAACTGAAGTCTCAGATAGAAGATACTTGACGAAAAGCTCTGAAGTGGGTAGATCAGGTTGGGCTGCGAGTTGAACCCGTTTAGCGATGCAACGTTTGAGACTTGATCATCGATCTGCTGGACTTGGGCGATGCTGCCTTCGATGTTGAATGCACTGATGAGTCTTGTTCTATCAAGGTAAACGTTTACTGTTGCCATGCTGGAATAGTCCGCGTTCCCGTGCGTGGTTTGATTGTATTCCCAATCGAGGATCGGGAGGAATGTTTGTTCCCAGCTTACGATGAGGGCGCTAATCTTGGTCGAGGTCCCTGTGCCTGGTATGTAGGCGTAGGCGTAGGTCACTCCGAGAGTGTTGACGGCTGCATCGTCAAGTTGCACTGCGCCAACTATTTTCAATGTGACGTTGTACTCGGGGCGTCCGAAATATCCAAGAGTATACTTGATAGTGTCGCCGGGCTTATGTGTCTGGGCGAGTTGCGAGTCTGAATTGATCAGGGATTCATTCGTGTGGAGAGTCTCTTGGCCACTCACCGTTGTGAAGTGTTGGTAAAGAAGGGAACCATCTTGTACGGCTTTGATGGTGAGGAACGATCCGTTGTAGCTGAATTGTCCTCCTGCGCTTCCTATTCGCTCGGCCGCGACTACCCCATTTACTTGTTTGACGCTTTGAACAACGCTTTGGAAGGAAGAACGGGGCGCTGAGATCCCGGGAGAGAAGGGTCTGAGCTGGATGTCAACAGGTGTGTTTGCCAACTCTGCGTCGAGAGCTTGTTTTCCGATGGTGTCCGCGCCCACGTTGATCCCACCGAAGAAAGTGGCGGCGAGCATCATGCCGAGTATCAATGATGCGTAGAGTTTCCAGGACCTTATGATTCTCTTGAGCGCGTAGGAAAGCATCGGGAAGGGGTCGCCTTTGCTCGATCGAACGCCTATTCAGCTTTTCCGAGGAGTTTTTTGAGAGAATCTTAGAACATCAGGGCGACTTCCGTTCCACTCTAATATAGCGAACTTACGTCCACAAGATGGTTGAGAGAGAATGCGCGCAGTCGTGAAGCTCGGAGGAGCATTATTCCTCCGCGAGCCAAACGTGGCAGCCCTCAAGGACATGGGCAAGGTTCTCAGCGGGTTTGTTAGGGAGGGTAACCAGCTCGTACTTGTTGCTGGGGGCGGAGAGAACGCTAGAACTTACATTGGGGCTGCAAGGAAGCTTGGCGCGGAAGAATCCACATGTGATCTTCTCGGAATCCAGATCACACGAGCGAACGCGGAGCTCTTGCGTCTAGCGATGGGCTCCATAGCATCCTCTAAGATTCCCACAATGCTGTCCGATTTGCCTCATTGTGTTGGATCAGGGAAGGCGGTGGTCATGGGCGGACTACAACCCGGCCAGTCGACTAACGCTGTTGCTGCCCTTGCCGCTGAGATAACTCGCGCGGAGATACTTGTTAACGGTACGGATGTGGACGGCATCTATACTGATGATCCGAAGAAGAATCCGAAGGCGAAGATCATACGCTCGGTCAACGTGGACAAGTTGTTGAGCTGGGCTATGGGAGGAGAGGTTTTCGCCGGCCGCTACGAGCTACTCGACCCCCTAGCGATCAAGATCATGCAAAGAGCCAAGATGCCCACTCGTTTCGTATCTCTCGCAGACCCGGGCAACATCCTCGCTGCTCTCCAGGGCAAGGACATCGGGACCAGAGTGGTCTACTCCTAGGACGGGTGGCGGTGTTGAGATTGGTTGATCTGTTTCAGTCGAAGGCTCAGGTCCGGCTAGTCGAGCATCTGTTACAGAATCGTCAGAAGGTCTTCAACCAGGCTGGGCTCGCTCGGGTGCTTGACGTGTCACCCTCGACTGTTGCCAGGATAGCTGAGCCATTGGTGAAATCGAAGATATTGCTTTTTGAGAGGTATGAGAAGGGGATGAAGATTTTCGCGTTCAATCAGGAAGAACCGGCTGCTCGTAGCCTCGTCGAGTTCTACGAGAAGATCAGCGGGCTCTGATTAGCTGTACCTTACGACAGAGAATGAGAACTGAGTGCCCAGCGAGGAAATCAGGGTTATCGTATAGGACTGTCCTGTCTGGAACGTGAACGCGGTCCCAGTATACGGGCAGCCGCAGATCGAAGAGATCAGTATCTGAGACCAACCACCCGTTGTGGGTGCCAACGTGGGCTGGTTTGCCCACGGGGTTCGAGCGTACTGGTTTCCACTGGCGTCCTTTACAAAGTAGCTTGCTAGGGTGACCGGTACCGTTCCCGTGTTTCTGAGATAAAGAGTAACGTTACTGTTAGCATTAATTGGCCCGAAACCTGAGAATTCGAGGCCGAGGGCCTCCTTCTGATAGCTTGGGGCCCGTGTTAGAGCGCCGAATAGTCCTGTCGCATATACGAAGACCATGACAGAGGCAGCTACCACAATGACAACCATTAGTAGAGTGGCCATTATGGTGTCGATTGCTTTCTTGTTCCTAACTAGCTTCCGAAACGTACGCTTTCACTCTCCCAAATGAAGGCTGGCAGGAATGATCGAGTCCGGGTATCCTCAAATGCTCCTATCGTAACCATACCCCAATACAACAGGGTAACACTCGTCGGGTGATTCTCTCAACAAGGGAAGTGTCTCTTTCACGGCTGGGATGTGTGCTGGTTCGGTCTGTAGGAGGGTTCCGTGGCCGGTTTCATGAAGGAAGGAGGCACTGGTAGGAGCCGGTGAACGTAGGAAACTCGCCGTTTCACGAAGGAAGCGGTGCGGGAAAATCGACCACCCTGGGGGGTCTCATAATAGTTAGCAGAAAAAAATAGTTACAAAATAGGAAAAGTTACGAAAAGAGAAATGTTTGAGAAAGAACGGGTTTCGAAGGGGCCTTGCTGGTGTATTGGTGAACGGGTTCAAATGGGCACAGGATTGAATTTCACAACGTTCATGAAGAATACCGTCCCAGTGAACGGAGTTGGATCCCGGTAAGTCGTGCTGATCCTTAGGGACATCCGAACTGGGCACACGAAATAGGCGTTTGGGAGAAGAAATAGAACATGAAGCCGAAAGATAGGAGGGCTACGACAATCCAGATGACGATTTTCAGCTTGTCTTTGCGCGTTCTTGGTTTCTCGGGAGGAATCGCCTCTTCGTAGAGATGGTATGCGTTTTTGTAGAGGCGGTAGTCAACTCGTGGGTCCTTGATTCGTCGTCGAAGTTGAGAAGCTAATTTCCTCGGCGGGGTATTCGCCGGGAGCAGTTTTTTCACTCGAGATTCAAGCTGGGTCTTGAACTTGCGAATCGCCATTGGTGAGAAGGAAATCCCCCTCATAGCTAGAAAGAGGGAAAACCGGGACATAGGCGTTTCGTAAACTCCTCTGACATCTCTAGGTTATGCCGGGTTCAGACTGGATTGACTCTTCTTGGATAGTCTAGGAAGATGCGGTAATTGTCGAAGCTAAGCGGCGGGTTGGGTTACTTGTTTTCTCGAAGTCTTTTCAGGACTTGAGGCTTCTTCAGCTCGTGCAGAGCGTTTGAAGCAACCCACTTTGCAGGTCCCGATTCCATCTTCTGGATCTTTAGAGCGGTGGTGACTGCAGCCTTGTTGAGGCTCAGGTTGCGTTTGCCTATCTGTCTAAGAGACCAGTTGACTGCTTTCTTAACGAAGTTTCTCTTATCTGATGCTCCCCCGATTATGAGAGGGAGGAAGTCGAGGAATACCTTGTCTTTCGCTTTTTTGTCGTGAACAGCAAGCTCGGCTATGAGGACGAAGCCGGCTCTCTTCACGAACTCCTCTTCGCGCTTACACCATTCCTTCGCCTTCGCCAGGGCAAAAGGTGTCTTGTCAAACAGGTTCCCGCAAGACCCGTCAACGACATCCCATGAATCAAAGTCTCGAACCCACTTGTCCATTTGATCGACAGTCACCTGGCGAGGATCGTCAATCATCGTCGCGAGGAGCCTTGCGTCGTGCAACCCAGTTTCCCAGAGCTGCAATGCCAAGGGATGATCGCATCCAACCTCGCGTGCAAGGGTCCGGAGCTTTGGAACAGAGACCCCGAATGAGTTGCTTGACTGGATTCCGAAACGTCTCATACCTTCGACAGCCTTCGGATCTCCGAGAGACTTCAACCGATCGACAACTTGTTTGACTTCCAAGGCGACGTCTACTCCCGCTCGGGCAGAGCCGGTCCGCTCCTCTTGTAAAGGTAGACAAGCCAGAAACGAGACTTGGCCTTGTCAGACTGCTGGAAACCGCTCTCGGAGAGAAGCCGGTCGATAGAACGCAATGGATGAAGGTACAGCCGGAACCCCGTTTTTCTCAACTTCTCAACCAGATTGATCAGCGCCGCTCCAATCTTCATCGGCGGTTTCATCAGCCCTTCGTCCCGCGGAACAACAAAACCCAGTAACTCCTTTGAGGATTCGGAAGCGGTTTTCAGAAGGGCGTCCGCGTCAGGATAGCAGCAGAGGACCTTGTCCATCACGACAACATCGGAGGCGGGCTGACGAGTCGAGGCCGCATTTGCAACCTCGAATCTTGCCCGATCTTCCAAGCCGGACTCTTTGGCGAACGCGTTAGCTTCCTTGATCGCAGCTGACGAGAGATCGACGCCAACGCAAGAAGAAGCTCCATTTCTAAGGGTCTCCAACGCGAAGAACCCTGTTCCACACCCGATCTCCATGACGGTCTTCCCGATTAGCCCCTTTTTGGAGATGAAATCCAGCAGAACCTGGCTGCTGGCGGTGAGGCCGTTCGATTTGTATTTGCAGCACCGGTCATGGGCCAGATCGTCAAAGGTCTCAGCGATTCCTTTCTCCTGAGCATGCGCCGAGGACATGTGTCAGTCGGGATCCTGCTTGGAGAATTTTCCGGTGACCAGAAAGACAACATCTGCTTCCGGAGAGGCTGTTTTCAGGACCTCTCGTACTCGTTCTCTAATGTCATCGGAATCCGCTTCTAGGTAAACTGTAAGTCGCCCCTTCGGAACGCCTATCCCGCTGACTCCGGGAAGCTGTAATATCTGCGCGGATACTTTTCGCTTCAGAGCCCGAGGATCAGAAGGAGTCTTCGGCGGAGCCAATTCTCTCAGATATAGAGGTTCTCGCGATCTTTCACTTGAACCTATCCTGCAAGCTGGATCTGAAGCGCCGTCAGAACATCCGAGATGTGATTGGCGATGGTCGACTTCGGTGAACCGCCGAAGAGCAGACCGGTCGCTCTGCCCAACCCTCTATCTACAATCAGCGAGCCAGAATCTCCAGCGTCCGAGAACATCTGACCCTGATCCGGAGCGATCAGAATCTGCCCCTGAAACGTCAGAGTCCCGATATCATACTGTATGTTGACATCTGCACTGATGTCGAGCACGGACCCGGTGGTATAGCCGGTTGTCCGGCCGACCTTGTGGACCTTCATCCCGTCGGTAGCATCGATGGGAGATGTGGTTGCGAGCTTGCCCACCTTCGGCAGTATAGTTGGGTCTGCAGGGATGGTCTTGTCTATAGCCGCTATTGCACAGTCGACACTATTGCTTCCTCGAGGCGAAAGAGGGACGGTTTTGGAGAGTGATGCGACTCCGTCGGTTGCCTGAATGCCCTTGTCAAGAAGGGCAGGCTGAAATATCGCAGTTCCAACTCGGAGCTTGTCTTCGTTGGCGAGCACGTGGTTGTTGCTCAGTATGTATTGAGCGCCTCCGCTCTTCACGATCGCGCCTAGGGTCCCGGCCTCAACCATGTTTCCTATGGGTGGAGGGCCAATAGAGGTTCCAGGTCGGATAGGCCGCCAGCGGTCTCTGGGGGTGATTGGTGCCGGTGCCATGGTGAAGGCCTTGAACCGGCCGGTTTCAACCACATCCGTCGGGACGCCCCGTATCGTCGGAGGCACGAGTTGAGGCTGGGGAATCTGGGCCTTTGGGAATTTCCTGTTAACGTATACTCGAACCGCGTCTGTTCCTGTGGGTTGGCCGCCTTTGATCTTCTTACCGATTCCCACTCCAACGATGTTAAGGTCGAGCTGGTAACTTACGGCTCTGGTCGAGTAGGCCGCCCGAGCGCTGTCAGTCAAAAAGCGAGTAGCAGCTTCCTTTTTGGCAGTGGATAGTTGGAGAGGAATGCTTTCGCGGTTCATAAAATCGGAAAATGAGCCGTCTGCTGATTAAGACTTCGTTTACATCCGATAACTTTTCGTGGGAAGCAAAGCCAGGATTTCAGGCCGAAAAAGTATCGAAATTGCTAGCGGACTTGTCTTCTCGGAGACTATTTGCGATTTACACGAAAGTGTGAATCTTGCATGTCAGGGACCCCTGTTTCTTGCTCCGAAACATTGCAGATTAGACAGCCGATGGAGTAATCACTCCTCCACTATCTAACAACGTGCTCGCTCGCTTTGGGGTACCAGTAATATACTGTCAGACGCGAATCTTCGAAAGTCCCGAACAACCGATCATTTTCTTGCCTAATTACGACACGAGGATGATGGTCGGTTCAACTCGATCTGCGCATGAATTTCATACCAAACCCTCGGGCTACGAACACTTCCCGACCATGATCCTAAGCTTCGCAAACAACAAGGGAGGAACCGGGAAGACCACAACAGCCGTCAACCTCGCCACCGCGCTGGCACAACTAGGGCGAAAAGTACTCCTCGTGGACCTCGACCCACAAGGAAGCACCACTGTAAGTCTCGGATTCCAAAAATCCAAACTACTCTATACGGTCTATGACGCGCTGGCGCAGTCGAGAAAGCTCGAAGAGGTAATGCTTGGGACCAAAGTCGAGAACCTCACCCTAGTGCCTAGTAACCTGGACCTCGCCGGAGCAGAGGTCGAACTCTCCTCGATTCCCGGTCGCGAATTCGTCCTGAGAGAAGCTCTCGCCGTCGCCAGGCGCAAGTACGACGCGATCCTGATCGATTGCCCGCCTAACATCGGAATTTTAACGGTAAACGCGATCGTCGCATGCGACCTCATGATCGTGCCAGTGCAATCCGAATTCTTGTCGATGGACGGGCTGCCGACACTTCTGAAGTTCATGCGAATCGTAAAATCGCGCGCGAAAACAGATTTCGACTATCGGATACTGCTCACTCTATTTGACAAGAGAACAGGACTGTCGAAGAAAGTTGTCCAGCAACTCAGGACCTCGTTCGGTGACCACATCCTCAAGATCGTCATCCCGAGATCAATCCGTATGGCAGAAGCCCCGAGCAAAGGAATACCTGGAATAATCTACAGCCCGAGGAACATTGCCTCAGAGGAATATAGGCGGCTCACGAAGGAGTTGCTCGAGGGATCCCTTGCCGACACGGTACTTACCAAGCTTGGGTCCACCACGGACTGATCCCATTTTGTCGACTGGCGTCAAGAGAAAGCGAAGGCCAGCGCAGAAAGGAGTACAGGCAGTTTTCACGCCGAGCACCAACTGGAAAGGAAGAGCCCAGCTCACCCTGGGTCTGATTGCGATAGGAGCAGGCACTGCATCATGGACGTACACGACTCGAGCGCTTGGAGGATTTGGACTTGGCAACCTAATCCCATGGAACGAAAAGGCTTCCGCCATTATCCTTCCCATCTCCATTCCATTATTGATCGGGGGAGTAGGCCTCTGCACGTACTTTCTCGCGATGAGAAGAACCTGGCGAGCAAGCAACCGGATCGAATCCGCCCTCTACGAACTTGAGGCGCTTGTGGGTCAAAAGAACGGAGCGCCGGGATCATCGCCCGACCAGGGAAGCCTTCCAGATATGAAGGGGGCCAGAAAATCAAGATTCGGCTTCGTGTCAAAAACCCTCGCCGTTGCACTGGTTGAGGCAGTACTACTGATTTTGATCTATGGCGGACTCGTGCAAGAGTACGCTTCGAACGTCAACATGCAGAACTGGGTCCACGCCAACTTCGCACCAGGAAGCTATCTTCTCAACTATGACGCAGTGCTGGTTCTGGCCGGTCTCTTAGGGGTTCTGATATTCCAGCTGCTGCCAAGGAAGTTTGAATCAAAGAAGCTTAAGGCCGGTCCTGGTCTCTAGACGGGGCCCCCTCGATCGAGTCTGGAATTGCCCGGCGGCGCGGACTCTGTCTCGCGCCGGTCACAGCCCTATGAGGATACGATCCCAGCAGGAAGGACCTTTTGAAACATCTCAAGAGCTTCTATCGCGTATTCTCGGAGGATTGTTTCCCTGCTTTTGGTCTGTCTTTCAGGCTTAAAATACGCGCCTAAGGGCACCATGTAGAATCTGATCGAGGGCTCAGCGTTTGGGCTCTGTCGGTATTTCATCTCGAAGTTGTATACTTGGAATCTGTGTCCTTGTCTTCTCATTGTTAGCCAGACAAAAAATTCGCGTGCCCGGAATTCGGGCTCCTCTTTTCCCATCACTAACGAGACAACCGCTTCATGGGGGACTGTGATGTTGGCGGGATCGGTGGTCAATGATCCGAGGCTGGTCTGTTCATAGTCTTCGAGAGTCTTTGGTATCACGTCAGTCACAAGTGCGGTTCCAAACTTCATCTCGCCACGAAGCCAGTAGCTGCTTCTCGTCTTCTTCTGACGAATGAAGATTGACCGAGTATCAGTTACTAGAATTGCATATTCCGTTGGATACTTCTCGTCCGGAACGATGACCCTGTGGATCAGCGCCAATCTAGTTTCAGGTGGTAGGCTATTCATCGCTTTCTCAAACAAGGCATAGATGGTTTGTCAAAAAAACAACCGCTAATTGTCATGTTTTGCAAAGGCGAAAGGCTTTGCACATGAAGATTGGCTCGATAGTTATCGATTGCAACGAATTCGACAAGATGTGGGCATTCTGGCAGGACACTCTCCGCTATGTCCCCAAGTATCCACTGAAGGACGGATGGGTGATCCTTCGAGATCCTGAGGGGAAAAATCCGAACGTATCTCTGAACAAGATTCCGAAAAGCGTCGAGGGCAGGATTAGATTGCGCTTGGACGTCTATACTACGGATCAAGAAGGAGGGCTAGAGCGGTTGCTGAAGATGGGAGCGACTCTCTATCCACGAGACTACAGACCGTATGAGGACTTCAAGATACTAGTGGACCCCGAGGGAAACCACTTCTGCGTAGTCCAAGTCCCCAAAGACGAAAAGACATGGTCAACAGAGCACAAATTCCTGTCTTCTTCACTCTTTCCGATGCCGGATTATTATTTGCTCACAGGTCGTCTGGAATATCGCTGATACCTTCTTGCATCGCGCAGAACGAAGAAAGTGTAAAGGAGCCAAGCGCCTAGCGCGACTACCCCTACGACCGCGAGTCCAATCGTGAACAATATCAAAGCAGGCTCCAACACCACGAGGAGCGTGCCGATGATCCAGAGTAGGGCGCCCGTTTGCATGCTTGCGCGTCTCTCGGTCATCGTCATTCTAAATGCGCCAATCCGGTAGCAGAAGAGTGCACACAAGCTGAAGGAAAGAATGGTAAGAACGATGATTGTTAGAGTGATTTGGAAGAGAACAGGGTCGATCTGGCCAGAGGAAAAGCGAGGATAGAGAAAGAAGAGGAGGAAGGTAAAGACCGCGATTGTTGACCCGAGGAGCGTCCCTGCCCGACTAACATTCGCAGCTGCAAGGTCAAGGTCCAGCCACAGATCTTCCTTTTGATCCGACACTAGTTGTCGTCTCTGCCCTGAATCCGGTCGGAGTATGCTGAGTTTTTAGGTGATTGAAAATACTGCTTTGTGAAATCTTATTCTGTTTCGGTGCACAATGGATGCGAAACTAGGCCAGTTTGTTGCCGCAGTTCTTGCAGTACCTAGCTTCGGTCGGGTTCAATGTTCCGCATGATACGCAGGAGGCGGAGGTCAGCAATGCTCCGCACTTGATGCAGTGTTTTGCTCCGGCGATGAGTGGGGCGCTGCATCTCGAGCATTTGCCGATGTTCGGTGATTCCTCTGGTGGTTTGGGTGGTGCGAGTGCGCTCGGTGAGAATACGTCGGATAGGATTACGACGTCTCCGACGGTTGCGATCTTCTCGTGTCCCAGTTCGAACTCGCGTGGCAGGTCTCTCTCATCAAGTAAAGTCTTGAACTGCTCCTTGTCAACGGATAGGACGAGAGATCTAACATCACCGGTATCGGTCGAGATAGCCTTTCGGACTCGGCCGACGATCATTCCGTGGGAATCTATTACTTGGAGGCCGTTGAGAGCCTCTATCCTAGCATGCGCGTCTTTGATCAGTGTCGGTTCGGTCGGGCGGTCGATGTACTTCTCGCACGCGTAGCAGTACCATCTTTTCTGGTGTGATTTTGTCCGGATAAATGTGAGGGACTGACTGCAATCTGGGCATCGTGCCTTGGGTTCTTCCTCGAACATGGTGGGCATACCGGATTTCAAGAAATAGTCTTGCCGGAAATTGCCAATATGACCATTTTACATAGTTAACATCTTCGCCACAGCCGCGGATTCTTCCTCGCACGTGTCAAAAACTTCTGGCCGGCTTCTCTTCGATTGGCGAATGAGGTTTGATCCGTTCGAGTCAATTCCATACCTTTTCGATCCATGCATTTTCAAGTCAGGTTCAGGATTGCTGGGCTACTAAATTTACGCAAAAAAGTAGTCTCAAGAGTCGCAGCAAAACGAAGTCAGGTGACAAGATCCGGGCAACAGTATGAACTAGTTCCAACAGACTTCTGTCTTCTGCGTTCGGTCTTCAACGAGAACAGCTATTGCAAGAAGTATCATTGATTGAATGGGTAACAGGCGTTGGTGGAGAGGGTCCAGGTTAGAATAGTTTCCGCTAGCTGACCAGTCTAAGTTCTTGTTTGCGATGCGTTGATGATCAGATAGTCTTGGGTCTGGAATATATCATGTTGGCTCCTGGATTCGTCAGGGAAGTACTCGATGCATGCGAGGGTTGGGAGGGTAAGGATGCTATGCCTATGAAACTGCAAGAACTCATGATGGTTCTCCAGATAGAAGCGGATACTCGACGCTACAAGAACACGTACAATAGCACTGATGAGAATGGCGAGGATACAAGACCAGCGACATAGTCCTGATAGGCTCGGGGAGAGTGAAGGGGGGTGTGCTGACTGACGCGTTCAGAATCGTTGGCTTATCTGTTCGACCGCCTGTTTGATGCAGGAATTGCCTCGGAGGTGAAGAACTCGAAGAAGATTGCCCTTATCCTACTAGTCGCAGCCGCAGTTCTGATTCCAACGGTCGCCGTCCTCCACGCTGTAGACACCTCCACCGGCAATTCCACTACGAATCATGATGATGATCATCATGATCAAGACCAGAATCATCAGGAACATGACGATGACGAGACCTCAGACGACAATTCAGTAACTCACGCCGCCCTGGAGGACGCCAACGAGAACGCGACAGACACCGACTAAACCAGACAACGAGATTGAACTGCCGACTCAGCAGAATAACTCTTCCATCTTTGTAACGGGTTCCTACCCTTTCTGATCCTTCAGCAGGAACTCCAGAATCGCACCGGTAGTTGCTTTCGGCTTCTCGGAAAGGAGGAAGTGCGTCGCTCCAGGAATGACGCATAATTGAGAGTTCTTGATTGTCCTGAAAAGCTCCAGCGTATGTTCGGCGGAGACACCGTCCCTGTCTGCGGTCATCACTAAAGTAAGTGCTGTGATTCTTGACAGTTCTTCCTTCTCAATGTTAGGTTCATTGAGCCACATCTTCATGGTCTTCTTGAACACGACTGGGAAGTGGGCCGGACCGTCGGGGGTGATCTCGTCGTAGCGCTTTACCATCGCCGCCTGGTTTTTCCTGAAAGATTCCGGCGTAGCTGAAGCAATCCATTCCCTGTCTCTTGGGGGCTGAGCGTTTGTGTCGAAGAGTCCAC
>VBBR01000175.1 GCA_005881615.1 Candidatus Bathyarchaeota archaeon
CCGACAGCTACAGCGGGCCAATCCTCGCCTTCTCCAACATACTCATCGGATTCTCCGCATACGCTAGTCCTAGACTCGCTACTAGGTTTGGGCAGATGCGCGCCATCATCCTCGTCACAGGCTCCTCTATGCTGTTCATGCTAAGCATGGCCTTCATCTCCATCTTCGCACTAGCAGCAGGAGTCTACATCGTACGAGCGGCGCTGATGAACATGGCAGGCCCGCTCATGGACTCATTCTCCATGAGCATATTCCCCGCCGAACAGAGAGGCCTAGTCAGCGCACTAAGCAATATTACGTTCCGACTGCCCAACAGTCTAAGCACCTACTTCGGCGGACTAATACTTGGACTCGGACTACTACAGCTTCCCTTCTTCATCGCCAGCGCATTCTACATAACCGGCCTCACAGCCTTCTACATCTTCTTCGTAGCAACCAAACGATACGCGGCACAAATAGCCTCCCTAAGCTAGAGATAGCTGCAGGGAAAACGTCCACATGATTGAGATCGTGCTAGAAAAAGCCGCATAGAATCCTCCCTTCTGAAACCGTTATTCGTACTCACGGGATCTAGAACACTAGGCAGTTCTACGTCCCGAGACTGGCCTGCATACCTTGTTTTTCTAGATGGTCTGTTGCTAGCCGGATCTTAACACGGCCCCATAAACATCCCCGTATCACAGATAACCGATCTCGACCGGACCTTGACACTGTCATAGACCCTCAGCCGACTTTCAAGGCAAGTCCTAGCGACAATCAGGTCCGGGACCGTATTATCTGCAATCAAGGGACATAGATTGAAATTTGCAACGCTTATTCTTGACACGACTCCAAACGCGAGGTTTGCGTCGCGAGACTCAACTGCAATTGACATTTCTTGAACGGTAACGCAATTGGTAACCGTAAATGGCAACAGAATTAGTCTAACTCAGGGATTAATCCCGAGGTCATGATCAAGACGGCATCTCTTTAGATGCACTTCCGATCGGAGTCAATAGAGAAGCCAGATCGATACCAATTGTCGCCTTAGGTCGCCGTAGCCCGAGGGGAGATTCGAGGTGGAATTCGAACATACCAACTTAGGCATGCTTGGATTCTTCACTTCGGCTGGGTGGCTTGGAATACCAAGCGTGCAGAACCACAATCGCACCTATACCAAGAAGAAAGATGCTTGCTATCCAAAGTGTCGCAAGACTCTGCCCCACGGCGGGGTCCAACCAACCGCCACAGAGCGGCGGGGGAGGAAGAGCTCGCAGGATTCCGCGACCCGAGCACTCCGGTTGGAGCACAAGCAAAGAGCACTGAACTTGAAACGAGAGCCGATGCACCGGCTGTTGCCAGAATCAGCGCCACTTTGTATCCAATTCGCACATGGGGCAATAGTGTCCGCCGCCTAAATGTCATCGTGTTAAGAAGAGTTCCCCTGTCACAGTATTCCCTCGATCCTCGAACGGAAAGACCCGCTTACTCTTAGAACCAGACCAAACCGCGGGATGAAATGCTCAGCTTCTCTGCAAGATGTGTCACGCAGGACCTACGTCTCCGGACGAGTAGGGAACGCTAATGTAATGAGCCGGTCTCAACGATTATCGATTCAGCATCTGAGAGGCAGCTGCATTGATCAGCAAACTGCTAGTGATGGTCTTGATCGCGTCGCTTCCCATTATACCAGCCCTAGTGTTCTGGCAGCAGCGACCCCTCTGGCAGTACAACACCAGCGGGACAGCCAATGCCGTCGCCATCAGCAACGACGGATCTATAGTGGCAGTGGGAGTCCAGACCGGTACTAAAAGCGGAGAAGTTCTCCTCTTCAACCGCGCAGGCTCACTCCTCTGGAGCAGAACCATCGACCGAGCGATTAGCAGCATCTCGATCTCCGACAACGCCTCATACATCGTGGCTAGCGGATTCCAGCTCATTGGATCCGCCGCAATGATCTACGAGAACGGGGCTGTCTACTATTTCAGTCGAGACGGGACCCAACTCTGGAACTACACCACTTCCCCTGACGTGTACAGCAGAGACTTTCCTCCTCCAATCTTCGGGAGTCACCTCTCCAACGACGGATCACGCGTCATAGCTCAGACTCCGTTCAGCGTCTTCTGTCTGGACCAGCATGGCAAGATGCTCTGGAATTACAACAGCACCGGCACAAACCTGATTCATGTATCCACCTCATCGGACGCGTCACGTGTCGTCGTGGCCGATACGCAGCTCCGACTTCTCAACGGCCAGGGAAGAATCCTCTGGAACTCCACCAGCATTAGCAGCCTGGTCCAGAGCTTGGTCATCACGCCAGACGCAAAGTATGTCGCAGTAGGCACTGCCATAGACGGAAATCATGGCACCTTATGCCTGTTCAACAACACCGGCAGCCTACTCTGGTCACGTGCAGAGGATAGCAATCCAACCTCCATCGCATTCTCTAGAGACGAATCCAGAATAGTCTTCGGGACTAACTACCATATCGTATCTTACACTATTCAGGGCGACCAGGTCTGGAGCTTCTCTGCGCCCCCAGCGGTCTTAGCGGCAAACTTAGACGGGTCCTATGTGCTCGCTGGGCTGTGGTCAGACTGGACTCAGTCAATCCTCGTCATCGACGGTAAAGGGCAAGTTGTCTGGGGAAAACCCGCAGGCGAGATACATGGGGTAGTTCTCTCAGCCGACGCCTCCAATGGAGTCGTGTCCGCTGGACCTCCGGACACTGGACCGTTTTCGTTTAACAGCGCAGCCGTGTACTTCCTCCCATCGCCCAGAACGCTAGTCGCCGACACCGGCTCTCTCTATTTCATCCTCTACTTCATCCCGACAATCGACATCATTCCCGCAGCAAGCCTCTTCCTTACAATCCCCGTAGCGGGGCTGGTGCTCATCATCGTCAAACGGCAGCTAAAGAACCGACATCATAACTACGAGCCTCCTACAGGAGAAACGCCATCACCGACCCCCCAGACCTGAACGGAGCAATTAGCAGGCATAGCGATAGTGCGATTCAAGTGTCTTATTCCGTTATCTTGTAGCTTGATTGCTAATTCTTGCTCCATTCGTGAGGGTTGGCGTGTAGTCGTTCGCGCCAGTCGCTCCGCTGACTCGACATCTGTAAGGTTGAGCCATCTTTCGGCTATTGCTCAGACACGGGAACGAAACTGCTTGCTCATCATTGATGAACCTGCCAAGATTGTCATTCTTAAGAATCCGCTTATCTAAATTCCAAGGCGTTTTCCTAGGGACTAGCGGATATTCACAGTTGTCTCCGACCACAGGGTATGGACCGAAGTCGTTCTCCTTGCTCAGAATTGTCTCCTTGACGACTCGCTTTTCTACGGAAAGTGCCAATATCGGTCATGGGTTGGTTGAGTCGCGGTCAAGGCACCCATCTTGCGGATTGCTTGCAACCAGATCTGATGCGCCACCGATTCAGAAATTTGCATTGGAAAGGCTTCCCATAGCTGAATCGTCTCAACTCGAACTGACGATGGACCGACTTGCCAAGTGTGCTCGATCAGCGCCTGAACTTCTCGTTCGTACATTAGTTTCGCCCGTCTCTTCTTCCGTCCTCTAGGTTTATCTCCCTTAGAGAAGACCGTAAGTAAAACCGATCTGACGTTCATACCGAAAGATCGTTTAGGAACGCCTTCGAAGGTCCTCCCAACGCTGCGACGGCTCTCGCGGACAGCTTGGAAGAGAATGCGAGATGGTCGAGGATCATGGTGATCGGTTCGAAGTATCCAATTGTTCTTGCGTGGTCTCTCTTAAGTTGCCGTAGCATGTTGACGGTTTTGTTTCGTGTTACGTGGTGTAGTAGTTTCCATCCGAAGCGCTGGTATGAGGCGAAGCTCTCCGGGTCCGGGCGTAGTTTGTATGTGTTCCTGACTATTGCTCGGTCCCAGAGCATGACAGTTTCTGGGAGGAAGAAATGTAGTGCTTTACCGTATGTCGTTGGTGGAGCCCCGCAGTCTCGAAAGCTCGAACTAATATCCAGAATACATTGAAAGTCCTCATGGGCAAGGCTGTAGAGGACCCTGCCTTGAAGCCGTCGTAGGTCGGTCAGATTCTTTCTCAGCCAAATGGTGCAGATCCTTCTGAAGGCTGTGCCCCCGCCTTTGAAGCGCAGGGCTTTCCATTTACCCAAGAATTCTACCGCATCATCGAGCCTAGCTACGGGAGGTCTGCTTCTCCGTTCCCATACGAGCCTCGGCCAGACCCTGTGCGTGGCAGCGTCATGATAGGTATACTTCTGAGCTGCCTCCCGCAGCTGCTCTAATTCGAAGCTCATTCTAGATTCTCATCAACTATTACCAGACCGTGGGTCCCAGATTCTCAAGTCCATATCATCTACCGCGAACTATTTTCGCATGACCCCAGTTATTCCCTTACTCGGTTCTCATCTCAGGTCTCCTCATCCTTCGTCGATCGTCCCATACGTCCGACAGAGATTAGACTAGATATTGCAATCTAGTCTTCATCTACTGTCCCATACTTTTCTTGGAGGGACAGTTACCTGACCCCTAAGTCCTAGGTTCAGATAGATTCGACTGGTCCTCTCCCGAAACGGGTTGAGGTTGACTCATGCGTGCGAGAACCCTGAGGAAGCTCGTCCCGAGTCTCGTCGTAGTAGGTGTTGCTCTCGGCTCGGCGCTGGCAGCCTACTCGTTCTTGGTTCTGGCTTTGGGAGTTAATCAGCCCTTCCTGCTGGTACCCTCTAGGTCAATGGAACCGACGATCGATGCCGGCGACGTGATCGCCATGCGAGCAATCAGTGCTCCACAGATCCATCTTGGCGATGTCATAATCTACCAGCAGACTGGTACCCAGGCTCTGCTAATTCACAGAGTTGTCTGCATTGCGACCTCTATCAGCTCACAGTGTGTAGATTCGTTGTATGTCTACATGAAATGCAGTTTTCCTCCCTGCTACTACACGAAAGGTGACAACGAGCCCGGGCCCGATCCTTGGGTAATATCGGCCAGTCAGATAACTGGAGTCTGGACAGGCTTCAGAATTCCATACCTGGCCATGGCTTTCATCTGTCTGAGACAGGATGCGCAGTGTCCCGCACCCTGGGGATCTCTCAGTCTCATCGGTCTAGGATCAGCTGTTGCTGGCGATCTGGTGTTCGAGTACTGGCTCTCAGAGAGGGCTGCGAAGAACAAGGCGACGAAGCAGGACATTTCCAGAATTGAGGATCCAAAGGTTGACTCCGTCTAAGCTAAAATTCGTAAGAGGACTATTCGGTCCCATACTCGTTCTTGCTATCCTGCTTGGAATAGGATATGGAGCTGTTGTGATGTTGGATTCTCTCCCCGCTCACGCATCGGTCAAGGCGCTCTCTATGAAATTCGTCAAGAGTCAGAACGCCACCATAGCCGACTGGAACATGACTCTGCTTGACAATAGCACTATGACGGCTATCATGGGAATCGTTTGTCAGGCGAACCGTCCGTCAAACAACTGCAACGGGATGGACACGATTTACTATACATCTACTCCCTTGTACATCGAACCAGGTCAGTCCATGACCTTCGAACTCATCGGAGTCAATACCACAACACCAGTCTGGGAGTTTCATATTACCTTCTACGGTTGGCCCCACGACGGTGCCCCATCGAACGAGGCGATCAGCTTGGCCCCAGCCGGCGCTCCCACCGTAGAGTGGCTGTTCTACAATTCGACGAGCAACACCATAATTCAATGACCATGCATTTTCTTCAGAAACGTTAACAAGACGCAGTCAGACAGGGTTGAAAGCACCGGTCAAATAAGCGGTCTTGGTGCTGAACATGCCTCGTAGTCCTCGCGACTCATACGCTCACAGGCAAGGAACGGAGCGCAGGACGCCCGGGAGACCTGTCCCCAAGGTGGTTCGTATCCCACCGCCACAACTCTTTCGTTGCCCACGCTGCTCCGCGGTGAGTTTTCAGGTGTTATTCCATGAAAGGGATGTGGCGGGATTCTGCGCGGAGTGCAACTTGCGGCTACGCACTGATAAGACGACTGGCAGGGGGACTCCGGAATACTACGCTGAATTTACTCGTCAAGTTGAAGCTAGTTGCCCTGATCGCATTCAGAGGATTTTCTTGAAGACGAATTCCGTCTCAGAAGCAAAAAGGGTCTACCCGGTGGTTCGCCGACTCGGCTACAGAACGAAGCAGAGCAGTCCGATGCTTCACGCCCGTCTAGTAATGGTTGAGACAACACGCGACCAGGCGGTGGCCTTGATTGAGAAACTAAGAGAGCAGGGCATGCAAGTTGCACTGCAAGACGACCTTCATTCTCCCCCACCCTAGACATGCTTTGTCCGCCGAGCTAATTCAGAAATCGTGATGCGGGCACAGGAACTCGAGGTGGTTTGGTAGACCACTCTTTATACCGAGCGAGGTTCTCGCCGTGCCCATGTTCGCCCCTGGCATCATCTCACTCGCATTCTACAAACGAAGGCCGAGCCGGGTCCAAGTCATTTTGGGTTTGGTCGGCACAATTGTGTTGTCGGCGTTGCTCGGATATATCTCACCAGGCGGTTCGCTCGGCCAGGTAGGCTCGGTCATACTGGCGGTGGTCGGGGGCGTGGTCCTTTATGTTGTGATCTTGGTAGTCCTCCTTTATTGGTACCAGCCGAGGCACGCCAAGCCGCGTACGCAGACACAGCTAGCGCCGGCCCCTTGAGTCGAGATGGTCGATTTCCTACTACGGCGATAGTAACATTTTTAACGGTGTAGCGGGAGGCATCTTCTACCGCGAGGCGATAAACGAGATGAATTTCAGTAAGAAACTCTTCTTGGCGGTCGCGGTTCTAGCTCTCGCAGTAGTACCACTACTGGCAGTCCCCGTCAAAGCTGACACCAACACCGGCACAACAGGCCAACCCAGCCAGAGCTGCCAGAACTTCTTCCCCGTAAACGGGCTACAACCGAGCGGCTTCAACACAAACGGCTTCAACAACACAGCAACAAGCGTCTACGCTGGCTCGGGCCAGACGACAAACACTCCAGCAAACGGAGCAGCTGTCTCCCAGTACGACGTCGCATGCTTCCAAGTCTCGTCACACTAGACCGCCAAATCCCTTTTTTTCCGCATTTCCCCCCGAGGTAACTCGGTTACGCATTGGTTAGAGCGGCCGGGAATCTTCTTGGAAAAATTCTTTTGAAAGGGTCCTCTTGCCCGCCGAGGACGTTCCATCCAAGACTATGCTTACCTTCAATTCTAGAATGCCTCTCGAGAAACGCAGCCATCGGCTATAGACGTATTTTGAAAGATCTCATCTACTCGGCAATGCCGAGGGGCCTCTAACGTAATACGGAAGACAGTTTGATACCTAGTCGTGTTGACAAGGGACCCCTCTGAGCTCTCATTGGGAGCCGAGTCGAGGGAGGAACGGCGTCAGCGGTGGGCGTTCAACGTAGCAGTGTTCTTTCTCCTGATACCGTTTACCGTTCTCATTAGCTATATGATAGGTTCGCTTATCGGAGTGGGATTTGGCGTTGCGCTGGCAGCCTGGCGGGTCGCGGCAACCCCTGAAATCACGAACCGTGTTTCGTTGAGGGTCCGTGGTCGATCTCGCCAGTTCCTCCGGGAACTAGTCATTGGTCTTGTAGGAGGATTCACGCTCTTGGGAGTCAGTGATTTCGTCTCTCTGAGTACCGTTAGGAATGCTCAAGTCGGTTATCCTCTGTCCTACACTCAACCAGATTCCAGCTGTTTCAGCCCGGGATGGCTTCTTGGCTGTCCCATTCTTTACGACTCTGCATACATCATACTAGACTATCTCTTCTGGGCCCTGGTCGCGTTTGCCTTTGTTTCCATTTTTTAGCTTGCTTGGATTCGACTCGTCCACTCTACAGGAAAACGATGAGCGATCTCTTCTCAGCCAAGTGATGCCGAGCTGGCATCATCGGCCACGAACGACTTTTCGCATCACCATAACCCGGTTGCTTGTGCCGAATGGACCGAGTGGGCGGAATCCCTGGTTTAGGTACATTGATTCGGTTCCGCCCCAGATGAATGAGTTCGAGTATTTTTTTCCTTTAGGAAGGGCGATTGGATATCCGTCGACCGTCCCGCCTCCTTTGGCCGCGATGAAGCGAAGTGCCCCTTCCAGCGCGGCCCTAGCAACTCCCTCGCGTCTGTGGTCGCGGTCGACGAAGAAGCAAGTAGTCCTCCAGTCCGGCGGAGAGACGTCCATATCGCCATAACCCCTCATCCGACCCGGGAGTTCGACAAGGGGTCCGAACTGACACCACCCAACGACGTCCGGCCCGTCGTAGACTAGGGCTGCGTGGGACCGGTTCGCTCGAACAAGCTTCTTCTTGTACTCCCGGTGCTTCCCAGACCACTGCTTATGCTCGCTAGGGGCGAGGTGGAAGAAGGTGCACCAGCAGCCACCCCAGACTCCGTTGTGTTTCTCGACCATTCGCTCAAAGTCGGGCCATGTCGAGGACCCGAGCTCCCTGACTGAGAATCGCGCCGCGGAATGTCTTGGGTGCTTCGTGCGAGACTCCGAGTCGCCTTCCGAGTCTACACTCAAGGTGGTGGTCAATTTCTTCAAAACTCGGACATCCGCGCCCTCTAGAATTTGTGAGTATGACTCAGCTAAG
>VBBR01000006.1 GCA_005881615.1 Candidatus Bathyarchaeota archaeon
GTTGGACCCAAAGTATTCGCCGTGGATAATGGTCAGGGGCGCTGATAGTAGTTGTGGGATTAGCTTCTCGAATTCGTCGCAGAGATCGGGGATCCAGGATAGTCCGTCAAATCGGCTGAACTGTTGTTTTGTTCGTCTTGCCCAGCCCTTGTAATAGTTAGCATCGTATCGTCGCAGGAATCTTAGCCTTGGGCTTAGGAGGAGTTTTTCGCTCGATGCGTGGAATTTGCCGATCCACCGTGCTGATCGTATCATTGCTTTGGGGTCTTTCGACCAGCTGGCCGGAGTTCCATCCGGCAGGTATTCCAGCACCAGCCACGGGATGTGTCCAATCTTATCGTGATAAACCCCATAGAATGAGGGTGACGAAGTGTGCAAAGGTTGGAGGATTTCCTGATAGACTTTGGATTCGTAGGAAACGTTCCCCCTGTGGCCGTGGACGCCGTCGAACTTTTTCGTCCCATACTTGACGAATAGGCCGAGTGTACTTCTTTCCCGGCGAAGACGGCACTTTACGATCTCGGTTGGAAACGTGCTTCCGAGCGGGTTCGGTTTCCGGGCGAGTATGGCTAGGTCTCCGTTCTCAGGCTTGTTCGTGCTGAAAATGGTAGCGAGTCCTGCGGCGAGTCTCTTCTGACTCGGGTATCTCGGAGTGTGGGGGCTTCCTCTCAATCTGTTGCTCAACCGGCTGGTCCCCTCTCTAGCGGCTAGGCGGGTGTCGGGGTCATGCTCTTGAGTACCGAAGCGACCTCACCGGTCAGTCCTGCTGTCTTTCCATTTTCTATCCTTAGGATTGTGTCGCAGTTTCTAAGGGCGCTTGCGCGATGTGCGATCATCATCGTGGTCCTTCCTTTCATCAGCCGTTCGATCGCGTCGAGAACTAATGCTTCTGATTGAACGTCCAGTGCGCTTGTCGGCTCGTCCAGTATGAGGACAGGGGCGTCTTTCAAAAACGCTCTTGCGAGCGAGACTCGCTGGCGCTCGCCACCGGACAATTTCATGCCTCGCTCTCCGACGAGGGTATCGTACCCCTCCGGAAGGCTGATGATGAAGTCGTGGGCGTTCGCGGCGCGGGCTGCAGAGATTACTTCTTCCATTGATGCGTCGGGTCTTGCGAATCGAATGTTCTCGGCTATTGATGCGGAGAAGAGGACCGTGTCCTGTAGGACTACTGCGAACTGGTTTCGGAGATCGGCCAGCTTGTAGTCTCTCAGGTCCACGTCGTCCAGGGTGACCACGCCTCGTGTTGGGTCGAAGAAGCGGACGAGCAGGCTGGACAGTGTTGTCTTGCCGGATCCTGTTGGGCCGACGATGCCGAGACGGCTGCCCGCAGGCAGATCGAAGGACACATCGTCGAGGACAGGATGGTCTTTCACGTATTCGAAGGATACTTTCTGGAAGACTATCTTGCCCTTCGCTCTAGTGAGGGGCCTAGCGTTCGGCTTCTCGGGCACATCAGGTGTCTCGTCGAGGACCGCGTGGTACCTTTCGATTCCCGCGAGCGATAATTGTATGTCGAGGGTCTTCTGTCCAACGTTTCTCAGGGGAGAATAGAGCTGTGTCACATAGTAGTTGACGACCAATAGCGCTCCGAGGCTTAGAGTGTTCGCCTGGACGTGTCGGATGCCCACGTACAGTACAGCGGCTAGCCCGATCGATGTGACGACGCCGACGAGCAGGTTGTAGACGGCGCTGTCCACGTAGACTTTGAGTTGCGCGGAAAGACTGTCGCTGTAGTGGGAGACTAGTTGTTTGCTTCTCCGTTCCTCTTGCCCGAAGGCTTTCACCACGCGTGAGGCTCCAAGGGATTCTTGGGCTACCGCCATTGCCGCGCTTTCGGAGGTCTTGAACTTCCTCCATCCTTTGCGGATTCGCGGCCGGAAGACGAGGGTGAGTAGGAACATAGAGTGTGACGACGATCATGGCGGCGAGTGTGAGGACGGAGGTGAATAGTGGGATGATGCTGTCGATGCCGAAGGATCGGAGGGCTGGTGCATCGTTCAAAGTACGATACGCGGAGTCCAGTGTGCCCTTCGAGTCGTGGTAGGCTATGGAGAGCCGTTGCATCTGCCGGAAGAGTCGGGCCCGTACGTCCAGGGTCATCCGGTTCCCGGCCTTGTTGAGGTACCAGGTGCTCACGAGGTTTTGTAGATAGGCGAGGACGGCGCTTCCCAATAGTATGCCGATTGCGAGATAGAGCACGTAGTCTCTGGACGCGAGTTGTGGGAGAACTGTGAGATAGCCTGGCAGCGGCTGGGAGCCGATGACGCTGTCTACGAGCAGCTTGATGGGTAGTGGGGTGATTAGTGTTATTGGTATTGTTGAGAGTGATATTATCCAGGCGATGACGATGGAGCGCGAGTATGGTCGGAGGTCGGAGAGAACCCTCCTCAACATTCCTGGCTTGGGTGTCTGAAGTTGAGGTGGCTGGACCGGGGCTTGCTGGGGAAGCATTCTGGCTACCGCCAATCTTTTCCGGTTCTCTCGGTAGTTAGCTGTCAGAAAGCCAATACTCAAGACGAGTCCCGCAGTTATGATGGTGATGAGGGTCGTTTGGGAGAGGTTGTAGGGTAGCTGCGCATCAAAACCGAGTCTGGAATTGGAGTCGATTTCGTAGGCGAAGATAATCCAGAAGAGAAGGAAGGCGATGAAGAACGTTTGTAAGTACGCGAATTTCATTTGTCAGCTTGCACCGAACCGCTTTACGGTTTCCCGCAACATATCCGCTGCCGATCCTGCGTCTCCGAGAGCACGTGTCGCGACGAGGATTGCCATTAGCGCCCATGTGGCGCTGGGAATCCATGCTCCAGAGAGTCCAGCTATAATCGACATCAAAGTGGAAACAGTACCCAGGAGAATTGCGAATAAGTAGTATTTCGGGGTGACTCTGAAGTGCAAGAACTGTTTTCCTGGAGCATGCTCCTCGACGGCTGCTAGTAATCGTCCGCCTCCGAACAAGCCCCCTCGAACCTCTAGATCCCAACGGTCATAGTCTCCACCCGCTATCACGACCGCGTTGGCCTCTCTGAGATGTCTCTGCAGATCCTCCAGAGTAACCTCGAGGCTTTCGCGTTGGTCACGCCACATCGTCAGTGTCGAGGCGCGAAGCTGGATTTTGGTCTTGGTCCCATGTCTCCGCCATGGTGTGAGACCGCCTTTCAGCCTTCCTTCAAGGCGCGCTAGTGGTTGCAGGAGGTGGAGAGCAAAGACTGCCACTAGCAATCGCAGCGCTTGCCAGAGACCTTTCGGTATCCTATCTGGGAATTTTGCTTGGCGGGCGTTCATCCAAGCCTGAGAGACCGGGAGTGCCAGCGATGTAAGAATTAGCAGGCCGAAGATGCTCGAAACGCTCCAGCCTAGACTTAGAATGAATCCAATCGCCAGGGCTCCGATCACCAAGTACCATTCAGGGCTGAGCGTTAGGGACCAGTGGGAGGGTGGAGGCTGGTAGAGGGACTGGAAGGGTGCGGTGCCCCAGACGCCTTGATAGACGCGCCCTCTGAATGAGGCGAGATCCTGTGGCAGGCCTTTTCCGTAGATGCGTCCCTGCCAGCTTACTTGGTTGGCGGAGTTGTACTTCTCAGGCCATTTACGTTCCAGCAAGCCTTCGGCCCGGCCATAGCCTACCTGTTGCCTCCAGAACTTCCGGATCGAGTTGCGCCGGTGATGCCAGACCACCGCGGCAGGGGAGAACCCGATTATTCCGCCTGCCTCCCGTAGGCGCCAGCAAAGATCGACATCATCGCCCGCGGTTTTGAAGACTTGGTCGAACCCACCGATCTTGTTGAGTGCGTCTTTTCTGAACATCATGTTGACTCCCGGAATGTGCTCTGCAACTCTGTCGGTGAGCAAGACCACATTGGGATTTCCCGGTGAGTTTGCCACTGCATCGGCTTTCCATCCGTCATTTGATGATGGAAGGTTGGGTCCACCAACTCCAACGTATTTTCCTTCGATTATGGATCTGGCGAGAAATTTTAGCCAGTGAATATCGGGGTAGGCGTCGTCGTCGATGAATGCGACAATTTCTCCTGTAGCCGCCTGTATGCCAGTGTTGCGGGCTTGACTGAGACCTCCATTCTTGGTGCGGACCAGTTGGACAGGATATTCTGAGGCTATTTGCGCGGTCGAGTCGGTTGACCCATCATCTACAACGATTGTTTCGAAGTCAGGGTAGTCGAGCTTTTGCAAACCGTCGAGAGTGTCTCGGATGGTCGATGCACCATTGTAGCTGCAGACGACTACCGAGATTCTCGGCCAGTTTATGCTGGGTGGGAATGGGGATTCTTGGAAGGCTTGTCTGACAGCGCGAAGAGAGGGCTTTGGCGTTCGGTCGCGGGTTGTCAATCCGAATTTCCAGTCTTCTACTAGGTGTTTTCCGTGGTACCATTCGTCTGTCCAGGCGAAGACTATGACGCCGCAGCAGCCCTGCTTGAAGACTGACCGGACCTGCCATTCCAGGGTGATGGCTTGTTTGTCTTCGCTGTTGCGGATGCTGTCTAGGCCGATCTCGCTGAGGAGCACGGGGCGATCATCGCTTAGGTTGTGTAGTCGGGAAAGATAGTCTTCGAAGGCTTGTTGTGATTCGAGGTAGACGTTGAAGGAGAGAATGTCGAGGAAGGGGAGCCGCAGGTACTCTGTCGAGGGATAGTTCACGTAGGTTACAAGGGCGTCAGGGTCTTCTTGTTTGGCGGCGTGGTAGAGGTGTTGGATGAATTTCTCGACTTGTCGTTTTCCGTGCCAGCGGACGATCGAGGACGTGATCTCGTTTCCGACGCTGTAGCAGAACACTGCGGGGTGGCCGGAGCATCGGCGTATCCATTTTCTGACTTTCAGTTGAGTCCGACCATGATCCGGAGACCGTTCTTTTGCGCCACGTCAAGAAGCCAGCGAGGAGGACCGGTATGGACCCTTACAACATTGAAGCCGTTCTCGGCGATCTGGGCAAAATCTCTCTCTACCATCTCACGAGCAAGGCGCTCTTCCCCGTTCTCATCTATCTGGAAGGTGCCGTAGCTGATGCCTCTAACCCAGAACTTTTCCCCACCGACAACGAGGAACTTCCCCTCTACTCTGGGGCGCTCGGTGACGAATTTCTGTTTTGGTGGTGCTTCCAGTATTACTTGCACTGCATTCACAACCTCGGGCTTGTGAGAACGCCCCGGGACAGTGCTAGTTGTGTGGATCTCATCTGGCTTGGATGCTCGGGGCTATTCTCTCGCTGAGAATTCTCAGCCCATCTTCTAGTCTGACCCTTGGTTCGTAGCCGAGCAGCTTGTGGGATTTCTGGGGGTCGCCGATGAACTTGCGGACCTCGAAATCGTTCGCGTCACTCCGGATGATCTTGGAGGGAGACCCTACGATGTTGACGATCATCTTGGCCAGGTCCGCGACGGATACACCTCTGCCGGTGACGAAATGAAAATCTTCTCCCAGTAACTCGCGGTGACCATCAAAGCACGCTGTGTAGGCCTTCATTATTCCAGAGATCGTGTCGTCGATGAAAGTGAAGTCTAGAACTTGATCGCCGCCATACAGGGTTATGTCTTCTCCCCGAAGGGCTCTCATCATGAACGTCGGTATGACTCTGGATGGCAAGTCCCTGGTGCTTCCGTACACGTTGGAGAAACGGAATGTTACATAGCTGACTGGTCTGTCGAGCAGGGAGGTCGGGGAATAGGAGAGGCAGGTTCTCTCGGCGCAGAGCTTGGTCATGCCGTATATCGAGACGGGTTTTTTCGGGTGATTCTCGTTTACAGGAAGATAGGTTGGCTCGCCGTAGACTTCCCGGCTAGAGGCGTAGAACATGACTGGCCTGGTCTGGGCTTTTCTGCATGCTTCCAGAACGTTCAGTGTTCCTAGCTGGTTTGTCCGCCAGCATTTGAACGGGTCTTCCTGTCCCCACGCAACCCGAGAGACTGCTGCAAAATGGAACACCGCGTCCATCCCGTCGACGATCTCGTGGACGGAATTGTAGTCGAGTATGTCGCCTTGGACTTTGGGAGAGTTTAGAAACCGCGTGTTGGAGTTGAACTCTAAATCATAAAGCGTGACATCTTCGTCCAGCCCTTCTAGTTTTTCGGCGAGGTGGCTGCCAACGAATCCGTTTCCTCCTGTTATGAGAATTTTACTGATGTTTTTTCACCGATAATGATATTGATAGAGTCGGGTATACGCGCCATTTAAGTCACGCGGAAATCCTCGTGCGAACAAGAGCACCACTGAACCTCAATAAACGGCAGATTTTTGGCGAAAACTTTACGATGGCCTATAAGGTTGCTGGGATCTCATCCGGCTTGGGGGATCCGTGGGTTGAATTATATTGCCATCGGAATCCTATGCAATACTTTGCCGGAATCAGGCTGCGGCTAACGAAAATCCTTTTGATTATGCAAGCTGATGGTGCACGGTGACATGTGGCTCGCTCTATCTCAGAAACGGTCGGCCCGTGTGTGTTCTAGCGATCTCGAGCAGAGGTGGCTGCGAGGGAATTTGTTCCGAGGAATTATTAACTATCCGCTAGGATGGGTTTCTGGGGAGCGGGTCTAGTTTGTTGAAGAAGGTTGTGATTCCTGCGGCTGGATTGGGGACGAGGCTGTTGTCGGTGACGAAGGAGCAGCCGAAGGAGATGTTGCCTGTTTTCGCTAGAGGAAAAAATGGGAATCTTTGCTTGAAGCCTATTGTTCAGCTGGTCTTCGAGCAGTTGTATCAGGTGGGTTTTCGAGAGTTCTGTTTCATTGTGGGACGGGGAAAGAGGGCGATAGAGGATCATTTTACTCCTGATTTCAATTATGTGTCAATGCTTGACAGTAAAGGCAAAGACGGTCCAGCAGACGATCTGGAGAATTTCTACAAGATGATCGATAGCTCAACCGTCTCCTGGGTCAACCAGCCTGAGCCGCGAGGATTTGGAGATGCCGTTTTGAAGGCGAGATCGTTTGCTGGAGATGACAAGTTCATGGTCCACGCTGGCGACAGCCACTTCATATCAAAAAACGTTGACCACCTGAGAAGGGTGATGAGAATGAGTGAGGAGTCGAAGGCGAATGCATTGTTCTTGTCGATGGAGGTTGACGATCCAAAACGTTTTGGGATCGTGGAAGGCGAGACGATTGAGAACGGGCTTGTGAAGGTGAAGCATCTTGTCGAGAAGCCGTTGATGCCTGCTTCAAAACTGGCGATAATGCCTGTTTACGTGTTTGACTCGAACATATTCAAAGCGCTTCAAGCAACAAAAGCAGGATTCGCGGGTGAGTTGCAGTTGACCGATGGTATTCAACAGATGGTGGACTGGAACCTCAACGTGTACACGACGAAAGTTGAGTCAAGCGAAATCTGGCTGGACATAGGCTCACCAGACCTCTACTGGCAGGCACAGAACCTATCACACAAACATTGGTCGCATGAGCATTCCGACTGAAAGCCGGCTCGCTAAGGGAAAGAGCAAGTCCCGAAACATATAAATGCTATAGCGGCTATAGTGACTATAAGAATAGCGTTGACGACTACCATCCAGCTGAGCGAGGAGACACAGGGCAAGCTCTTTCAACTGGTCGCCCGGTTGCAGTCGGAACTTGGACGGAGAGTCAGCTACGATGAGGCTATTGTTTTCCTAATTATGGAGATCCAGGGCAAGCAAGAAGCTAGAGAACGCTTCGAGAAGCTCTTCGGGTCTCTGCGAGGGAAGAAACGGGTCTGGGAAGACCTTCGCCAGCTGAGGAGATCGGAGAAGCAGAGGCATGAGAGACTCGCCAGATCTGCCTAGCAGACTGGCCATTGACTCAAGCGTCCTGATAGCCTATTTCCTGGGTGAACCTACTGGCGAGCTGGCAAAAAGGGAGATTCTGGGCCAACACAGAGCGGTATACTGCACGCATCTAGCGCTCTCCGAGACCTTTTACATTCTCTGCAGGGCGCGAAACGATAAGTTCGCCCTCGGAGCCATGGAGACCCTGGAGAAGACAGGCTTCGTCAAGTTCCACGAATCCACCCGGCTCGACTATACAGCAGGAATGCAGAAGTGCGCCCGAAAGATTTCCTTGGCCGACTGCTACGTCTTCGCACTAGCGAGAGACATCAGAGGTGCAGCCGTCTTCGCCAATCACGAAAAAGACGTCAGTGCAGAGCTAGAAGCAAACCCTCCAGGATTCCCTGTGGTCTTCCTAGAAGACCTCGTTACCAAATGAGACCTCTCAGCACAATCGAGCAGTCAAAACTGGACATCTGTCTTCCGAGACGAGTGCGGCCATGTAGCGTTTTGCAGGCCCCGAACCGATCCCACAAATACTTCTCGCACGGCCTCAGCGGTTAAGGTCAGTGAAACTAGGAGTCAGCAGCAAGTTGATGGACACGATCATTAGAGAAGATTTGGAGCAGATCAAGGGATCGATTGATCCAGGGCCATTTCAGGGCAAGAGGGCTCTGGTGTCCGGCGGCTCCGGGTTCCTCGGCAGCTGGATCTGCGACGTTCTAAGCCAGATAGGATCAAAAATCATCTGCGTTGACAACCTCTCGACTGGAGTCGTAGAGAACGTTGAACATCTGAAGGGAACGAACGGTTTCGAATTCGAAAAAGCCGACGTCTGCACATACTCTAGAAGCCCGAAGGTTGACATGGTTTTTCATCTGGCGAGTAGGCCGGCGCCTGAGGATTACCAAAAGCATCCCGTAGAAACGGCGCTGGCCAACGCGACAGGGACGGACAAGATGCTTGATCTGGCCAGGAAGAATGATGCACGGGTCTTCTATTCCTCCTCGAGCGAAGTGTATGGAGATCCTGAAATCTTTCCTACGCCGGAGTCTTATGAGGGGAAGGTCGATCCTCTGGGTCCGAGGTCGTGTTATGAGGAGGGGAAGAGGTTTGGAGAAGCGCTTTGCAAAGCGTATCATGACCAGTATGGGGTTGATGTGAGGATTGGACGACTCTTCAACAGCTACGGTCCAAGACTGCGACCTGATGGTCTCTACGGAAGAGTGGTTTCGAGATTCATAATGCAAGCTCAAAGCGGACACGATATCACCGTGTTCGGGGATGGGTCGCAGACCAGGTCGTTCTGTTATGTCGCTGACAGCGTGACGGGTATTCTCCGTTTCTTGGGAAACAACCGGGCCAGCGCGGAAGCTCTCAACATAGGTAATGACGAGGAAAGGAAAATCCTCTACCTTGCAGAGACGGTGAAAAAACTAGTAGGCTCATCATCCACGATCCGTTTCCTCCCCTTTCCAAAAGGAGACCACAGACGACGATTGCCCGACGTACAGAAGTCGATCAAGCAGATTGATTGGCTTCCTAGGACTACGTTGGAAGACGGATTGAGGAGAACGATTCTCTGGCTCAAAAAGTAGGCGATAAACAGAAGACTTGTCGCCTATGGTCTAGGTTCGAGGTATCCGTCGGCAAGGTATTGCGCGATCCTTTTTACTTTTCCGAGTTAGAAAGGTGGGTTTTGCATATCTACCAGTACTGAAACAATCGAGAGATGTTGCAGACTAGCGTTCGGAGTCTCACAGTCAGAGACAGAATCCTACTCCACCTCGCAACCTTCGAGCTATACGAAACAGACCACTGGTCTCCCACCCAGGTAAGCCAGAAGGGAATCGCCAAAGCCGTCGGAATACTGCAGAGACATGTTCCCCAGTATGTTAGGCCAATGATCACCGAGGGACTTGTGGAAGAACACTCAAGCTACATCCAAGGAGGAAAACAGCACCAAAAAGTCTACTTCCTCACCAGCAAAGGCCGCGTAGCTGCAGGCTGGATGCGGGACAATCCCAAGAGTCAATCCTCGAACAAAGGCAACGACCACTACGGAAGCGCTCATGCGACAAATGCGAAAACCACTGCTATCTCAGCCAAGAAGATCCGATATACCTCTAGACGAGCAGAACGTGCTTCTATCTTGCGATAGAATAATAAATACTCAGCATCTCCGCCATCGGAATCCATCTTTAGATTGCTTGGTATAGGTATACCTAAGGCTCGCCTAAGGAATGCCTCAGGCCCTGTTAAAGCCTGACCTCTATTCCCCTGCTTGAAGACTCTTGAGAATAAGGATTCTCGTAATAATCGGCCTAGCGCTGGCTCTCGGCCTCCTCGGACCCGAAATACACTCCATTGTTCCAGCAGCAGCCTCCAATTCTTCAAACACCAACTGTGTAGATTTCACCGAGTATAATCCGTCCAGCGTGAACTCAGGGAGTCCAAGCTCCTGGCCTCTGAACCAGGCGGTACAGCTATCGGCGAGCATAGTGTTCAACAACACCCCCAACGGGCAATGCCAGCTCGGAGGAACAGGAAGCGGGAGCCCGCCAACGGAGATACAGGTAGGCTGCATCTCCGGTTGCGGAACGAATCCAGTGTATCCTCTTGGCACGTGTCCTGGTTGCCAGTCCAACTTTCAGGCAGTGAATCTAGTCAGTGGTTACTTGAACTATAATTGGCCAGCAACGAGCGGAGGCGGCGTTACGGGAACTTCCGCCTATTCCAACGCAGCAGTTTTCGGGGTAGTCTGGGTGGTATGGTCATTCATCGTTAAGCCGGGGCAGGTTTACTTATACGATTGTGGGGGCGACATTAACCACAACACTGGTCCTCCTTGCACAAGCCAGGCAGTGTATGGGATGCTTGGCCAACTTCCGTTGAGTGCCGGGTTCAGTTACACTGCAGCAAATCCTCTGGGCTCAGTCCCCATCATTACTCTGGAACAGGTGACCTTCACCGGTAGCTGTATCAACGGCTCGCCACCCTGTAATTATGACTGGAATTTCGGAGACGGCACTACAGCGATCGGTCAGACCGCCACGCACTCCTACTCGGCCCCAGGCAATTACAATGCTCAAGTCACTGCCACCGACACTATGGGCACGACCGCCAGCGCGACACGTCCCATTTACGTCTCAAGTCCCCCCACATTGAACGACTTTTGGGGGGGAGCCGCCTACTTCGAAAGGAGCCATTACACAACTTCCAATGGTGGATCCGACGACTTTCAGGAGCTTGCGCCCCTTGTCAATCCGTATGGCAACACCCCCAACAGCATATTCGTCTACTTCCGCCACAATGTGAACAACCATGGCGAAATCTTTCTCTCATACTCCAACGACGGAGGGGCAACGTATAGTCCGGCCAACCTTGGCAACCCGGTTCTATGTCCTGGGATTGGCACATGGATCCCAGGGTCCCCATGTTTTCCTTCACAACCTTGCGCCTGGGACGCCAACAACGTCATCATGCCTAGCGTCGTCAAGGTCGGGCTAACCTTCTTCATGGTCTACGAAGGAGACTCAATTTTTGCGAACAATTGCCCTGGCTACACGATCGGAGACATCGGACTCGCAACATCTGCCGACGGAGTAACTTGGAACAAGTTCAACGCGGATGGCCAATTCCTAAAACATGATACCAATACCGCGGACACCGGGTACGACTGGCAGTGCAACAATATTGGAGGGCCGTCCGTTAACTACTTCAATGGTCAATTCTACGTTTTCTTCCACGGCAATTGTGGGGCCAAGACTGACTCCGCAACATTTGCCGTCTGTAACACCGTTTTAGGCAGCATAAGTCAGCTAGCCCGAACACTGATCTGTCAGAACGGGGCAGTCCCCTGCACCCCACCTTTACAAGGGGTGGACACTTCCTCCTGCCCTAGAGCTTTCAGGTTCGACAACCTGAGAAACAAGGCAGGCATGGTACACGCAGCAGGTACCGATCTAACAACACTGCAAAGCACCCTCCAAAGCTCTATAAACGGTGGGAACCCGATAATGGGCATAGGCGTCGGCATATACAGCTGGGACGCCCGAGTCGATGGCAGGCCCAATGTAATCTATGAGGGAGGGTACTACTATCTATTCTTCGAGGGCGCCGATTACGCCTATCTTGTCACCTATGACGCAAGTCTTCCAGTGATAGGAGGACTGGGCCATAACGAGGGCAATTGGGGCTGGGGAGTCGCCAGGACATTAGACATCAATAATGGGCCCTGGGAAAAATACGCTTACAACCCCGTCAGACAAGACTTCCAAAACTCGAACAGTGGACTATTCCAGCAGC
>VBBR01000030.1:0-2623 GCA_005881615.1 Candidatus Bathyarchaeota archaeon
AACGCGGTTGCTTGTGCCGAGAGCACCGAGTGGACGGAAGCCCAGCTCGGTGTACATTGACTCGGTTCCACCCCAGATGAATGAACTCGAGTACGGTTTCCCTCGTGGAAGTGCTTTGGGGTATCCGTCGACCGTTCCGCCTCCTCTCGCGGCGATGAAGCCGAGCGCGCCTTCCAAGGCTGCCTTGGCAACCCCCTCCCGTCTGTGGTCGCGGTCGACGAAGAAGCAGGTAGTCCTCCAGTCGGGCGGAGCCACATCCATTGTGCCGTACCCGCTCATTCGGGCAGGAAGCTCGGGAGGAGGTCCGAACTGACACCACCCGACAACGTCCGTGCCGTCGTAGACGAGCGCGGCGTGGGACTGGTTTGCTCGAACGAGTCTCTCTTTGTATTCCCTGTGCTTCCCCGACCACTGTTTCGCCAGACTGGGCGTGAGGTGGAAGAAGGTGCACCAGCAGCCACCCCACACTCCGTTGTGTTTTTCGACCATTCGCTCAAAGTCGGGCCATGTCGCGGACCCGAGTTCCCGGACTGAGAATCGCGCCTTAGGCTGTCCGCGTTGCTTCGTGGGAGAAGTGAGCTCGCTCTTCGAGTTCGCACCTCGACTGGTCATCTTCGTCAAAGTGGAGATACGCCCAACCAAGCCGCTTTCTCAACCATCGCTAAAATCTCTCGGAAAAGCGAGCTAATCGCCACTCTGAACCGGTCGCGCGGACGTCCGCTGGACGGCTAGCTAAGCTGCGTGATCTGAATCAGATTGCCTACAGTATCGTCAAATCGGGCTATGGTCGAGCCGGGTGTTTTTGTTGGCTCCATAGTGAATGTGACGCCTAGCTTCTTTAGCCTCTGAAACTCTTTCTGAATATCGTCGACGAAGAACATGCTCGCGGGAATGCCCTGTTTGAGGATGGATTCCTGGTACGTTCTTGCGGCGGGGTTGGCGTTTGGCTCGAGAACAAGCTGGGACCCATTCGGATCCTCCGCCGAGACAACCGTTAGCCATCTATAGTTGCCCGCGCTGATATCTGTCTTCTTGATGAAGCCCAGGGTCTTCGTGTAGAAGTCAAGCGCCTTGTTCTGGTCGTTGACGAAAACGCTGGTTAGTTTGATCTTCATGATTCACAGCCGGTTGAAGGGGCGCTACTTATGAATTCTGTGCGCTAGCGCCTTCTCGTGTAATGTGGGTCAATCCTCTTCGTGTCTTATGACTCGTTTCTCGGTCCATTCGTGCCCACAGTGCTTGCACTTGTACGTGTACTGGAATTCTTCGATGTCTATCATCGTAGGCTCGCCTTCTTGTACAATAAAGACCGGGGGAGAGGCAGCATACGCTAGACCGCCCCCAACGAGGTTCGTGACGATCTTTTTCGGTCTTGAGGTCCTATCGACCTTGGCGAGTTTCTTGCTGACGAGCTTGATGTGAAATCGTCGCCCACACCCTGGACAGTGCCTATAGAATGCTTTGGACACGCCGTGAGGTATCCTCGATCTGGTTCTTTAGGATATTCTCGACTGGAATATACCCTTCATGAGGCGGAAGATGAGACAACGAACGACGTTCTATTCTATGACGCTTGAGGGATTCGTCTATCAACCGGTTAGCGCTCGCGAGCTACAGTCCTGATGCTAGCCCCATTTTGTGGGGCTGGAGTACGTGGAGCGGATAAAAAGTTCGAAACCCTAACAAAAACACCGAAAAAATACATCTTTTTATACCTGCCAGGCGGAATAGACTATTAGACATGGGAGGAGTCAGCCGTTGTTCACAAAGCTCGAAGCAGAGAACGCCCTCAGCCAAGCAAGGGCCGCGAGCGAACGACGAATAGCCCGTCCCTCACTACCACTTCTCACCAACTTCTCCAGATCCTATACCACATACCTGGAAGCGCGAAAGCATCTTCCATCTGGAGCGTCCTCGAACATCCGCGTTCACGCTCACGACCCCTTCCCAATCCTCTTCAAGAACGGTCTAGGATCCCGAGTTCGCGACCTGGATGAGAACGAGTACGTAGACCTCTTAATCGCCTACGGCGCGTTGATCCTCGGACACGCTCACCCAGCAGTAGTGAGCGCTATTGCTGAACAGGTCCAGAATGGTTCCATGCTTGGGACCACTACCGAGCTGGAGGTAGAGGTTGCAAAGAAGGTTCAGTCGATGGTACCCTCCGCTGAGATGGTCAGCTTCTCGAACACTGGGACAGAGGCTACTATGGAGGCGGTCCGGGTCGCTCGAGCGTTCACGGGCAGGGAGAAGCTCCTCAAGTTCGAGGGCCACTATCACGGACATCACGACTATGTTCTCTTCAGTGTGGAATCGCCTGCCGTTGTCGCGGGACTGGAACAATCGCCCTCGAAGCTTCCGTTCTATCCGGGAGTCCCAGAAGAGATAGCAAAGACCGTTGTCATTGCAAAGTGGAACGATACAACTGCCCTAGAGAAGGTGGTAAAGAGAAACTCAGCGGACCTTGCAGCAATTATCATGGAACCAGTTCTCGGAAGCTCCGGCGTGATTCTGCCGGACGCAGACTATCTCAAATCTGTTAGAGAAATCGCTGACAAGTATGATGTACTCCTCATCTTCGATGAGGTACTGACAGGGTTCCGTCTCGCTCCAGGTGGCGCTC
>VBBR01000030.1:2850-10717 GCA_005881615.1 Candidatus Bathyarchaeota archaeon
ATGGAACGATATGATCACGAGGGGATCGTTCAAGGTCTCGGACCCATGTTTCAGGTATTCTTCACCAAAGAGACCAAGATCACGGGTTATCGACAGACCCTCAATGTAAACACCGAGAGATTCAGGACATTTCGCAACCTAATGTTGCAGAGAGGAGTTTACTTCCATCCTGACGGTATGGAGAGAATCATGATCTCTGCAGCCCACGACGAGCTCGATGTTGAAAGAGTTCTTGCAGCAGCGGAAGAAAGTCTCCGGGAACTTCCCAGAACTCATTAGATCTCCCCGAGCAGTACTAGGTAAAGGTCGAAAAAATCAAGTCACCAATCAGTCTTCGTTGCGAGACTTGTAATGTGGAAACATCTTTCTCCTGCTCCAATTCTACAGATACTCTCCAATGATGACCAAGCTCTCGCGGGCTCAGGTGGATGCGCAAAATAATCTTGCGGGTTAGTCTGTCGTTTAGAGTAGCTTTCGCACGACCACATACCAGCCCGCGTCGCGGTGAAGTGTGAACCCATTCCTGAGATACATTGAAAGTGGGCCCGGAAAGTTGTCAGCAGCCGACGTCGGTTTCTTGACAGGATACGCTTCAGCATACTCTAGACCTTCCTTGGAAAACCTGCCATAGGCAGCTTTCAGCAAGCAGGACGCTACTCCCTTGCTTCGGTGCGAGGGCGCTATTACAAAGCAGACGACTGAGCCGACCCTCTCCAAACTGTCTGGACCAGAACGCATCAGCCGGTGCAGCCCAGGGTAGTTGTTGCGGTCCGCTGCATTACACCAACCAACAGGAGTTCCGTCGCGATAGGCGAGGAATCCTTGGATCCTACTCTCCTCGATCTGGTTTGATGCGGCACGACGATTCTCGGCTTTCCCCCTGTCTGAGAAGTGATACGGATAACAGTAACAGTCACTCCAATCAGGATTATCCGCGAAGGCAATGTGGTCGAATAACAAGAAGAAGTCGTCTCTCAGAGCCGGTGTTAGTTCTTTGACTAGAAGGTCACTCATTGGACTCCCTGCGACCGAGTTCTCTCATATCTGTTTTTCTTGCGCTAGGATGCGCAGACAATGGGTCCTAACCTGTTTCTCTGAACCTGATTGGCGTGTCGACGTGTTTTGCCCAATTTACTTTTGAGTTTTCCGGAGATCTGAACCGCTGATCTGGTTTTGTAGTCGTAGGCTACTTGTATGGTCCTACCGACTGCGTATTCTATTCGTCTGAGTCCGTGTATGAAGTAGTCGAGGCCCCATGAACGATCTCCTATCCGGCTCACCCATACCGTGACGGTTATGCAGCGTTCGTCTGTGATCGGCTTCTTGAACTCGCAACGAGCCGAGGCGAGGATCAAACCGGACCGGAACCCTTTCTTTACCTGCCCGAGGCTTCTTGCAAGCTCGACACGAGCGGTCTCCATGTATTGGAGATACGCTGCGTGGTTGGCGTGGCCCATTACGTCGATGTCCCGGAACTGGACTGGTAGTTCAATGCGGTTCTGTCAAGTCTTGGGTTGTTCGAAGACTAGACTTGCTCTCATCGACTCCGAGGGTTACCGTCGTCATCGGGTTCCCGTTCACTGCTTCACCTGAGAGCCCTTGCGCCTCAAGAGACACATGGTCTCTTTTCGGGCAGGGAACGGTCGAACCTCAACCGCCCCCTCACGCCTGTAGCGTGGTAGCTTGGCCCATTGCCAGGCAGGGATTTTACAGTGGCCAACCGACCAGGTATCCCAGTTCAGACCTGTCACGTGATCAGAGTCACCTCCCCCCAGCGTAACAGGTTCACCTGACGAACGCCCCTAACGAATAATCGGTCACTCCTCGAACATAACGGTTAGAGATGACCGAAGAACAAGAAACAGCAACCCAACAGTTGACAGTGCCATGCATCGTAAGAGAAAAGAGATCGCCCATTACGTCTGATGGAGGTATGATTCATCAGCTTAGGATCTACGAGATTTTCGACCAGAACAAGCAGGCGTTTCACGACAGGTTCCGCGACCACGCCTGGCGGATCATGCGATCCTACGGGTTCAACATCCTCGGCACGTGGGAGACAAGGCTGGGAGACAGGACAGAGTTCGTCTACCTACTCGCCTGGCCGGATGAAAAGACAATGCGACACGGCTGGGAACAGTTCAAGGCCAACGAAGAATGGAAAGAGATCAAGAAAACCACCAATGCTCGACACGGCGACCTCGTCGGAGAAATCCAGGATCGAACGCTCACCCCGACAAATTATAGTCCCGCGATCCACGCGGCACGCTAGTCGAGCTACAATCCAGACAACCTGTTTGAGGTTCTGCGCATGGATGACTCATGAGTGGAGCCACCTGCGGTCTACACTATTTATCTGCCCAGGGTTGTTAGAGCGAATTGAGGAGCTCTTATGCGAGCTGGGACACTTACAGTAACGTCCAAAGACGGTACAAAGATCGCATACTCCAAAGTGGGCCGTGGACCTGTTGTAGTACTTGTGCTCGGAGCTCTTAACTCAAAGAAGTCTGGAGACAGCTTGGCTAAGCTTCTTGCGTCTCGGTTCACTGTCATAAGCTATGATCGGCGCGGACGCGGTGAGAGCACAGACACCGTACCATATGCACCTCAACGTGAAGTTGAAGATTTGAGGGCGTTAATCGATGAGATTGGGGAGCCAGTGTTTCTTTATGGTCATTCTTCCGGTGCGGCTCTCGCCCTTGAAGCCGCAATCAAACTGGGCAAACAGGTTACGAAGCTAGCCATTTACGAAGCGCCATATGGTTTGGATGCTGATGCACGCAAAGCTGCCAAAGAGTACGACAGACTCCTCAAGAAATTGCTCGCATCTGGACGTAAGGGTGATGCAGTGGCATTATTCGTGCGATTTGTAGGCGTGTCTGATAAGCAGGTTCAAGCTTTGAGACGCATGGCGATGTGGCAGGGATTAGAAGCTCTGGCTCCAACCTTAGCGTACGACAGCGACATTCTGGGAGAGGGCCATTCGTTGCCTGCTGCCCTCCTGGCAGGAATTACTACTCCTACACTTGTCATGCACGGCGGTGCCGGGGCTCCATCTATGCGCGATGCAGCTCAAGCAATCAGCGAAGCCATCCCTAAGGCGCAGTTCCGTACGCTAGCAGGCCAGAAGCACGGTGTAAGCGCTAAGGTCCTTGCTCCGGTATTAGCAGATTTCTTCGCGTAAGAAAACGCAAGGATTACCGGATTCACGACAGCTTCTTCCTGCTATTCGACAAAGACCGAGCTTGTTTGATTTCTGTTCTTGGATCTAGAGAAACCAGACCTTCTTTCAAGGTTCCCCAGAAGAAAAGGGGCTGTCAGGGGAAGATTACGGGACCTGACTTTTTTGAGCACGATACTTCACTCCGTTTGCATAGTAGAAGAGAGTTGCCGTATTCGAGATGTTAATGTTGATTCCCTCTTGGAGGAAGCACCTAGTGATCTCCTCGGATGAGTAGAAGTGTTTGATTATCTTGAACTCTCTACCATCGATTAGGGATCGTCGAGCAATCTCCCCGCTTGGATGATCCATGACCTCCCGCGTGAGGCCTTCTCTTCTCTGGTCGGCAAAGAATACTCTGCCCCCGAGTTTCAGACACCGGGCCACCTTCGAGACGAAGTCGTCCAGTTTGGAACCTGGCACGTGCGAAAGCCAGAATGAAAATGTCACGGCATCGTAGCTCATATCGGGAACCCAGTTGTAGATGTCCGCTACGACGTATCTCACCTTGGGGTTCCGCACTAGTCTCGACCTGCTCCTTTCATGCATCTCCGGAGAAGAGTCGAGAGCCGTCACTGAAGCCGCGTTTCTAAGCAACTCTTCCGTCCAGATGCCCGTGCCAGACGCGATTTCTAACACGTCACCCGAAAGCCCGCTTGAAGCGAGCGCTTCGATCAAGATCATAGCCTCATCGAACCAGAACGCTTCGGGCTCGGCGCCTTCTTCGTACCGATCGGTCCGATGAGCCCAATCAGAATATTGTGATGCTCGCTGACGATAGTATTCCTTAGTCTCCTCAACCGTCTGATCCAGTTCTTTGGAGTGGCTCTTCCTCATTGACACTCAACGTCTGATTGTCCTGCTGTTTGCTCGTAGGTCGGCCTCATATCCGAGGACGCTTCTTCCGTTCGGATCGAATCATGTAGTAAAGCAATGGGGCGAACGTAACCGCGGCGACTGCTGGTATCGCATACCAATACAGACTTATTGGCGACCGGAAGCCTCCGGATGGGCCTGATGGGTTCGATGGGTTGGATGGGGTTGAAGCTTGGTCGGTTCTAACATTGGTGGATAATCCGGAGATGCTCTGATGTTGGGCCGCGTCTATCGCGATGACCTTGAAAGAGTATGTTGAGTTCTGATTCAGGCCGGTTGCGGTGTAGCTGTTGGTCGAACCTGACAGGGAAGCGAGAAGGGTTCCATTCTCGTAGACGCTATATGCCACTACCGTTGTGTCATCAGACGCCGCGGGCCAGGTCAGCGTCACGAAATTGGATCCTTTCGCAAGAGTCGTTAGGGTACTACCAGCACTCCAGATAGGTGGCGCCGAGTCAGCAGGCATCATGAGAGGTAGCATATCGCTAGCACCACCGGCCAGTATGAACGGTGTATCCCCGATGCCGTCGGGGGAGGGGCAAATGTTCTGGGCCGGTCCGCCACAATTGTCTACTCCGGTGTAGGATATCCAGTAGTTTCCACCTGTAGGGTAGGAAGCGTTCCAATAGTTCACATAGTTTCCACCTGCATTATCATAGGCAAGGGTCCCAGCCCCGACGAACGCGTTCCCGTAGACTCGATACCCCGACGCGCCGTGACCGCTATCAAAGACGATTCCTCCTTCCTGAGTGGTCCGGAAGACGTTCCGGGTTATGCTAGAGCAGCAAGAGTTCTGGTCGGAGTATATTCCGATGAAGCCGCCGGAAAAGTCGTTTCCCACAACCGTGCTCCCACCAGACTCGAAGTCAAACTCGATCGCCATCGAGTTGTCAATGAACAAATTGTCTGAGATCGTGGCTCTAGCCATGTAGACGTGGACCCCAATGGCGGAATACAGGTTCGCACCCTGCATTGAATTCGTAATCGTGTTATTCTCGACTAGAGCACTTGCATAGGCGACATATACTGCGGTAGCGTCCATTGAGAGCTTGTTGTTCTTGATAATTCCTGGCGGGCAGCCGTAGAGGCAGGATCCATCGGTAATTCCCCATTGGTCGTTATCTGCGACGTTGTTCACCACGGTGATGTTGTAGGAGTCGCTGAAGGCTATTCCATCGGTCTCACCTGACGCCAGGTTCCTCGTGATCGTAGCATTCACAGAGACCAATGCGACCTCTATTCCCGCGGCGTTGTTCGATGAAGCATTGTTGCCATCGATTATTGTGTTGTTGGAGTAAACGGCTTGCACACCCTCCGAGTTGCCGTGTATTGTTGAGTTTGCCAGTGTGGCGTGATGGGTATGGTCAAGCCTCACTCCTATGTACGCGGAGGTCGCTGAGTGAATACTGACGCTCCTGATCACGAAAGCCGCGTTTGTGTTTCTCACATCTATTCCGTTGGCCGAGGAGGAATCGATATCCCACCCTGAGATAACATACGGGTCTTGAAAGGAGCCGGACCCCTGAACAACTCCATTTGATGGGACGAATCCATTGTCGCCGTTGATGAGAATCGGCTGATGAGGTTGACGCGTTGATGCATTCGTCAGGACTAGATTAACCGACAATGTAGGGACAAGAAGGCAGAGCACCGTAAATGCTGGAAGCAGACTGGCTCCCTTCATAGCCACAAACATCATAGCATCGCCGCTTCAGGCTCAAATTCTTTTGGTATCCTATGGAATCAGCCATGTCTGCTTCGTCCATTGCTCTGCCGAGCACTTCCCGCTTGAGAATATGAGCCAAAATTGATTCGACGGAAAAAACGCAGCTCACGTTTTGAACATCGAAGGGGGATCTAGCACTTCGACGTGCAGGTTCTCGACCTTGGCCCATGCTTTCTCATAGCCCCTATTGCCTGAGGGTGCCTGGGTTATGCGGAGGAATGCTGCAAGGTTCTTTCCTCGAAAGATCTGTCTGGAGATTCGGTTTAGAATGGTACCGCGTGGCTCGAACGAACCGGAAGCCAGTCAGATAGAATCGTGTTCCTCCCTGTTTGATCCCCGCATAGGCGAGGGGAGATCCGACAATGAAAAAGACTGCGCCGACAAGTGTCACACCAAAGCTGCTGCCGAACAGGCCGGCTAGTACTAGGAGTACTCCGAAGAGGCTGACGATAAGACCACCTCCCCATCCGCGGTTCCCGTACAGGGTCTCTCCGACCCAGACCATCTCCTCATGAGGCTGCAACCATGACGGCGGAGCAGAAGGATTCGCTTGGATACCGATCACCGAAGACTGAACGGACCGGAATTGGGATTGTAGGGACATATTCGTTGAGTAACCCTCAAGAATCAAGATGAAGCACACTCTGGACGCTGGTCGCAGGTTCAAACTCTGCCGGTGACCATAACGAGCAACTCTACTTTACGTTCAATCTACTTCACAATCACATTCCATAGCCCAGTCCAGATACTTTCGAGTAGGCTTTTTGCACGAAGGAATAACGCCTCTATTCGGGTCGCTGTTTCGAGTCGTTTTCTCATTACCCAGATACGTGTCAGGAGGCAGATCTCCTTAGTGATGACTGCCCAGTTCATCGGCGACTTCTGGATGCAGCGCCTGAAGTGAATAGTAGAGGGCATTGCAGGCCGCCCTTGAAGCTCACGGAGGACAATCTGCTTCTTCCCCTCCCACAATTCGTATTCGTGAATTGGGGTTACGGTGCTCTTCCCCGTTCCGACATCACCGATGATCACGAAATGGTTAGAGAAATCTATGGAATCACGGATCGAGAAGATCGGGAGCCTTGGTTCAGGCGGTTTGGCAATACTTTTCTGTACTTGGTCCTCCACTCTCTGGGAGAACTGGAAGACGGTGATCATAATCAACGCCGAGTTCTTTGCCTGCCAAAAGTAAACTTGAGCCCTCCAGAATGTCATTTCCCAAAAGGCAGAAATAAACCAGCGCCGATGAGAAATTTGTCAGCGATTACACGGCGAGTCTGCATCGGCTGAGAAACACCAGCGGAATGGGCGAGGGCCATGTCCCGCCCAACAAGGTCTTCTTGGCGGATACGCCGATGACTAAACCGTAACAATCATAACTTATCCCGCGATCAAACGCGCTCGAGAGGAGAAGTGTAGAATGTGGTCTAGAGCTTCCTTGACTCGAATGCCAGTCTTCCTCCTAATCGGGATCATCTTATCGAGCACCCCACTTGCCTCTAACACCTTTCCTTGGTTCCAATCCTCGGCCGCAGCGACCCCGATAAATCCTCCCAACTTGAACACTGCCGGGATCAACGCTTCGATGAGACAAGTGCTTGCATGGTCCGAGTCTCGAGTTCTTCCTAATGGCACCGCGACGCTTCAAGGGACCTCGAACAATCTCTTGGCAACCTCCCTAGTCGGAAGAACTATGACCTACCTACAACTAGAAATCGGCAACTCAACGACCAGGACAATTATCCAGAACATGACCAAGGCAGAGCACATTCTGCTTCAGAATCCGTCCTTTATCGGCTACGGAATATGGTCTCCTGCAAATCTCAATACACAGTTCCAAGTACACCTCGACGCACAGAAATTCCTGTCAAGAACCTACGGGCTAACGCTCGACCCGACCGCAAGGTCAGATCTGATCAACGTCACCCAGAACATGCATCTCAACCTGCCATCCAGAAGCGACTATTTCGACACGGTCGCCTGGACGCTCTCGAATGCTGTCTGGTTCGCATACCATAGCGAATCTACGCTACCCCCAGCCTCAG
>VBBR01000031.1 GCA_005881615.1 Candidatus Bathyarchaeota archaeon
TAAGCATTAGACAGGCGCTAGTAGACGACCCTGAAATGAATCCAGATCCCAAGCTCACTCTGATTGGGGACCGAGTCATCCCTGGGAAGGCGATTCCGCTGATTCTGAAAATCAGAGGAGATGCCAAGGTGTCGGTTTACTAAGTACCGGAACTCACAATGTTACTAAAGGTAACATTTATAGCTTAATTCCGTTACCTAGAGTAACGAACAAGGGTCATTCCAATGATACTAAGGCTGAGCAAATCTAAAGAAACCCAACGCGTGTCCCCCCAAGACATCCTCGACTACAACACATTCGCTCGCAGGCATCAACGCCCAACCGAGAAGAGCGAACTCAGACAATTCGAACGATTTCACGCCGCTAGACATCTGATTTCTCAAGAGATGGACACATATCTAGACGCAAAACTAACACACGACGACTCCTCCCGAACCATGACCGTCGACGTATGTGGAGTCAAGAACGGAACCCTGACAGCTGTATTCTGTCAAACCGCAGGATTAGACGAGCCGCTCGCAAGATCCATTGAGACAATCAACAAAGCTCAGAACGCCAGCGCCGTGATTCTTCTCCCCCGGGAGTTGGATCAGCCCGCGCTCAAGGAATCGATGCGCACCGCCCTCGAAAGAGGGAAGGTTACAATGGAAGTGCTCGGCTGGTTCGATGACACGTTTGAAGACACATTTCGGGAAACCCTGAGTCTCATAGAGCTCTTAGGCAACGAAACGAGAATGAGAATGCTAGCGCCACTCCTTGAGAAGTCAGAAGCAAAGAGAAACTATCGGACTAGAATAAACCCGAAGCTCGTCTACCACAACATCGCAGCTCTTTCAGACGCAGGCCTCCTCGACGAGAGCAATGAGGGAACATACGACCTGAGTCAATTCGGGAAGACGATCCTCGCGGAATTCATCACGTTTCTAGAGAAGACACGGAAGACCCTCGATGAGTCAAAGACCGGGAGGTGAACATGATTGAGTGAAGATGAATTCTTTTCCAATTGGCTACGGCGTCGATGGCGATTCCCTACAGCCAATCTCTTTGACGAACTCGAGCAAGACTTTGAAGCGATGTTCAAAGACCTAGAGCTTCCAAAGGATCTCATCCGAGAGCGAAAGCTTCCTGACGGCGGCACCGTGAGAGAAATGGGTCCATTCGTCTACGGCTACTCGTTCAGCACGGGTCCCGACGGGAAACCAGTGATCAGAGAGTTCGGCAATGTCAAACCTTCCCTCAAAGGAGGACCACTAGGCGCAGTAAGGCCTCAGCTTGACGTGAAAGAGGACCGAGAACCTCTAGTTGACACCATCGTCAACCCAGACACGGTGAAGGTTGTGGCCGAACTTCCTGGCGTCGAAAAGCCAGACATCTCCCTAGAAAGCGACGGACATAAGCTGACGCTGAAAGTTGACACGGACAAACGGCGCTACTACAAGGAGCTAGAGCTTCCGGTCGAAGTGGATCCCGACACGTCAAAGGCGTCTTACAAGAACGGTGTCCTCGAGCTATTGCTGACCAGGAAGAAGTCGGGGTCCAAAGCCAAACAGATAGCTATCGACTAGTCTGGGAGTACCTCTCCCACCTCTTCTTTTTGACCAGGAGTTCCATGCAATCCCTTCAGACGACCTGGATAGTATTGGTATGCGGGAAAGAAAGCGAGACGCAGACCTAAATCTTAACCACTACTGACGGCGGTATAGTCACATGGTCCCAGGCGACATGGTGATCAGCCCGGCCGAGCATAAATCTAGGATTGAGAAAATCCGGGATCAATTGAGGAGATCTAGATGCGCGGCGCTCTATCTTACGAATCCCACCCGGATTCTCTACACTACGGGATTTAGCCACATTTCTACGGAAAGACCTCTTGCACTAGTCATTCCTCAAGACGGTTCGATTTTCATGATGGGTCCTCTTCTAGAAGAGGACCACGTGAAACAAGACTCCTCTCTTATAGAGGAGTTCTTCAATTATCCTGACTACCCTGGCACCATTCATCCGATACGTCGCTTTGTAAGGATACTAAAAGAAAAGGGACTGGCAGGATCGAAAATCGCGACAGACTCATTTGAAGGAGCGACCGGAGGCTGGGGCTACCGAGGTCCCTCCCTGCGAGACTTGCTAAAACGATCAAAGATGGTCGACGGGAAGGGTATCGTCGACAATCTGAGATGGGTAAAGTCGAAACAGGAGATACACTTGTTGAAGGAGAGTTCTCGCTGGGCGGAAAAAGCCCACGATCTCCTGATGGAGAACATCGCACCGGGCAAGCATGATGCGCTAATTGGAATGAAGGCGAGCTACGAGGCCTTGACAAGGATGATGAGGAAGCTTGGAGCGACATATCGTCAACTCAAGTGGGGCCTTTCACCTGTGGTTGTGGGCTGCCGGGGACAGGTCGGACCCGGGTCGGCCATACCTCACGCGGTCTTCTCAAAACGCAAGATCCGGAGAGGAGACGTGTTGGTTACAGAGGCCGGAGTTGAGGTTGGGGGATACACAAGCGAGTTGGAACGAACAGTTGTTGTCGGAAGGGCCGGGCAAAGGGAGAAAAAATACTTCGAAGCCATGCTGAAAGCTCAAGACGCTGCACTAGGCTCATTCAAGGCCGGTACTCCTTGTTTCGAGGTCGATACTGCCGCAAGGAAGGCTGTTGAAAGCACAGGTTTCAGTGGTACCCTTCGCCACCACGTAGGTCACGGAATTGGAATCGATGGCCACGAACCTCCCTGGCTTGACCCGGGAGACAAGACGATCATGAAGACCGGAATGGTGTTTTCGTGTGAGCCAGGGCTCTACATTCCCGGGCTTGCCGGGTTCCGACACTCAGACACTGTAGAGATCACCAAAAATGGAATGAAACTCATTACCGAATACCCGCGCGGCCTCGAAGAGCTTACGGTCTAGAAAGACCAGACGGAAGCGGGGTCTAAGTCCACAAAGCGTTAGGCAGAGCCTTCTCAACTGCAGGAGAAACTTGGTGATCATGATACGTCTCTCCGCAGTGAGGGCACTTGAGATTCCTTCGCCACATCCGGTAAATCAGCTTGAGCCCAACGTAGGTCAGAGCGAAAACAACAACACCCGCGATAGCAGAAGCGATTGCAGAGTCAACGTTCATTATGAAGATGAAATAATGAATGTCAACCAATTCAGGAAGCCTCGACTAAGACGCGAGCGATGTGTGGACACACGAGTGGACAGTATTTGCCGCTCATACGCTATAATGCGAAACTTGCGGTATAAACCTACCTCAGAATGAAAACCGCAAACTAGGTCAAGATGTAGCTGTTTATTGAAAAGTATATCCTACCATACAAGGAGACGGTCAGACTCCTCGCGAGCAGCAATTATGGCTGACTGTTTGCTGGAGTAGTCTGAACCGGTTTCAAGACCTCGTCCGCGTGAGTGATCTTCACAAGCCCCTTCAATAAGAGCCTGTTAGTGACCTTTGCGCAGACATCGCAGTCCTTACCCGGACAATACCCCTTAAGAAAGTTCTCGTATTTCCAGCGGTAATTCTCGATCTCAACGGTGGACATACAAGTGGAGCCTTTATCGATCGGCCTACGGCCTGAAATCGACTAAAGGCTCGCGTAACCTCACGCAAAAGCAAGCGGTAACATCAGGAAAGTCCGCCCAATTCCTTGTAGACACCTCTCTTTGGATGATGTATCTCATTATCTCACTGGTCCCCCCTCCGATCATCATGAACCTCACATCCCTGAAGTAGCGCTCTATCAGAAGATCCTTCGTATATCCAACACATCCATGGACCTGCAGAGACTCGTGGGTCGCGTCGAACGCAGCTTCAGTCGAGTAAAGTTTGGCGATAGCCCCCTCCTTTCTCGCTGGTTCTCCTCGATCAAGCACCTGGGCCGCGTGTAGAATGAAGAGCCGAGAAGCGGCAAGTCTGACAGCCATATCAGCGATCTTGAAACTTACGCCCTCAAAGTCTCTGATCGGACGTCCAAACTGCTTCCTATTGGATGAGTACCTGACGACCTCCTCAAACGATGAGCGAGCAATCCCCATCATTCCGGCAGCAACGGCCGGACTCTCCCTGTCCAGCTCGTCTAGGATAATGGAGAATCCACGGCTGAGACCGCCTACGAGATTTTCTCTCGGAACTCGAACTCGGCGAGACAGAAGATGAGCGACGTTAGCGCCCCTTATACCCAGAAGACCGTAGCTCTGTCAGAGCTAACGCACCTATCTTCTCGCCTGAAAGAACTGAACGGAGGAACTGCTTCTTCTGGACGCTACGAGCAAAAAAATGCAAGCGGCGCAGAGTACAGCGCGGCCGAAGCGAGTCTTGCCATCTCTGCTGCTCCACTGACGGCGGAAACTTCTTCTGCCCACAATTGTCTCCGAAACCCAGCGTAGGGCAAGACCGCCATAAGATCTTGAAAACGGAGCCCCCAGGAACTTATTTCTGCCAAGCGCACGAAGGAAGTCTCGGGGGCAATACTCCTCGGCTTCTATCTTGGCGGCTAAAGGTTTGAGGTGCTTTTCAGTAACCGCCCTAACTCTTCGCTGGAAGCTCAGCTCTTGCTTGGTTAGAGCTAGACTCATACCGAGTCTCGTGCGAAAGTGCGCGTTTAAGCTAGCCCAGTTGTGCTACGATCATTCTAAGCATATTGTGTAGGCGCTACAGCGATCGGCTTCGGCTTGGAAATCACCGCCAAGGCCTCTCTGAATATCGGACGATAGGCTATTCCGTAGAGGATCAGTCCGTCCTTTCCCTCGTAGTCGAGCCTTCTGATGACTCCTTCCAGTCGGAGTCCCGGTTTCAAATCGGAGACATCCGCGTCGACGAACAGAACTTTGTTGTTTTCGAGGAGTTCAAAGTTTGAGGTCCATCGTTTCTTGAAGGGAAGCTTTGCGACGTTCTTCAGCTTCGCAAATCGTGGAAAACGTTTCTTCTCCATCGGTCCTGGACAGTCGGAGGCGAGACAGGTCTCTCTCGCGGGATAGTATATTCTGCTACACCCACTGCAAAGAGAGAGTACGAAGTAGCTTCCGTTGACCGGCTCAACTTCGCCGACCATCCGCGGAATCTCCAATCTTCTCTTGATTCTTGATAGTCGCTCGCGGATCAAGTCGTGGTAAGTATCTATTCTGATCTCAGATTTCCGTTCCACATAATCCATCACGGTAGGGGCTCGTCCTCTCTTTTCCTCGATCCCGTCCTGAACCTCAAACCAAGTCGCGTTGGAATAGGCTCCGGAGCCGTAGGACACGGCTAGGACTTGGTCGCCGGGCTTCGCCTTGTCAAAGAGTGATGCAAGAGATATCATCGTGGAGGCAGCGTATGTGTTTCCGGTGTCTAGCACTCTGAGCCACGGTTTGATCTTTTTCTCAATATCCTGCTCGGTGAGTCTCATTCGTTCGGCGATCGACGAATCGCCAACATACGGGATCTCATCCTGAGTCAGCGCGTTGCACGTTTTCATCGGAAGATAGCCCGATGGCTGGTGAAACGTTATCCAGTCAAAGTCCGATAGAGAAAGATCGGGGTGCTTGCGGAACAGATTGGCAATGGCACCGATTATATGTGACTTGTACGCTTCAACAGTTGTCCTACCGAAGTGCTTTGGGACAGCAGACTCCTCGCGTCTCCAAAAATCCATGAATAGACTGGAATAAGGAGCAATGTCCTCTATACTCGCGATCAGATCGCTCTTCCCCAACACGAATGCTCCGGCGCCCGCTCCAGCCGAATATTCCAGGGGGTCTCCACGCTCAGCCTGAGCGACGTCCGACCCGATTGCGAGACCGTATTTTATTCGCCCGCTTCGAATCTCAGCGTCTATGAAGCCGACTCCTTGCATTCCAGAATTGCAAGCGCCTTCAAGGTCGGCGATGAATACGTTCTCTCCCACACCGACGAACGACGCGACATGTCTTGCAATCGTGCCTACTGCATATGGCTTAGACTCCGATCCGGCAGTAACGCCTCCAATCTCTCCGGGTGAAATCCCGGCCATACGTATCGCGTTCTCAGCTGCCTCGGTGGCGATGGTGATCGTATCTTCGGTGTGCCCAGCAACAGCTTTTTCGCGTAGAAGAAGTCCATGCCTAACCTTCTCCAGAACCTTTTCAAGTTCTTTCCCCCGCTTTTTCTCTCGCTCCCTAACGATCTTCGCTGTCTCAATTCGTTCTCGGGGGATGTAAACCCCATAACCAACAATTCCAACTTTGCTGTGACTCATGCGAAGACCTTCGGAAGCATCCGATACGTGAAGAAGCTTTTCTCAGCCAACACGGTATTTAAGACTACGTCGAACACGCTTTGACAATCCAAGTCGACCAAATTCAAGGTAACACTCAAGAGGTGATTCTTCCGGTCAGGGCAACTGCGCACAGTTTCTTCAATCCTTCTGAAACTCGAACGGTAATCACCTGGTTACAGTCTGCTTTTGGCGCTAGAAACGCTCCCGGTTCGTTGTTAGCTTCTCGAAGGATCCGAGATGGTTTTCCGATTTACAACGAGCACGATTCTTGCACTCGTTATCCTGTCATTCTCAACAGGCCCTGTAAACGTTCCTCACCAGGGGGAAACAACGTCCCAGATTCTCCCGAGTCATTTACCCCTTGCAGCGGTGAATGGCCCTCAGCGCACTATCGTTATCACGGTCCAGTTTCCCGACAAAGGGAACAGTACATCGCCCAAGCAAATTCTTACAATGCTCTCAAACCTGAACAGCTATTACAACGAAGACTCCTATGGAACGGTTTCATTTCAGACTAGCATGACACCACCCGCCAGCTCTTCTTGGTACACTTTGCCAAACGCCATGACATACTATGGAGCTGATACCGCTTCGAGTGACAGCAAACTAGTCTCTGACTCGCTCCAAGCCGCATACAACGCAGGGGTCGACCTCTCAAACTACAAGTTTGCAATCGTAGTTCATTCAGGCGACGACGAAGCCATGACCCACGTAACCTCTGACATTCATTCTTTCACCATTCCAGGATACGTTTTCAACCCCGCTCCCTTGGTATCCTACAAGATCTCGACATCCGTTGTGGCCGAATCAGATCCCACAGGAGTCTACTGCCACGAAGCCGGCCACCTCCTCGGCCTACCTGACCTTTACGACCTAACAGGTCAAATCGACCCCGCGAACAACTTCATGGGATACTGGGAAATAATGGCCCTTGGAGAATGGAATCCAAACAATGGCAACCCACTCCAACCTAAACCTGGCACATATCCGTCTCACCACTCGATCTGGTCGAAGATCCAACTAGGCTTTGTTCCAAGCTCAAGAATCGCTATCGTTCAAGCGGGTCAAAGTGCCAACATCACCGTACAGGATCTAGAGACTCCGACAGCTGGCACGCAATCCGTCAAGATTCCAATAGCCGCCAACCAAGACGGCTCCCTAACCTACTATCTAGTCGAAATGAGAGCAAGAATTGGCACTTACGACCAGTACCTCCCCTTTCCATCAGATTACCCTGGAGCAGGAATTTTGATCTACAAGGTGAACGAGAGCATCCCCGCAGGTCACGGTAGCGTTCGGTTGATAGATGCGCATCCAGGGGGAGACCTTGGTGACGCGCCCTTTGGACCTTGCAACGCTCCCTGCGTTAGCAACAACACTTTCTCAGACCAGGCGAATTTCGTAAAGGTAATAGTGACGACGACCAGTACAACGTCTTATTCCGTGCTGGTCGACCGAACGAGTGCTCCTCGCCTACTCCTGCAGGTGAATACTCCCTCTCAAGGTGTTGAGATCACAGTTGACGGGTTCAACTGGACATCAGACGCGACTAACCAGTTGAGGCTTCCAGTACGCTATGGACCACACTCAATCTCGATCCAACCACAAATCCCTGTATCAATCGGATCTACCACCATTCAAGTCGGACTTACAGACAGCTTTGCCTCGTGGGACGATGGAAGCACGGCGAACCCACGGTGGGTTTCAATTGTCAAGGACACTGTTCTCACAGCTAGCTACCGGGTTGTAATTGAGCCCTCATTTGCAACCGCGATTGCCGCTGCTATTGTCCTTGGAGTCGTTATCCTTGCAGTGACCATTCACCGAAGAAGGCATCGGAGTGTCGGTAACGTTCTAGGTTCGCCGACCTCCCCTGGGCCCAGCGTTCCTCAACCTCTCGGTGTCGTGGCACCTGAGGGTTCACTCCCAAGGAATGATGCTCTTTCTGGAGTAACCGTAGATAGCGACAACCAACCCTAAGGCGCCTAGCCCGAGACCTGCAGTATTTGCACTTCCATCTCTCGCTACTAGGATCTGTTCGGTAGTTCCCACGACTCGGGCTGAAATGTCAATGTTCTTTAGCGGTTGCGGACCCTGGTTGTCGAATACGAAGCAGTAAGTTCCGGTTGCACCAATTGGAATATTGAACGACTTGTTCGACACCGTTTGGTCGAAAAGAACGGTTGGTGGGCGAGATGACGGGGTGCATGATTGAGAGTTGTTCATCGATAGGAGCTCGAAATGGATGGCGGAAGCTCCCACGCCGGGCTCCGAAACTGTGACATTAGTCCACAACTCATTGTTCATGTCAGAAAAGACTGTGATGTTCTTTGGCTCCCCCACTCGGGTGTTTGCCTGAATAGGAAACGCATTTTGGACCCAAACGTTCTGCGAGTTAACAACGGGGGTTGTGTGGACGGAAGGAATGGACGCGTAAGCGACAAGACCGATTATCAGCAGCGCCAATCCGATAGCGACGAGTTTGAATTGCGTATCTAGCGATCCTCCATGTCTCGCAGTTTCTGAAACTCCTTGATTTCGCCTAGTCGGCGCCGCATTATGCTGGCTTCCAGCTCGGCCTGAAGCAACGAAAAGATGTCCTTGTGTATGCTGACGAAATCCGACGCGGTAGGACTTCTGGGGCGAACCAGTTCTATCGGTACTATGCTCTTCACCCTTGCGGGTCGAGCGGAGAGAACCAGTATCCGGTCGGCAAGCTCAATTGCCTCGGGAAGGTTGTGCGTAACGAGAAGGAAAGTCTTCTGAGTCTCAGCATGTATCTCTGCAACCTCTTCCCTTAGCGCTTCTGCTGTGAACTCGTCGATGGCGCTGAAAGCTTCGTCCATTAAGACAACTTCGGGGTCTATCGCTAGGGCTCTAGCAATGCCAACCCTTTGTTTCATCCCACCCGAGAGCTGTTTCGGAAACAGATTCTCGCTATCCTTGAGCCCTACCATTCCAAGAAGTTCTCTGGCGGTATTCTCCCTCTCTCGCTTCGGAACATTCTGAACTTCAAGTCCAAATGCAACATTCTCAAGGACCGTTCGCCATGGAAGAAGAGCGAACGTCTGAAAAACCATGCTGATCTTTGGGTGAGGAGCAGTAAGCAGGTCACCTTTGAATCGGATCTCCCCGCTAGAGGGCCGATCTAGCCCGGCAATCATTCGCAGAAGTGTGGATTTTCCGCAACCACTTGGACCCACAATGCAGACGAACTCTCCCTCATTGATTTGAAAAGAGATGTCGTTCAGAGCGGTCACGGATCGTGGGGGGTCTGAGTATATTTTTGTGACGTTGGAGAATTCTACGTGCAAACGATTGTCTACCTCCATCTCTTGATTCGTTGTTCTAGTCGCTCGAAGAATGCGCGATCCATCAGGATCGTCAGAACGCCAACGGTCATTATGGCCGCCAGGCCATATGTCATTGAATGCGCCGATCCCTGAATACTGTTCGAGATGAAACTTCCAACGCCAGCAACGCTTGCGATGATTTCGACTGCGAGAAGTACGTTCCAGCTAAACTCGAAAGAGAGCCTCAGTCCAGTTAGGAAATTCGGAAAGATTGAGGGAAGAATGATCTTCGAGAAGGTGTCAACCCTTCCTGCCTTGAACACGGATGCGACGTGAAAGTAGTCTTGAGGAATCTCCTTGACTCCCTGTCTGATTGTGAAGTATATTGGGAAGAAGGCACTGAAGGCCGAGATGGCTACAGCCGCTACATTACCCCGTCCTATCACGGTAACGAGAAGAGTCAGTATCGCCAAGTCTGGGAGCGCGCCTACCAGCATGATAATCGGAGTGATCGCCTCGTCCAGCTGGTTTCTCAGGCCTACCAGCAAGGCTAGAGGCATGACAACTACTAGCGCCAGAGAAACCCCTGCAGCTACATTTACGAAGCTTTGGCCGACTCGAGCGATGAAAAATGGTGTTCCTCCGAGTTGAACTAGGGTGAGGACAACGTCGTGCAGAGGGGGAAGCTGATCGCTAGAGACTATACCAAGAATTGATACGGCCTCCCAAATACAAAAGATCGCGAGGAGTGTGAGCAACCAGGGCGGGAGTCGGGCTTTGTTCCGCCTTGTGTCACGGACTCGATGGAAAACCTTGGGACTGAATGGCCGGAAACGCAGCTCTATACACCGAGACTCGCAAAGTCCCCTTCCAGAACTAATTAGCTTTGGACGACTAATCAGTGAAATTCTGCGCTTAATGCGTTAGGGGTCGGAACCCTTGTCGTCGAACGGTTATCGGTATTAAGGAAAGAAATCGATGGTCTGAGGCCGAGGTTTGACTCAGAGCAGTCCAAATTGCGTCTGTGCAGGGCGGGACGCTGCTGTGCGGATATGTGCAGCTTTCTGTGCAAGTGGAGTCAAGCATGCCAAGAACGGAGGTACTTCTGCTGCAATCGGGACAACTTGTCGATTTTGCGCCCGAAAGCTTCGAGTCTCTGTTGAGCAACCTCGAAATCGAGCTCTTCAGGAACCTTGACGACCTTTGGCGGTAGCTTGCCCTTATTCTTGGAGAGATATTCAGCAGACAAGGCTTGGTCAGCGAAGCTCATGTCCATCACCTCGGCCGGATGTCCGTCAGCAGCCGCCAGGTTAACCAGACGCCCTTCGGAAAGCAGGTAGAGTCTCCTCCTGCTTGGCAGAGTGTACTCGACGACCTCGGGGCGCACCTTCTTGTGTCTGATTGCAATTCTCTCAAGATCCCTGACCTTCACCTCTACGTCATAGTGGCCGACATTACACAGGATAGCTTTGTCTTTCATCTTGAGCATGTGTGATGAGGTTATCACGTCAGTGTCTCCAGTTGCAGTGATGAACAGGTCACCTTTCTCGGCTGCTTCGGACATTGGCATGACGTCGAACCCTTCCATCAACGCTTCTAGCGCCCTGACAGGGTTCACTTCCGTCACGATGACCTTCGAACCCATTCCGCGAGCGCGTTCAGCTACTCCTCTTCCCACCCATCCATAGCCTGCTACTACCACGTTTCGGCCGGCGAGAAGCAGGTTTGTCGCTCGCATTATGCCTTCGAGGCCGGACTGGCCAGTTCCGTACTGGCTATCGAACAGATACTTAGTTAGCGCATCATTGACCGCGATGACTGGGAATCTTAGTTTTCCCTGTTGCTCCATGGCCTTGAGGCGCATAACGCCTGTAGTGGTTTCCTCGCAAGCGCCGATGATATTGCGCAAGAGTCTCCCGCCTTTCAAGTGCGCAAGAATTGAGAGTTCGGCGCCGTCGTCGATAAGAATGTCCGGTTGCAAATCTAGGACCTGATTCAGGTTCTTTTGGTGGTCTGTCTCGGTCACTCCGTGCCACGCATACACGTGGACTCCCGTTTCGGATAACGCAGCCGCCACGTCATCTTGGGTTGAGAGGGGATTGCTCCCGGTTATTGCGACCTCTGCCCCAGCTTGGTAGAGAGATTCTGCTAGGACTGCAGTTTTTGCTTCAAGATGGAGACACGTTCCTATCTTGTAGCCCTTGAACGTCTTCTGAGAGACTAGCCTCCGTGTTATTTTTGCAAGTACGGGCTTGTGTTCTCTAGCCCACTCCATCTTCATCTTACCCGAAGGGGCTAGTTTGATGTCCTTTACCTGGCTCAAGGTCAGGCCTCGACGTTTGGAAGCAGAATATCAGGGTTACACGTCAAAGCCAATTGGCCTCTTCGACAGGTGAGATTCTGAAGATCCGACACGAAAGGAGTCGTTATAATCACGAGAAACAAGATGCTTGGAGAAAACGAGAGTCTGGACGGACGGACAACCAACCTTATTTCTCAAATCCTAGTGTGCCGTTTTCTCGTGGAAGAATGGCCGAGATAACAATCGACGGATCAAGCCTGACGTTGCAGGAGCTAGTATCTGTAGCACGAGGGAACGCCGCGGTCCGAATAGACAGGAGGGCGCTGCGAAGAACGATGAGAAGCAGGGCAGTTCTTGAAAAGTTACTTCGACAGGACAAAGTGATCTACGGCGTCAATACAGGTTTCGGTGCGCTATCGAACGTAAAGGTCGCGCCTGAGAATCTCAGGCAACTGCAAGCGAACCTGCTCCGAAGTCATGCCTCAAGCGTCGGCAAACCTCACTCAACCGATGTGGTCAGGGCTATGATGCTCTTGCGAGCAAATACTCTGATCAAAGGCAATTCAGGCATAAGGCCAGAAATTCCACAACTGATCGTCGCACTCCTCAACAAACGGGCTCATCCCTACATTCCCCAAAAGGGATCCGTCGGGGCTAGCGGCGATCTTTCCCCTCTTTCACACATGGCGTTGGTCCTAATGGGAGAAGGGAGAGTCGAATACAAGGGCACATGGATGGGAGGGAAACAGGTCCTGCAAAAGATTGGCCAGGATCCCGTCCAATTAGAGGCCAAAGAAGGCCTCGCGCTCAACAATGGCACCCAGCAAATGACCTCGATAGCTTGCCTCAACCTCTATGATTCCTACAATCTGTTGAAGACAGCCGAAGCAGCGCTAGCGCTTTCTCTAGAGGCGATCAAAGGATGGATTGATCCGTTCGACGAGCGGATACACAAGGTCAGACAACACCCTGGACAAGTCCAAATTGCTAAGGACATCCACTCCCTTGTAAAAGGCAGCGAGATGTGCCGATCGATAACCGAGGACGATCCGGGTGACGGACGCCCTCAAGACCCATACTCTTTCCGATGCGCCCCCCAAGTAATGGGGCCAGTGATCGACGCGTTGGGATACGCTGGTTCAACATTTGGAATTGAAATGAACTCGGCTACAGACAACCCGCTCATTTTCCCAGACGACAAGATATGCCTATCGGGTGGTAACTTTCACGGGCAACCAATTTCCATGGCTCTCGACATAATGTCGTTGGGTCTCGCGACCACCGCGAACATATCAGAGCGAAGAATATCCGCTCTGCTCGATGCATCGCTGAACAACGGCCTGACAGCCTTCCTCGTTGGGAAGGAATCGAAACCGGGCCTGGCAAGTGGTCTGATGGCCCTTCAATACACGGCGACCGCTCTGGTTGCGGAGAACAAGATATTGACCCATCCAGCCAGCAGCGACTCAATCCCCACCTCTGGCAACTTCGAAGACTTCGTGAGTATGGGACCTGGCGCAGCCCACAAATCAACTAGCATTCTCGAGAATTGCCAGTACGTGATTGCGATCGAACTCCTAACGGCGGCTCAAGCTGTCCATCTCCGGGGCGAGTCGGGGTTGGGAAAAGGCACCAACACGGTCTACGAGGCGATCAGGAAGGTGGTTCCGCCATTGAGGCAAGATAGGTCTTCCCACGAGGATATTGAGCAGGTATTCGAAATGGTCAAGGGCGGCCAGATCAGCGATCTGGTAAGTCGATTCACCAAGGATTCGGATTAGAGTGGAACTCTACCCCCTCAAGTCCGAACTAGTTCTCCCCGGTGATTCGTTAGCTGCAAGTTTCGTCGGAGCACTTTCCGCTTCCGGACTGAGGGTCAAGAACGACGACATAGTTGCGGTCGCGAGTAAGGCTGTCTCGATGTCAGAGAGGAACATTGTTTCTCTCTCGAAGGTTAGGCCCACGGCTTTGGCTAGGAAGCTTGGTCGTAGATTCGAAATGCTTCCAGAGTTCGCTCAGGTTGTGATCAACGAAGCTGATGCTGTTTACGGCGGAGTTCCTGGTGTTCTTCTCACGCTCAAGAATGGGGACGCAATAGCGAATTCGGGGGTTGACCGAAAGAATGCTCCTGTTGACAGCGTTATTCTGTGGCCGGTAGATCCACATCGTTCCGCTGAGAGAATTCGGAGAAGGCTGAATCGAGATCTCCGAAAGAGAATTGGTGTTGTCATTGTCGACAGTCGGGTCACTCCTCTCCGCCTAGGTACGATAGGGCTCGCGATTGCATCCTCAGGATTCCATCCGCTGCGGGACTCACGGGGGACCAAGGACTTGTACGGACGAAAGCTGCGGATCACCTTCCAAGCTCTGGCTGACGGGATAGCGGGAGCGGCACAACTGTTGATGGGGGAAAGCAGGGAGACCATCCCATTCGTGCTGGTGCGTGGAGCCCCAGTTCAATTCGGCATGGGAAAGCGCTCGGACTCGATGGTACTTCCCATCAAAGACTGCCTCTATATGAGCCAAATTCCCCCACCTCGGTTCCTTTTTCCTAAAAATCGCCCGTTATCAGCCCTGATCTCGAATCGGCGACACCTTCCTATACTCTCATGAAATTCGTTCAGAATTGGTCGCTTCTCTCAGAGGCCATTCGAACCAGAATTGCGCCCTAATTCCTGACTCCCCTATTATCAGTGCCAGACAGGAAGTGGTTTCTAGGCGAAGGGGGTCTTAGCGACCGACCCTCGCGACGCAAAAGACAGGAGACCAACTTGTGCTCCCGAGAAAACCAGTACGATGTTGGAGTTCGGATACTAATCCCTCATCGTTCCGTTGGCGCGGATATTTTTCTCTCGATGTCACTTGAGCATCGGCATCCTGATCCCCTTTTCCCTGGCGATTTTCTTCGCCGTTGTATAGCCCGCATCCGCATGTCTAACGATCCCTATTCCAGGATCAGTAGTCAATACCCGCTCGAGCTTGCCTGCGGCCTCAGTCGTGCCATCCGCGACGAGACACATTCCGGCGTGAATACTGTAACCCATTCCGACACCCCCGCCTTGGTGTACGCTCACCCAAGTCGCCCCGGCCGCAGTGTTCAGAAGCGCGTTCAATATGGGCCAGTCGGCGATAGCATCACTACCGTCAAGCATACCCTCGGTCTCCCTCCGTGGAGAGGCAACGCTTCCACAGTCAAGATGATCCCTTCCAATCCAGATCGGACCCGCAAGCTCCCCGTTCGCAACCATCTCGTTTATCAGTCCACCGAATTTCGCTCGCTCTCCGAATCCGAGCCAGCACACTCTAGCTGGCAACCCTTGGAATTTCACTTCTCTCTGAGCTTTCTGAATCCACCGAGACAGGCCTTTGTCTTGAGGGAAGGTTGAGAGAACTAGCTCATCGATCTTGCGAATGTCTTCGGGGTCCCCGACTAGTGAGGTCCATCTGAACGGTCCTCTGCCTTCGCAGAACATTGGTCTAATGTAGCGCTGGACAAAGCCTGGGAATTCAAACGCGTTCTTCAACCCCGCGTCCAGCGCCTGTTGCCGGATATTGTTTCCGTACTCGAATGCCACAGCTCCTCGTCGCGACATGGCAATTATAGTCTTGACATGTGTGCGGATACTTTGGCTGGCCCTCTTCATGTATTCTTTCGGATTGGATCGGCGAAGGGAATCGGCTTCTTCCTTTGAAAGGCCAACTGGATAATAGCCGTTCAGAGGATCATGAGCAGATGTTTGGTCGGTCACAACGTCAGGGATTATGCTACGTCTCAGGAGTTCAGGGTGCACCTCGGCGGCGTTCCCAACCAGACCCACGCTACGAGGAACTTCATCCAGCTTTGCCTGCTGGACGATTTCCAAGGCGTCATCCAGGTCGACAGCGATGCTCTGGAGATATCCGTGACGGATTGTTTTCTCGATGGCCTTCTTGTCGATCTCTACCGCCAGAGCGATGCCATCGTTCATTGTCACCGCCAAAGGCTGAGCACCCCCCATCTCGCCCAGGCCCGCTGTCAACACGAGTCTCCCCGCAAGCGTTCCGTGGAAGTGGTCCTTGGCAACTGCCGCGAGCGTTTCGTACGTGCCCTGCAGTATACCCTGAGTTCCGATGTAAGCCCAAGAGCCGGCAGTCATCTGTCCGTACATGATGAGCCCCTTCTGCTCAAGTTCGTAGAAGTAGTCCCAGGTCGCCCATTTGGGAACAATCATGCTGTTAACGATCAGGACTCGAGGAGCCAGGATGTGAGTCTTGAAAACCGCCACTGGCTTGCCGCTTTGAATGAGAAGTGTCTCATCTTCGCCTAACGTCTCTAGCGAATCAAGTGTTGCCTCTAGCGCATCCCAAGACCTAGCCGCTCGTCCCGTCCCACCATAAACGATCAGGCGATCGGGATCTTTGGCAACATCGCGATCCAAGACATTGTGAAGCATCCGGTAAGCACCTTCTATCTGCCAGCTCTTGCAGTGCAGCTTCGTCCCGGTAATTGCGGATATCCTCCTTCGGTGCTGGAGTACTGAAAAGGCTCGAGGCTTTCGCCTTTGAGTCAAGGAATTCTCTTCCCGTCACTCACAACCCATTCGCCTCCGATAAGGACATTGTCAACAACCCTTTCACCATACGCGTATCCGATCCATCGATGGTTGGGTGCGCGCAACGTCACAAGATCCGCATGTTTGCCTCGGTGGAGGCTTCCGGTTCTGTTCTCCAATCCTAGGGCTCGAGCCGCGTTGATAGTTATCCCTCGGATGATCTCAGAAGCGTTCATTCTCAACTCTCGAGATGCAAGAGCCGCGACCGTTAACTGCCCGAGCATCCAGTTGGACGGGCTAAAATCTGTTCCCAAAGCCACAGGAAGGCCCATTGCAAGCATTCCTCGGGCGTCTGCTCTCTCTCCCGTCAGAAGGCTATGTGATGATGACGGCAGCAATACTGGGATTACTTCCGTCTCCATCATTTTTTCGAGCTGTTCCGCTGATGAATGGACTAGATGATCCGCAGAGGTAGCGTGATGTTTGTTCGCAACCTCGGCTCCTCCACAATCCGTGAACTGGTCGGCGTGTATCTTGGGCTTAAGACCAAGTTTCGCGGCTTTGCTGAGAATCCTTTCTGACTCGATCGAATCGAATACTCCTTGTTCGCAGAATACATCGCAAAATTGTGCAAGTCCTGCCTGAGCAACCTTTGGAAGCATTTCGTTAACCACACTTGAAACATATTCGGGCGAAGTCTCTCCCGGCGGGACAGCGTGAGCCCCCATGAACGTGGGAACAATATTGCAAGGATGGTCTTTCCCCAGACGTTGCACTGTCCTGAGAATCTTAAACTCGTCATCTAGTCTCAGTCCATACCCGCTCTTTATCTCCACCGTAGTCGAGCCAGATTCAAGACACGTATCGAGTCTCTGTTTTCCAGATTCAAACAGCGATTCCGGCGTTGCCTGGCGCGTACGGTTCACGGTCTCGATTATTCCCCCGCCCTTGCGAAGTATCTCCATGTAAGATACACCCGCTATCCTAAGCTGAAATTCGTCGTCACGATCGCCAGCAAAAACCAAATGGGTGTGTGGATCCACGAACCCCGGCAGAATTATTTCGTCCTCAGCATCTATTGTCTTTCTGGCATGGAATTTTCGTTCAAGCAGGTCAGTCGACGCCGCCAAAACGATCTTGCCCTGATTGATCGCGACACCTCCATTGTCGACAATTCCAAGTCCCTTTTCACCGTCGGGAGAGTCTAGGGTTATGGTTTCGTTCGAGTTCAGAACCAAAACGTCGACTCGTTTCTTGACCATGCGAGCTCCCCGTCTCGCGTATTGGATTGTTGATTAAAAATGGACTGTTCGCATTTACAGAGTTATTCTTCCGTCAACCATTATTGTTTGCCCGTCAATCTCGACTGTCGGCTTTGTAATGGTTCCCGAGAAGGAGAAGCTGCTGTCGTTCTTTCCTCCGATGCCCTTGTTCGCTCCCACTCCAATCGTCACGGTTCCCAGAGAAAGCTCGTCAGTGGTGTATCCGATCAGATCTATTTTGGGATTTAGTCCTAGAGTAAACTGGGCTATCCTGTCTCTGTCGCCCTGCGTCGCTTCGAAGACCTCTCGGAAGACCTCCTCGTATTTTTTGGCCTTGAATTCCTTGATATGGCCTTTCTCAAAGTCGAGTCTAAGCTCCTGAATCAGTCTTCCTTTCAGGGCTCGAGGAACGTCGAATACCACAGTCCCGCGAGCTGACTCTTCCAGCGGTGCGACTTCGACCTTGCCTGAAGGCAGTTGCGTTGAAACAAGGCCATGCTCTATGTCGGCCTGATCAACAATCCCGTCTTGGACATGAACGGGTCTCTTTGTTATCTCGAACCTCACGTCGGTACCAGCTTTAGATGTGATGCGCACTTTTGCGCCCCGTTCTAGCCGCAGGGCAATCTTTCTTCCAAGCTCAGCGAGCTTCGGATAGTCGACCTTGATCGCTTCTTCAGTCATCTTCAACCAACGATCATAATCGAACCCGTATGCTTTAGCTCGTTGAGTTGTCACGTGACCTAGCAGGAGTTCGGCAGTTCGAACTTTCTTTTCAAAGGTCTTATCGAGGACAGGTTTGTCTCCTTCGAACATGATTTCCAGTCTTGACGCAGGTACGTCCCGGAACTTTGTGCGATCTTCGGGACCCCCGAGCGCAATCCAGACAGTGACATTGTCGACCGCACTGAGTATGTGT
>VBBR01000176.1 GCA_005881615.1 Candidatus Bathyarchaeota archaeon
ACCTCTATCGCCAGCACAACAACCAGATCGAGCCGCTCTACCCGATGCAGGGTGAATTCGGCCTCCCTCAGTGGGGGTTCGGATCTCACACTTTCGTCTTCGATTCTTCAAATCAGATAATCTGCGCGTACACCAAAGATGGGATCTGGCACTTAGCCAGCCTCAACCCAACAAAGAAAACACTCAGACCAATAGAGACACGTATCAGCCAAATCCTCTGGGGCAATCTAGCCGAGAAAAACGGAACAGTCTTCCTCATCGGAGGATCAGCAACCGAACCCTCGTCCATAGTAAAGATAGACCTGTCAACCAAAGAGACAGAGATCCTACACCAATCAAGAGAAATCACCGTCGACAAAGAATACCTTTCCATCCCGAACTCGATCGAGTTTCCCACAGAGAACGGACGAACCGCGTTCGCCTTCTTCTATCCTCCAAAGAACCCCGAATACGAAGCACCCCAAGGCGAAAGACCACCTCTCCTCGTTGTAAGCCATGGCGGGCCCACCAGCTTCAGCCCATCCACTCTCCGATACGAGATACAATACTGGACGAGCCGTGGAATAGGAGTCGTAGACGTCAACTACGGTGGCAGCACCGGATATGGTAGAGAGTATCGTAAGAGACTCAACGACAACTGGGGAATCGTCGACGTCCAAGACTGCGTGAACGCCACCCGATACCTAGCCAGTCGTAGAGAAGCCGATGGAGACAGACTTGGAATCCGAGGAGGAAGCGCGGGAGGCTACACGACACTCTGTGCCCTCGCCTTCACGAGCACCTTCAAGGCGGGAGCAAGCTACTTCGGCGTCAGCGACCTAGAACTATTAGCAAAGGATACCCACAAGTTCGAATCCCGATACCTCGACAAGCTAGTCGGACCGTACCCCAAACGCCGAGACATCTATCGGGCGAGATCACCAATATACCACGTTGACGGAATATCCTCAGCCCTAATCCTGTTCCAAGGACTTGAGGACAAAGTTGTCTCTCCAGACCAGTCTGAGAAGATCTTCGAGGCAGTAAAGGCGAAGGGCCTCCCCGTCGCCTACATCGCCTACGAATGGGAGCAGCACGGCTTTCGAAGAGCAGAGAACATCAAACGATCCTACGAAGCTGAACTGTACTTCTACTCGAAAATATTCCAGTTCAACCTTGCCGAACAGATGGAACCAGTCACCATAGAGAACCTGGACGCGAAAGGAGCGAGGCCCGCTACCCCGCCTATGGAAATAACCGAAACACTCTAGGCTAGAAGAGCTTAGTGGACAATACGCTCGCAGCACCGCTTACGGGTGCTGGCAGGCTCATCTTTCCAGCCTCAAGGGTTCTTCTTCCTTCGATCAGAACTGTGAGGGGAAGCATCGATACGAAAGCGTAGCCTAGCGCAACATAGGGGCCAGAAGTGCTATGACGACCAGTGGAGCACCGACGAGGCTGCCGAGGAAGATCTCCCATAATACTCCAAAGATGCTGTAGACAAGTGTAACACGTAAGACATTCTTAACGTGTCACCCCAATAGTATTGCTCCAAGCGCTAACACTTCGATGAGTAGAGACGGAAGAGTGGGTGGTATCGCGACCATGCCGCACCAAGCTGGCATGCAGTCGATCTGCTCCTCGAAAATGATCAACGGGACGGACAGTAGCAGGTAGAGTGCTAGAGGAGGCAGTTTCACTCTCAGTACCGTAAGTGCCCAAGTCTCTTCCTGTGTCGGAACATGAGGAGGAAACCTCTTACGATCAGCGGCACATCGATTAGAATACCGAATACCAATAGCGGTCGGCCCAGGCGACAAGGAAGAGTCAGAAAGTGATCTTAAGGCCGTTCTGTATCCCGTGCATCCCATTCTCCGGATAGTTCATGCTAGAACATTGTTCCAAGATAGGACACTACAATAGCGAGAATGCCTGCGGCGGGCAGGGTCACAAGCCAAGGCAAGAGCATCCTCCCCAAGGTGGACGTTATGGTTTTTCTGCGTCCGCCGACCCCCGCGCTCGATCCTTCGTGAACCTGGGTCGTGGACATGGGTGCTCCTAGAAAGGCTCCCGCCGACACTACAAGAGCCGTAGCGGCACCGGCTTTCGACTTCTGAACTTGGTCCAGTGGAGCATGCTTGCCAATGGCAGTAACCACTACGCGATGGCCCAGTGCAAGCGAGCCGAAGAACACTGCCACTGCAACGACCGAATAGGGAACCCAGGCCGCCTCGGAAGGATTCGCGAGGAGGAAGAATGATCCGAGAGCCGCCATCTTCGGGGCATCGTTGATCCCCCGCGCAAAAGCCGTCGCCGCCCCTGACCCCCAGTGTGCCACACGCATTAGCCGAGGCCTCTCCTTGCCTGGTGCGCCTGTCCGCCGTGTCACCCGATCGAGAAAATAGACTGCCACTAGCGCAGCTATGGGTCCCCCTGCCAAAGGCAACACGACTCTGTACAACAAGAAACCCCATTGCACCCCTGACGTTCCAAATGCATAGACCCCTAGCAACACCATTGAGCCCACAATAGCGTGTGTTGAAGAAACGGGCAACCGGACAACGGTCGCCACAAGAATCCACAATGTCGCACCGGCAAGTGCGGCGAGAACGAAAGAATACCCAGGGGTCGTTCGTAGAAGGCTTTGCGGTGTAAAGACGGAGAATAGTCTGCCTGAGATCAGAATCGCCGCGACGCTTCCGATACCAGTGAAGACACCTCCCCAGATCAGCGGCTTGCGCTTTGGAGGTGAACCCAACGGTCCTGGAATCATCAGCGATGCCACACTCTTCCCTGCATCGTTGGCCCCGTTAGCGAAGGCCAGAGCGAATAGAGCCGCGAGGCCTAATTCCTCATATGACAGTATCAAAGGTTCGAACTTCCGGACGTTTCTTAGCCGCCAACTCTTCCTAGTTCTTTGAGCCGGTTAAGCCTGTCTTGCTCGGTTGCGAGCCGGGGATCCTTTGAAAGTTCCTCGTAGGCTGCTGCAAACCATCCCTGAGCCTCTTGTTCTTCGCCCATTACCGTCAGGCATTCTGCAATCTCCTCGTAGACATATCCGCTCCTCTTGCCAGCCGACTGATACTGCTCGTACAGGTCTCGCTGCATTTCCAGAGCCTCCTCGGTATGGTCCATCATCCGGAGAGTCTTGGCAACGCACCATTTTGCTATCATGATCCTGTTTGGATCGCCTTGTTGTCGCTGGAATTCTAGAGCTTTCTCGAACATGAGCAGGGCTTCTTCGAACTGTCGTTGCTCGAAATAGGTCCAGCCGAGATTGTTGTAGAGACTGCCTTTCCATTTCCTCGCCTTTTCATCCGCCGAATTCTCGGCAAGGTCCA
>VBBR01000032.1 GCA_005881615.1 Candidatus Bathyarchaeota archaeon
CGAAGAGACCAAGCAAACCGTTAACGAACTACAGTCCATCGCCCGCTCAGCCGGCTCCTACGAGGCATTTCTAAGAAACTATGTCTTCGGGGCTCTTCTAAAGGCTGATTTTACCCAGCTGTGGAATGTGTCTATAGGATTAGCGAAGCTTCAGGGCGACCCTAGCCTAATCAGTCAAAGGTTTCTTCTAGCGCTCAAGATTCTCCAACATTTCAAGTCCACGAGTGACAACAAGATTATGGCGGCGGAAATCCTCACGTCTCTCAAAATGAGTCCCTCTCAAACATCGTCGTCGTCAACTGACAATAATTCTGATCTTCAAGATCTCGAAAAGTCCTTGAAGAGTCTTGACCACTATCTCAGACATCACGCTCACGTCCCGAACGAATTGTCGGCAGGGATTGCCGCCGTGATCATGTATGGGAGAAGGTTTGATGGCACATATCCTACCGACAGGTTCATGGAATTTTCCAAGATGACGCGTTCACACGAATCAGCTGCGGTGCTGGCTGTGCTAAACGTCCCAACGGACCAGTTAGCCAGCCGATTCCAATCTTTCAGGGCAATGTTCAACATGTGGGGATTCAGGGAATCAGAAGACACTGAACTTTCTAGTGCCTATCTCTCCCTGTCTGGCTTTGGACCTGACGATGTGAAGACAAAACTGACGATAATTGTCGATGGACTTAGGAGTTACTTGGAATATCCGCTTGTCGCCGCTGCAATACTTACCTCGATACCGACTCTTGAAGCAAACGAGACGCTTGACCTGACAGAGAGAGCGTATTCAATGCTTGAACCTATTGCTCCAGGCCTTGACCGTTCCGAGTTGCTGAGCCTCTCTGTCAGAATGGTCCACGGAGTCAAGAACGAACTTGTAAAGCAACTTGATCCAACCGCGAAGATCGCGAATACGCCAGTACAATTCATGCATGGTCCATTGCCCATCTTCTTCCTCTGGTATGCGCCCTTGATCATGGTGCATTCGTCTTACTATTCTACGTTCAGCGGGATCGGAGGCATTCATCCCGCTCATGTTCACGGCTACAGTGGTGGGGGTTTTGGGGGCTAATGGCGACTAGAAGACTATTTGCGCTCGCAATCGTCGCGCTTTCCCTCTCCACAGTTCTCGCGGCAGTCCCACGTGTGCTGGGCTACGTCCCGAAGCAGGGAGATTACTTCTCGTACAACGAGGTCGTAGATCTAGGGTCCGGCCAGCGCGATTATCAAGGATACACCGAACACACAGTTACCACCGGAACAGAGAAGATGAATACGGTATTCTCAAACGGGACAGTCGCAGCCGATTACAGTTTCTCATGGACTTTCAGCAATAGTTCGGGGTCAAGAACAACCGGAGGTTCTGCAGGTAATTTCACCTATTCATCGTCCAGCTTCTATTACGTGAAGGGAACCGACAACCAGTCGGGCTATGTGAATCCGACTGTCTGGTTTTACATGGCCAACTCGGTCCAGAACGGGGGAACATTCTACCTCTTGAATACCCAGATGACAGTCCTCGACAAGAACTACAGTTATTCTCTAGCCTCTCAAAACAGGTATGTGCAGTCAATTCATGCTCGAGGAAGCTCAAACTATCTCCGAAATGACGTGTACGGAAGGTTCAATGCTGCGTATACCTGGGACACTTACTTTGACCCGTCCACGGGTTACATCATAGGGTATAGCTATGTTGAGCATGATACCGATTCTTCAGGAAATGGTTTTACCTGGAACGAAAACCTGTATGTAACTTCGACCAGCTATTCATTGGCGACGGCACCCGCACCCCCGCCGGATCTATCCGTCCTCTATCTCATTGTTGGAACGGTCGCGGTTATCGGCCTTATCGTAATCGTAATTGCTCTTGTGATAATCAGGAGAAGGAGAAGACCTCTTCAGCAGCATCCCGTACAAGATTATTCCCGCTTGCCTGGGGAATTTGGCGCTCCACCCCCGACTGTGGATCTGACTCCCAGACAACCGCCGGCGCAACAGATCGTGATCAAAGAGGTGGCGAAGGTAAGGTGCAAGTACTGTGGTGCCTTGGTCGATACCACTGCTCGTGTCTGTCCGGTGTGTGGAGGTCCAACAACCTAATGGATGGTATTTGCTGATACTGCGAGTCTGGCCGTATTCTCTGCTACGCGACGCTTGAAGTATCGATAGACTTGTCCGGACACTCTCATGCCGCTTTTTATCGCGATCTTTGAAGATGGAAGGTTGTCGCGAGAAATCTCGGAGAACGCTGAACGAGCGTGTTTCGACTTGAGCCAGAGCAGACGTGCGCAGAGTAAGTCCAAGCCTATGCCCATCCTTCTAAATCGAGGCTTTACAGCGAGCGAGTGCATCCTACCAATTTCGTTGACGAGTGAGAGCCATGCTACTCCCGCGATCTCGCTGCCCAACCTGACCATGAAACAATTCTCTCCATTCTTAGACGCAACACCGACCCACTTCTTGTTGATTCCAGGATGTGTGGAAACCATGAATCGTTCAATCTCATCCACCTGGTCCTCGTCCATTATCGAGATTTCATGGCTGAACCCATGAACGATCGGAGAGTTTGCAAGGTCTATGGTGTAGATGTCATAGATTTCATTCTCGTGCTCAGTCGGTATTTCCGCGAAGATGGAACCGAACGGTTTTGACTTGTAAAAATAGTCGAATACTTCTCTTGATCTCGTGCAAATTGTTCCAGTCTTTTCGTAGCCTTCGTACAGGAATATGCCCGAAATGGTATCCTCGGTGGAGGTTCTGGATACATAGGCTTCACCGCCCATCTCAAGAATTTCTTTAGTCCAATATTCGAGATAAGCGTCGAAGAATGAGAGGCCGTTTGGGAAGACGAGATTGATATCAGGTGCAGCCGGTATTCGGGAGATCTCGATTTCTTCCGATCCCCTAATGTTCGCGTGTCTAGAGCGTTTCAAGCTGATAAACTCGCCAAGGGTTCAGAGAGAGAACTCTGTTTCAGTTCTGGGGAAATGTCTCAGGCGATCGCCTTGTGTAGTAGCACTTCGCCTGGAACGACGGTCATTACTCTGTACATGTTGAGTGTGTGAATGTTCCCGTGTTTCTTGGAGACCTCGCCGAAGCTCGTTCGTGTGAACCCTTCCGATGCGAATAGAGCTTCAGAGGGTTCGTTGTCCTCTTCTACGCTTGCGAACGCTTCTTCTACGCCCGCTGCCTTGAAGTGCCGAAGGGCGTCTTCCAAGAGCAGCTTCGCGATGCCGTGATTCCTGTGAGCCTTCGCCACGGCAATGTAGTACACATAGCCGACGTTCGACTCTATCGTCTTCAGCATGACCAGCCCGACAGGTTTGCCTAGCAAGATTGCGGCTCTGACCACATCTACGTTTCGGAGGGTCCCTTTCGAATGTCTCAGGTACCATCCTTCAAAGCTCTCGTTAAGTATCCATTCCAGGCCCGCCCTTTTCTCGACGGGAATGTCGACGATTACGGCTCCCTCCTGTTCTGTCATAGACGGAACACTCGCTCCGCATTGTGCGACAAGATTTTTTCCTTGTCGCGTTCATCCACTTCCAATCTCCTCACCAGCGCCAACGCGTCGGAGTGTTTGGTGATAGGATAATCTGTTCCGAAGATGACTTTCTCGGCGTTGCCTGCGAAATAGATGGCTTCGCTAATCTTTCTGGCGAGCCACGCCGCATACTTCTCCGCGTATGCAACATCGCCTGTGATCAATCCGGAGATGTCGGCGTAGACGTTAGGGTGTTTGTAGGTTAGCTCCGCGGCATCCTCGAACCATGGATTGCCAAAGTGGCAGAGGACTATGGTCAGCTCCTCTCTCCTGTTCGCTAGTCGGTCCAGGGTTAGCGGGTGCGAGCGGGCGAGGTCTCCAGTGCTAAACGCAGTGTCTCCGGTATGAAAGAGCACTGGGAGTCTCTTCGACTCGGCATAATCATATAGTTCGTCGAAAACCGGACTGTCTGCCGATGCCTTCACGTAACCCAGCCTGACTTTGAAGGCCTTAACCTCCCCCGGGTTCTCCTCAGCGAGCTTGAGTGCAGCCTTCACCTCCTTCATTGAGGGTTCTACCGTAACTACCGGCGCGAGAATTCCGTCGCTCCTCCTGCACAGCCTGATGACTTGCTCGTTGGGAAGAGCGGTGGTTCCTTGTAGAGGCGGACTGAGGAGCAGCCCATTTTTGACCTTGCATCTTCGCATGGTGCCCAGTAGTTCGTTCATATTGTAGCTGAGACCGTTTATCCGCGCGAATCTGATGAGGGCGTCATCTCTACGCTCGGACAGGTGGACATGGGCGTCGATTATTTTTGCGGCCATTTCTCACACTCGCCTTCTTCCAGCGGACCCCGCTGTAGGACAGATCAATCCTGCCGGAGACTCCCACTAATACCTCCTTGCGTAAGCTGGGCAGAAAGCAGATATGGAAAAGCATACCGTTAGCCACTCACCATGGGCGAACTGGTCGTCAAAGAACTAACGCCGTCTCTGAGAGACGACTTCCTGCTGTTCTTCGATAGTGTGGCGTTCGCGGACAATCCTGACTGGTCTGACTGTTACTGTTCCCTCTATCATTTCGCAAACAAGGGAAAGGCTGAGAGTCGCCGCCAGGCCTCAAGCCACATCGAGGAGGAAAGGATCCACGGATTCCTTGCCTACGACAATGGAAAACCCGTTGGCTGGTGTAACGCCGCCAACCGCAACAGCTACCCCACGCTCCACTGGCTGATGGGTCCTGGTCCCGACAAGTCAGAGCGAGTTGGTGCAATCGTCTGCTTCGTAATAGCCGCTTCACATCGCAACCAAGGAGTCGCCTCCCACCTACTGGACGCCGCGTGCAGAAAATTTTCACAAAAAGGATTAGAATTCGCTGAAGCCTACCCGGTGAAGGAGTCAAAGTCATCTGCTTACAACTTTCCAGGCCCGCTGTCAATGTACCTCAAGAATGGTTTCACCCAACATCGCGACGCCGATTGGTATCTGGTAGTGCGAAAGCGACTCGAAACAACATCCTGAGGCAGACCGCCCCCTTTCTAACAATAGGCAGCTCCAGCAACGACCTGGGATGCTGGAAATCCAACAGTAATGTGATGGGCCCGCCCGGATACTACCGGCTAGCCTAGTGCGCCAGGAGAACTGTTCCTTTTTTTTGTGGCGCAGAACCTTTTGCACAACAGAATCTTCCTGTCGTTAGTTGTCATAAACGACAGGGCCTTTTTCAGCGTTACTAGTCGGCGAACTAGTCGATCAAGGAATGGTCCCTGCCCCGGTGTTTCTTGATGGACCCTGTTGTTGACGAAGTATCTTTCTAGTGTTCAGAGTTATCATAATCGAACCGGTCGGCCCTTGCGAAATCGCCCAGCCTACAGTCGCGTAGCTTGCAGGAATGGCTTCCAAAGCTCCCTACCGTCACTACCGGCATAGCGAGGTGAATCAATTCCTGGAATACACTAAGGTAGACTCGAGACATACGGAGCGCGCTTTGGCAATCCGCCGCCGGTCGTATATTGGCTAGTCTTATCTACGCATCTCTGGCGAAGTTATTCCCGAAAAATGGTTATGATTTCTAAGTTAATGCGCGTACGACTGAATACACCAAGACTAAATCAACAACTGGTCACGAAGGCATTCTTGGTAATCGCAATCCTATCAGTCTCGACTCTCTCGGCCCTGCCCTCTGTGGCAGGTCAAACGATCACGGGATCTCTGACCTTCCAAAGAGGTGAGAACAATGCCTTCACAGGTCTGATCGATGCAACCCACGGGTTTGCATACTTTGCGACCGATACTCAGCCAGGACAAATCGTGAAGGTTAGACTCTCCGACTTCACTAAAGTCAGCACTTTGGTGCTGAATCCACATGAGGATTTCCTGTCAGCTGGAGTCATTGACCCAGGCAACGACTTCGCATACTTCGGGACCTACAACCTTGGATCTCCAAATGCAAGCATAATCAAAGTCAGGCTATCCGACCTGACACGTGTAGGCGCGATTCAGATCAGTTCAAGAAACAATAGATTCTTCACGACCGCCGTGATCGACAGCGCGAACGGTTTCGCGTACTTCGGAAGTCTCCGAGGGGGCGTTATTGACAAGATCAGACTGTCAGACTTCACGCTGGTTGCTACGCTGAACCTTCCGAATGGCTTTGGGCTCTTCGGGTCAGCTATCGACACTACCGGGTTCGCATACTTCTCCACAGGCACCGGAACCGGTTACATCTTTAAGATCAGACTCTCGAACTTCACCTTGGCGAAGACGCTCACGGTGGGGGAACCGTTGGGATCAACCCCGCTAATCGACCCGACCACGGGGCTCTCTTACTGGCCAACCGACACTAACCCAGGGTCAATACTGCGAGTGAAAGTATCAGACCTCACCATCACCGGGAACATGACTCTGAATGCGGGAGAATTATCCCCGAATTCCGGCGTGATCGATCCTTCCGAAGGTTTCGCCTATTTCGGAACACAAGGGACCCCATCGGAGATTGTTAAGATCAACATTGCAACCTTCAAACTGGCAAACACGTTGAAACTCGCGCCCTACGAGTCCCTGCTCTTCTTGAGCGCAGCAGGGGTGATTCAGAGTGAAACGAGGGGTGGTAGCTTCGGCTACTTCGCGACCTACACCTCTCCGAGCTTCATTGTAAAGGTCAAACTGTCCGACATGAGCCGCGCTGGTACAATGACTCTCAAGCAGGGAGAGCAAGCCTTCGACAATTCGATAATCGACACGGCAGCAGGATTCGTATACTTCGGGAGCGATTCAGTGTTTGGGACGGGATCGGGTACTGGCGCAATATCTAGAATAAGGACCTCCGATTTCACGGATGCTGGAACACTGCTGCTCAACCCTGGCGAAGGCCCCCTATGCTCGGCGGTCATAGATACGACTAATGGGTTTGCCTACTTCGGAACGAGCACCTTTCCGGCAAAGATCATCAAAGTCAGACTCTCGGACTTCAGTCGCGTCGGGGTTCTCACGCTCGCCACGGGCGAGGACCTTGCTTGTACGGGCGTAATTGATCCTCTGAACGGTTTCGCGTACTTTGCTACCCAAGACGACCCCGCAATTGTCCTCAAGGTCAGACTCTCCGATTTCTCTCTAGTTGGAACAGGCACCTTGGGCGCCTTCGAAGGTATCCCCATCAGCTCTATCATAGACGTTCAGCACGGTTTCGCCTATTTCGGAACACTAAGTTTCCCTGGAGTCATTGATATGGTGAGACTCTCCGACCTTACGGAGGTAGCGTCGCTGACAATCGACCAGGATCAACCGGCCGCCGCCGCGATTGACACTTTAGGAGGCTTTGCCTACTTCGGAACCTTTGAGGGCGTAGTGAAGCTTCGGCTGTCTGATTTCAGCGAGAACATGTCGATGACGCTGAATGGGCTTCAATCCTCCGTCGGCTCCGTCGTCCTCGACTTGTCTCTCGGTTTCGGCTACTTTGGAGGTGTCGGTTTCGTCGCGAAGATTCAGCTCTCGACCTTGAACGAGGTCGGCTCGACGATGACAGCGAGTCCGAACGATTTTCTCTTTAGTGCCAGCATCGATCCTGCGGCTGGAACAGCATACTTCGGCGTCCTATCGGACCCAGGCAAAGTCTACAGAGTTAGCCTCTAAACACGCTGCGAAGCGGCTCCAACCTTTCCCCTTTTTTCTCGTCGAAGAGTTCCTACGTCGATCTGGTGCTCCTAACTGCTTTGTGACGTGGTCATCTCGTTTTGTTCCCGCTTCTGTTGCTTCAACCCAATCCCTGAAACAAGGATGCCCTTTGTCGACAAGCTTGGAGACCAACGCAAAAGCAGCCATCCCCGGAATGTCCACTAGGCTAAACTGCTGGGCCCGCCCGGATTCGCTTGAAAACTACAGCGAATCCATTCTCTGTGTTCGAAACCCTTCTAGATTCTCCTAAATTCAGATGCTTCTTGGACACCAGTCTGTACAGGTATATGCTAGAGTTGATTTTCGACGACCTCGCCGTGCCTCAGGGTCGCAGTTTATGGAAACTGTCGAAGTCGAACTGTCGCTGACATTAGGCCTCCGCTATCCCCCAGATTTGCCCACCTGGTGCCTGGAAGTAGAAGCGGTTGCTAATTGGATGTTTCACTTGGGACAAACCCGCCGCCAGAACCTTCTTTTTCAGAGCAGACGGATCCTCAGTCTTGACCTCCAGCCAGGCCCCCCGCCAAGGTTGCTTCCCGTCGAGTGCGTCCTTGGCAAACTCGACGCTCAACGAAGCCCCGTTGGGAAATACGAAGACAAGCATTGACCCTGGCAACGCCACAAGCTCGCAACCAAAGATATCGGTGAAAAAACTGGTCAACCTTTCTTTATTCTCGAGTCTTGCAAAAGTATGCACACGATTCGTCATGCCTATCATGATACTTTCCTTTTCTGGATGAGTTGGCCCAGGTGGGGTTAAAAAATTAGTGTGTCTAGCCGAAACTAGGGATGATGTCTCTGGCGAACTGTTGCATGGAGTCTAAGCAGTTATTTTGCCGGAACCCGATCACAAAGTAATGGCAGCCTCTCTCCTCCGCCTCTTTTATCCTGGTAGTGCAGGCTTTTTCGTCGTACTTCGGGCTGAAGTCCGTGTCAGCGAACGAGACTTTGCTGGCCCGGTTGTGCTGTTTTGCTTCCTGTGACACGACCGTTTAACGAATTCGGCCCATGTTACCAAGAAAGATCTCCTCAAACGGTACGCATTTATTGTCCCTGCAGGTTTTATTTGAACATGAAAACGGGACCTGTGCCCGTCCAAATCCCACTCCCGGTGATCTTCAGGTCGCTCAGATGATGACGAGGAAAACCGGGTCTCTGCAACATATTGAAATCAACGTGACAAACCTGGAGACGTCGAAAGGCTTCTACGATGGCTTCCTTACTTGGATAGGCTATAATCGCGTAATGGACGAGAAGGACATAGCAGGATGGAGCAACGGTGATATTCAGATTTTTCTGGTCAACTGCGAACCCCACTATCGCAGTGCAGAGTTCCACCGAAAACATGTAGGCCTAAACCACGTTGCGTTTAGAGCTAGCTCCAGGGAAGATGTTGATAGGTTCTTCAGCGAGTTCCTATCCACAAGGAGAATCACAGTTCTGTATGGTGGACCGAAAGCGTATCCTGAGTACAGCCTGACGTACTACTCGGTGTACTTCGAGGACCCTGACAGAATAAAACTCGAATTCATGCATGCGTGATTCGACGTGCGACCAGTCAGAATCTCCGATCTTCAGAGACATTATGAAAGACGGGCGCCGAAGATGGCTTAGAGTCGGGGTCGATGATCATGCATGTTCAGCCTGCTTCAAGTCCCAATGCGTAACGGGCCCATTCTGACTGACCATTACTCATCTCTAATGGCATCTCTTCACTTGGATCGAGACCTGGTCTCTCATTGAGACAGCTCGATCCGTATCCACGGCTGGAGGGTTTCTCAATCGTGGAGACCCCAAGAGGTGGCGGTCCTTCTGGCTCAAAGCACAGTTGCTCCGATCCTCCATCGTCAAAACGGATGGTCCTCCGCGTTGTTTGTGCATGAGAAGTAGCGTGTGACCGTCGGGGTCCTCAAAGTAAATCCATCGATGCCTCTCGTTGTCCGATCTCCATTCTTCAATCTCGCCTTTCAGGTTCGCCCCCGCAGCCTTCAGTTCCCGCACGGCGCTGTCCAAGTCTTCTACCAGAAGCCCCACTGCTGGACAGCGTCCGTCCTGTCTTCTCGCGAGACGGGTATCCCTTGCAAGAATTTCAAGATTTGTTGTCTCATCGATCGCGTAATAGGCGTAAGCAGGCGTATCCTCAACAAGGTTTAGCCCAAGAACCTCAGCATAAAATCGCCGCGTCTCTGGACGATCACTTACGAGACCCAACCAACCGATCCCAGAGACTTTCATGGATAGTTACCGATGTGCCACTGCCATTTCTTGCCGTCCAGTCGGACAAAGTCTTCGAAAGCAGACGGTCCCTTTCGCTGGTACTCACACCAAGACGCGATTTTTCCGTCACGAACTTTGACGATGACAACACCATGGTCAGCAGAGGATTTGCCTTTCAAGCCAAATGAGAACTCGCCAGCACCAACTTGGTTTGACTCGTCAAACGAAAGATGGTGAAAGACCATGAAGGTCCCAGGCGTAAGGGCCCCAAAGTAAGAACGCAGCTGTTCTTGTCCATGATAAAACTGAACATCCGGTGGCTCAAAGTAAACCGCGTCGCTTGTGAAACACTCCAGCGCAGATTCGGTATCCTGTCGACTCCAGGCCTGAGCAAGCTTTGTCATCAAGGCATGGTATTCCTGAGGACCCAACACTAACATGCCGACACCCCGAATCGCGTCAGGTCTCAGTAAATACATTTGTCTCCAAGCAACACTCTGAGTCGCTTCTCGAAACCACTCGTAACACCGCGGTGGTGAGAGGGGAGGGGGTCCGAGTATCCAAACATGTGTCGAGCCATGGGTTGAGCGAGTAACACGCTGTCGTCTGGTCGAATTGATGGTGGGTGACGTCCCAAGAAAAAAAGCCGCAGCTGCGAATCAGCCTTTGATGGGCAAAACCACTACAAGGGTGCCTGAAAATCAAGATTCAAAAGTCATGAGACACCGCCAGAGAGACATCGCGCAAAATCCGTGTCGCTCAATGAGGCTAGTCTATTAGACGATTCCAAACCAGGCTCGGCAGATTACTATTGGAGTCCGGATTGCTTCAAGTCGACGACGGCAGGCTATACTACGAGGTCAACGGTCGCGGCGACCCGATCGTCCTCATACACGCAGGCTTCCTAGACAACAGAATGTGGGACGAACAATTCCAATTATTCGCCCAGCACTACAAGGTCATCCGTTACGATGTAAGAGGCTACGGCAAGTCCGACGAGCCAAAAACCAGTTTCTCCGACTATAAGGACCTCCACAGGCTACTCGCCCATCTAAGCGTCAAAACCGTCCACATAGTCGGCGTCTCAAACGGTGGAAGAATCGCCCTTGACTTCGCCGTGGAATACCCTGAGATGATTCACTCTCTGATTCTGGTCGGAACGGGGGTTAGAGGCCGCGGGGTCTCGGGGCCAGAAGAGGAAAAGTTCTGGGGCGAGTTCGAGACGCAGATGAAACTCCAAGAAGAGGCTGTCAAAGGAGACAGGCTGGCCGAGGCTACAGAAATAGATGTGGACACTTGGGCCACTGCTCAGACACCCGCTTCACAAAAGCGCATTCTCGAAATAGCCCTTGAAAACTCCCACGTTCAAAAAGACGAACCTGGAAAATTCCAAGTGTCACCCGAGCCAGCTGCTTACAAGAGGCTATCCGAAATACGCGCCCCGACTCTGGTGATAATTGGAGACCGAGACGTTCGAGGGATGCGGTATATCGCCGATGACGTTCACTCGAAAATCCAAGGCTCCAAGAAACTGGTGGTTCAGGGAGCAGACCATATAGTCAACATGTCCAAGCCAAAGGAATTCAACAAGATGGTTTTAGAATTCTTGGAAAGCAGTGCAGATCCTCCGCAAGATGTGGTCAGAGGATAAAGCGAGCTTCAACGGCAAGTTCTACCGGATAAAAGATGCCTACTGTAACCCCGAGACAGGTCGTTCTGTCTTATACTGTTTGCTCTTGGCAATCCGGCACGAACCAACTATCCAGTACCGAGGGAGGGGAGAGGCAGGTCTCACGTTGGAACTATTCTCGGCCGACTCCAGCAGAATATTAATCACAGGATGTTGGAACGTCCGTTGCAAGCGGTAAGAAATGTCAGCTAGTCGAGAGGAGACTTTCGCACGGATGTCCTCCCGTGACTGGCCCACGGAGGTTCATACGCTTGATGATCTAGAGGGCCAAGTAGCGCTGGTCACAGGTGCATCTCGGGGCATAGGCGCAGCTGTTGCTGCGGAATTGGACGACCTCGGAGCAATTGTATATGGTGGAATGCGAAGGCCAAAGGCTGTAAACGGCCTGAAGCCAATCGTCCTCGATGTTACTCAAGAAGCCATAATCTCAGCCGCAATCGACCAAATCCAACACGAAGCGGGCCGCCTGGACATCCTAGTCAACAACGCGGGCGTAGGCGTGTCGGACGGGGACTTGGCGGTGATCTCTACCGAGGAGATAAGAGAGGTGCTGGAGACAAACCTCCTAGGGCCCATGCTTGTGAGCAAGCATGCTCTCCCCATTCTACTGAAGCGGCGCGGCGGGAGGATCGTGAACGTTTCCAGCCTCGTCGGAGCTGTGACGGGGGGCATGGAAGGTAATTACCCCGCTTATCGGATCTCCAAGACTGGCCTAAATGGGCTCACGGTCTATCTTCACGGGGAATATGGGCCACAGGGCCTTATCGCGAATTCCGTCTGTCCCGGACATACTAGGACCGACCTAGGCGGGCCAGACGCCGAACGTAGCGTGGAAGAAGGAGCTGAAACTCCAGTATGGCTCGCGACCTTTGCTCCTGGAGGTCCCGGGGGGCTCTTCTGGCGCGACAAGAAGGTTATTCCTTGGTGACATTTCGACCGGACTGCACCTACCTGGCCACTTACCAACCTAGGGTCCGCTTCATCAGAGGTATGATGGAGAGCATTCGTAGCCTAAGGGACAGACCGCGTAACCACTCGCTTCTAGGAAACCCTCGAGAATATCTTGGCGGGGTCTATGGCTATTAGGTCAGGGTTTGGGCCAGATCTTTATGGCCTGATCGGCAAGCGTCTGGGCTCTTTGAGCTATGGACTCCTGATTCCATGTCTGATACTTGGCAACTTGCTTGTTCAGCTCAAGATTGCTGGTCGAGTAGGTTTGCTTCTTCTCCGAGAATGGCCTGTTTGGACAACTCAGGGTTGTATGCTGATAGGGTAAGGTTGCCTAGCGTGTGGAGCCATGCTTGATGAACTTCTTCATAATTCGCGCCGAGATCCTTGACCCAGGGGGTCGTTCAAGGTTTGAGGCATGATGTGCTCGACCTGCGTGTTCTCTAGAAGAGCGGGTTCTTTGTGATGATAGCTCCCTTCCAGGGAAGAGAGAATGTTCCAAGCACCCAGTCCCATGTATAGTTGGGCTGTCTTGAGACCCTAAGTGAAGGCGTTGTCATCAGGCCAGCCGTAATGCGTCAACCCTTGGACGAGTGATCCCAGGACATTTCCTTTGTCGACAGATTTCGAAATTGCTGGAAAGTATCTGTTCAAGGATCTTGCAGAATAGTTGAGGACGAGCCTCCGTACCAGAAAGGACTCGATGAGCTCGAGCCCTGTCGCAAAATCATTCATTGGCAAAGCGCCCTCTGAGTGTATTTCGTAGAGTTTCAGGAGCAAAGGATAGGCTGTGTTTACATCCCACCAAAAAGGATTCGCTGAATTTTTTTGGTGGGCCCGCCCGGATTCGAACCGGGGACCGTCAGGTTTCCCGAACTTGGGGCTATGAGCCTGCCGCTCTTTCAGTTCTTCAACCTGAAGAAAACCTAGCTGAGCTACGGGCCCTCCAAGAAAGCCGCTCGCACACACCTAATTCTTAATGGTTTAGCGCAGACTCAATCCTGTAACGACCTTAATTTGCGACATGTAATAGCTACTCTACGGTATCGGTAAGGTACGTTGTAGCGGTTCTTGGGACTTTTCTGATTTTGTTTGGGCTCGTTGCACGTTCTACGGGCCTGATGAAGAGTCGAAGAGACTCAAACTATGGTCTGGCGACAGTCTGGTTCAATCCCGTTTCTCTCGGAGCGATATTCATACTGGACGGGTTTTTCGTCTTGTAGATGATGCTGCCTATCTTTTAATAAACGGGGCTTGTCGGGTTGTCGGTTGCCGCCGGCTGTATGCGGGCCGCCGTTCCCTCAGAGGTTTGGGGGCGCGAGCTCAGTGGTAGAGCAGCGGACTCGGCTTGTGGCTGAGGCTGAAGCTGTTAAAGTGGAAGGTCCACTGTAGCAACCCGTTGGTCACAGGTTCGAACCCTGTCGGCGGCGCCAACTTCGAGAAACCTAGCATTTGGCTGGGGCCACCAGAACGACCTGAGACTTGGGTTTGCCCTTGCTCAGGCGTTCTTAAGTGATCCCTTCGTGGTTACAACATTTCTAACTGTCCGGGCCGCTACTTCTGAGCCCATATCATCGGCTGTGAGAACGAAAGAGTTCCTTGAGTTCCATGGCACTGTCAACTCTTCGGTTGCTGTTTCTTGTTCTTCGGTCGTCTCTAACTGTTTTGTTCGAGGAGTGACCGATTATTCGTTAGGGGCGTTCGTCAGATGAGCCCTGTTACGCTTGGGGGAGGTGACTGGTTGGTTGGCCACTGTAAAATCCCTGCCTTGCAACGGGCCAAGCTACCACGCTACGGGCGTGAGGGGGCGGTTGAGGTTCGACCGTTCCCTGCCGAAAAGAGGCTCGGTGTCCCTGAGGCGCAAGGGCTCTCAGGTGAAGCAGTGAAGGGGAACCCGATGACGACGGTAATCCTCGGAGTCGATGAGAACAAGTCTAGTCTTCGAACAACCGAAGACTTGACAGAACCAGTTCCAGCAAACGCTAAGGGAGCTAGAAAGCCAGGTTCGTAAGCTCCTGAAGGAAGCAGCGGAAAGCGGTCCTTCCGAGAGAACCCGGGATCTTACTGGGAGAGTCTACGATCTGGCCGAACGAGCCAACCAAATTCGGCCCCAAGAAGCTAGGAACCAGTCTACTACCAACCAGTCAGTCTTGGAAAAGCTTCCCGAAGAGTTCAATGAGGATTTTGGTAGATTCAAGGCATTGGTAACCTTCGTTGAACCGGTCCGAAAGCAGCACTATAACGCCACGGGTCACAATATAGGAAGAACCTATGGTTCCTTTGGAACCAGTGAACTCTCGCCAGGACACCACCACGGCAAGTCCGTCATCAGTACCCTAGAAATCCGTTGCGACGCCTGCGGTAACGAATCCCCCCAGTCAGAAAGAAGAGATTACCCAATTCACGTTCTGCTTCACGACCGAGAACAATGGGAAGTTTGTACCGGTCAATCCGGCTGTGAATGCCAAGGCTACGAGGGCAAGGGCGTTCGAATTGGCGTCAACCTTTCTCCTGAGAGAGTAGGGAAAAGGGAAAGAGCCCAAGCTCTCTGAGTAGTTTTCGCATACCGCTCCACGTATAAGTCGAACTCTCGGTTTGCTGGCAAGTCACTCACTGATCATTTTTCGAACGTTCTTCCGAAAAATAGGCACGCTCTTCTCAAGAAGCGGTTTGGGAAGATTCATAATCCTTGTCGCCGTTGTGACCTAGGAAATCGCTATCCATGCAAATATGTATCAAAAGATAGAAATCGGATTGATGATTTGTCAATCCTTATTATTCGCGGCGACGAGTATCGACGATAAGGACGCTTTGACAAATGTAGATATGCGCCTCAGGGCTGATGCTGAACGACTTTCTCAGTCTTGGCTATCAGACCGCTGGAATGGAATCCGTCGGCTTTACTCGGCCGAGGACGTCTGCAAGCTCCGGGGGACCGTCCATCCAGAGTGCACCTTGGCTCGACTCGGTGCGGAAAAGTTTGAGCGCCTCTTAAGGGACGAGGCGTACATTCCCACTCTCGGCGCTCTGACTGGGGTACAAGCTGTCCAGATGGTCCAGGCTGGGCTCAAGGCGATCTACATGAGCGGCTGGCAGGTAGCCGCAGACGCTAACCTTTCAGGCCAAACTTACCCTGACCAAAGTCTGTACCCGGCCAACAGTGTTCCGAATCTAGTGAAGAGGATCAATCAGGCATTCCAGAGAGCCGACCAGATACAATTCGTGAGTGGCCAAGGGAGAATCGACTGGCTCGCACCGATCATTGCCGACGCAGAGGCAGGGTTCGGAGGCCCCCTCAACGCCTTCGAACTGATGAAAATGATGATAGAGGCTGGAGCGGCAGGAGTGCACTTCGAAGACCAGCTCGCTTCAGAGAAGAAATGCGGCCACCTAGGCGGAAAGGTCCTAGTTCCCACTCACCAGTTCATCAAGACTCTGATCGCGGCCCGACTTGCATCCGACATAATGGGCGTCCCAACATATCTCATCGCGCGAACAGATGCAATGGGAGCCAAACTCTTGTCGAGCGACTCCGATCCGAGAGACCTGCCTTACATGACCGGTGAGAGAACCGCGGAGGGTTTCTACAGAATCAAGCCCGGCATAGAGGCTGCCATTGCGCGAGGTATGAGCTACGCGCCTTACGCTGACATCCTGTGGTGTGAGACTTCCACTCCGGACCTTGAGGAGGCGAGAAGGTTCGCAGATGCTGTTCACAGAGTGTTCCCTGGAAAGCTGCTAGCATACAATTGCTCGCCATCATTCAATTGGGAGAAACATCTGGATCCGGAGAGCATTCGGCGTTTTCAGAGAGAACTGGGCATGATGGGTTACAAGTTCCAGTTCGTCACATTGGCCGGTTTCCACAGTCTCTCAGTATCCATGTTCGAGCTGGCGAAACAGTACGCTGTTGAAGGAATGGCGGCATATGTTCGCGTCCAGAGGAAAGAGTTCGAAGCCGAACCTGCAGGCTACACCGCGGTGAAGCACCAGGCGTTTGTGGGAACAGAATACTTCGACGAGGTCGCAAACGTAATCTCGAGCGGAATGTCTTCGACCACAGCCATGAGCGAATCTACTGAAGCGGTCCAGTTCAAAGAACAATCCGTTCTGGTACCGCCTCCAGTTTCAAGCACCAAATCTGACCGAGACCGGAACCAGTAGGTTTGCACTTATCCGACGAAACGAAAAGCCAATCCGCGCTAGCACTGGAACCGCGAAGCCTCAAAATTACAGGGCCCCACATACAGGGTTTAGAAGAGATACTGACACCTGACGCTTTAGCCTTTGTCGGAGATCTTGTTCTAGAATTTTCTCCACGTCTCGAGTCGCTACTGGGGAAGAGAATGATCGTTCACGAGAATCTCCGAAACGGAGCACTTCCCGATTTTCTGGAAGAGACACGTGAAATTAGAACATCCGAATGGAAAGTCGGACCTATCCCACCTGATCTTCGACAAAGACGGGTAGAGATCACTGGCCCGGTCGACCGGAAGATGGTGATAAACGCGCTCAACTCTGGCGCTGATGTCTACATGGCCGATTTCGAGGACTCCCACTCGCCGACCTGGGAGGGAACCGTTCAGGGCCAAGCTAACCTTCGAGACGCGGTAGACCGGACCATTAGATACACTGGTCCTGACGGCCGAGAGTACAAGTTAGGTGAGAAACTTGCAACTCTCATGGTGCGGCCTCGAGGCTTACACCTAATTGAGAAACATGTTCTAATCGAGTCCCGCCCGATTCCAGCTTTCCTCTTCGACTACGGCCTCTTTCTCTACCACAACGCCAATAAATTGATCAGGCAAGGGACCGGGCCGTACTTCTACATCCCGAAACTCGAGAGCTATCTAGAAGCCCGCCTCTGGAACGACATCTTCGACTACTCTGAGAAAACCCTCAAGCTTCCGCGCGCCGGCATAAAGTGCAGTGTTCTAATCGAAACAATTCTAGCCGGATTCCAGATGGACGAAGTCCTCTACCAATTGCGCGAGAGGATTACAGCCCTCAACCTCGGCCGCTGGGACTACATCTTTAGCCTGATCAAATTCCTGGGCCACGACCCGAGATTTCTAGTTCCCGAAAGACCCCTCCTCCCCATGACAGCACCCTTCCTCAAGTCCAGCTCCGTTCTATTGGCCCAATCCTGCCACCGACGAGGCGCCTACGCAATCGGAGGGATGGCTGCCCAGGTCCCCATCAAAGGCGACCCCCGTTCCCAGGAAGCCATCGACAAAGTAGTCGCTGATAAGACGCGGGAAGTTGCTGAGGGATACGAGGGCGCTTGGGTCGCCCATCCTGGTCTGGTACCAGTCGTGATGAATGTCTTCGACAGCCGTCCTGTAGAATCTAAGAACATTGAAGCGATTACGGAGATAAGCCGCGAGGATCTCCTCAAAGTGCCCGAGCCAAAGATAAGCGAACAGTCTCTAAGAGCAAATGTCGCTGTCAGCCTAAAGTATCTAGAATCCTGGCTGGGAGGTCTCGGTTGCGTCGCAATCAACAACCTAATGGAAGACACTGCCACGGTGGAAATATGCAGAGCCCAGATCTGGCAGTGGATTCATCACTCCGCCAAGCTTCTTGACGGCCAGACGATTACGCGCGAGCTGTTCAGGAGAATTTTGAGGGAAGAAACGGCCAGAATAAGTGGAGGAGTCAAATCGCAAGCCGACGCAGAACCCAATTTCAAGATCGCAGGAGATCTGCTTGACTCACTTGTGACTAGTGATACCTTTTCCGAGTTCATCACGCTGCTCGCCTACAACTATCTAAGCTGACAAACTGTCCGACCGAAGCGAGCGTGCAAAGGGGCTTTTTCCAAACATTTCCAAAAATAAGCATACTCTTTCTAGACCCCCGGGGTGGTCGATTTTCGCGTGTCCCGCCTTCCTGAAAACCTTCCAAAAAAAGGATCTATTCTTGGATAATCGTAACCATGTCGGTTACTATTGTCCATACTATGGATGCGTGGGTACCGACACGAATTATAAGCCGATTCCGCTAGTAGTCATCTAACGAACAGAAAAGCTACGAGCTTGTTTGTTGGTTTTAGCAAATGAAGCTTGACCAAGGACCTTCCGGAGAGCTAACTGTCCTAGATTCAGGATACACAGACCAAGTCTTACTAGATTGTGTCAGCGAGGAGTATCTGCGGATCAAAGCGATCATCTACAACTCGCTCAACGACATGAACAAGCTCTTCCTGGTCGACCGGGCGTTGTACACGAACAGTCCGGAGAGACCCCTCTTCATGGAGCTGACACCCCAAAACATGTCGGCCATGAGAAAGCCCCTAGTGATCTCGGAAGTGAAACTGTACAGCGTGGAGAGGACTTGGGGTCTATCCACACTTAGAATGATGAAGTAAGATTTTCAGTCGTTTCTTGTCAGAACAATCTCTATGGTGGACACGTTCCGCTGTTCGTCTCCCTCGCCAAGCAACTCAGTCGCAATCTTAACTTCCTTGATAACCAGCTTGCCCTGGAAGAACCGGTTCCTAACGACCTCGACAACATCCACGGCGTGGCTGATCGATTGACCACGGGCCTTGACCGTTATTTGTTTGGAACCCATGTTGAAGTGCATCATGACAGCCGTAGCATAGGCCATCAAAGGCTTCTTTCCGATGAATACTACGTCCGGCGGAGCCCTGTTCATAGGACGTGCAGGATGTGTCTCAGGGGTTCTTTCCGGGGTTCGTTCTGTACGTGCGGGACGTTTCGGTTCAGTTTTTTCCACTTGCAAACACTAGCCTCTTTGAATCCTTACGGTAACGAAGCGGGGAAGGTTCTCGCGACTTAAGCCTTTGCGCACCAACGGTTGCGGAAGAAGAAGAGAAAAAAAGAGAAATTGGGAATTTTGGAGGGGAGAACGTTCCCCCGAGACGTTGTTCTAGATAATGTCTCGGGTGAGAGCTTCTCGGAACTTGACCCTGCAGTCTTGGCACTGGAAGAGGCCGATCAACACGTTCTTCTTGGATTTGCCGCCTTTGAGTTCCCAGACCTTTGCAGCCTTGGGAACGTCAGCGCCGCACTTTGGACAGACAACCTTGTAGAACTGGCTTGGCAGCTGTAGGCTTGGCTGGGCCATGTCGGGTCCTGAGGGGATGCCTGGGACAGTTTCGGTGCCAGGGATTGTTGGTGAGATCTCGCTCTCTGTTGTTGCGATCGCTGAGGAAGCTTCGAGAGTAGGCATGTCATCGACGACTTTGACGACAAGCGCGTCAGCAACATCCTCAACGTATTCCTGAGCTGGTGCTGCATTGAAAGAATCTTCGACGATGGGTGTGCTTGCTTGAGTCAATGGAATAATTGGGGCTGCGATGGTATCCTCAGAGACTACGGATAGTGGTTGAGCCTGCTCTTGGACCGGTGGGGTGAACACCGGAGTCGGAACGGAGACTGGAGCGCTAGTCGGAGCATTGTTTGTTTGAGGATTCGTCCAGGTTGAACCGTTACTGGATGGCTGGGGCGGGACGGGTGTTGTCGGGGGAGCCCATGGTCTCTCGGAGACAATGGAGCTCGCAGCGAACTTGACGCTTGGCGAAGTGGGCGTCGGTGCTGGTGCTTGTTGTGCTGGAGATGGTGTCTGTTGTGGAGCATTCCGTGCCCATTCCTCGATGAGAGTTCGTGGAGCCGGTGGATTGGCCTGTTTGAAGTCGGCTGGTGCTAGGGGTCTGGTCTCAATGTGGGTTAGGACCTCGATCATGTCTTTGATTTCTTCGATGCTGTGGAGGTTTCGCTGTAGGAGGCCCTTGAACTCTTCGCGTTGTCCGCGGTATTCTTGTTCGCTGACTTCACCGGTAACGTATTTCGTTTCTAGATTCAGCAGTCGTTGTGGTGTGCTGCCGATCTGGTCCTTTGTCTCTTTGAGGTGCTCGTTCAACGTGTATCCTAGCACGTTGATTCTGTCTTGGAGGTCTTGTGAGGCTCGTCCGTATTCCTCGTATATGGTCCGCATTTTTTCTTTGTAGCCGTTGATCTCGCTGATTAACTTCTCTAGAGTTAGATCGTTTAGTACCATTTTTTTTCATCCTAGGGAAGCGACTTCTATGAGGTAAAATGGTAAAAGCGTTCAACCGCAAAAACCTCTGAAAACAGGGGTTGTAAACCCAGAATCAGCAATTTGGTAGAAACAAGACTGTCAATGATGCGCGCTGAATTGACCTGTTTTTAACTAGCAATGCTAAACTGGGATTGGGGAAAACACAACTTCCTACCAATTTTCTGACACCGCATATAAACCAAAACCGTCCTGTGGCCCGCACAACATCCCCGCCGAATATCTGTTGACAACATGCAACCTATTGCCTGAGCTAGAATTTCTCTAGCCCGTATACTACGAAACCATACCCTTACGTGTCAAGAACCCACTTGGAACGCGTCCCAAGTAAACCAGCTTTCAAGATAGAAATGTCATACAAGTCCATGAAGAATTGGGACCGAGAGCAGAGAGAGCCTTTGCTCTCGAAGGTCACCGATCGCATCCACCACCAAGAACCGCTCAAGGAGAAGATCTCACAGGTCGTCTACAAGCTCAAAGTACAACAGAATAGGCTTGAAGGAGCCAACCTCAAGACACAGCAACACGACAAGTCACTGTTCGACAAGTGCGTCCAAGCCCAGATGTCCAAAGACACCATGCGCAGCGCAATGTACGCCAACGAGATCGCGGAGATCCGGAAAATCGCCAAAGTTACACTCAGAAGCGAACTAGCACTCGAACAAGTCGTACTCCGACTCGAAACAATCCAGGAATTCGGCGACGTCGCAGCCATGATGGGCCCAGTCGCAGGAGTAGTACACCAGATCAAGAACCAGATCGCGGGAGTCATCCCACAAGTCGGCTACGAACTAGGCGAGATCTCCGACACACTAAACAGCGTAGTCATGGAAGTTGGCGAAGCAACGGGACAAGGCTATGATCTGGAGGCATCAGGTCCAGAAGCCTCGAAGATCATTTCTGAAGCCAACACCATAGCTGAGACACGGATGCGTGAGAAGTTCCCGGAGTTACCCTCTCCAACCGCCACTGCAGAACACGAGATAGTGATTCCAAGGTAGGAGTAACTCCGACAACATTTTTTTGGTGCAAAATCATGCCAATAACACTTGAACAAGTCCGACGATTCCTCGGCAGAACCCTCCAAGACCCCTACGGCAGAGCCTTCGGCAAAGTCGTAGGCATCTCCGCCAACCTCAGAGACGAGGTAACCGGAGTAGGAATAGAGGAAGGCAACGGAGAATTCCTCCAATGCCCCGGCGACAGAGTCACCATAACAGGTGACACTCTCGTCCTGGCACCGGCCTGGAAGGTGGAAGCAGAGGAGTTCCGGAAAGAATTCGACATCGTAACTAGACGCCTCCGAGCCCTTGACGAGCTGTTCAGTGTCGGCGACATCCAGAAGGACGTCTACGAGGATCTAAGGAAACAGCACGAGGACGCGATCAACGAGCTGAAAGGCAAGAGAAAGGAGATAATCGACACTCTGGCTCAACGAACCAGCGTTCTCAACACGCAGTTGCGACAGTTACAGACACACCTCGCAGGCAACAAGATGTTGCATGCGTCCGGCGAGTTCGACGATATGAATTACAAACAGGCTAGCGACGCTATCGACAGCGGTCTCGTCCGCGCGATGGCCGAGAAGAAGGACGTTGAGTCAATCTACAGTTACCTACAGAAGCTCGACGCGGCCCAAGCGCCCCCCGCTGCACAACAGCCCCAACCCATAGCTCCAACCCCTCAACCAACCACAACAACCTCCCCCGCGAGAGACCCTGTTCTAGTACTTCACGTGAGGGAGACTTAGGAGGATTCAAGGGCTGTTCCGAAAATTCGAGGAGAAAGTCCATCCTATTCCGTTGAAAGAGCGCATAGCGCAAGCTTTGTTCCGACTCGGATCACAGAAAGAAAAACTAGAGCACATGTCCGCTAGGCTCCAGCAACGCGACAAAGAGATGTTTCAGCGATGCATCGGCGCTCAGCTCTCCAAGGATCCCTCTCACGCAGCTCTCTACGCCAACGAGTGTGCTGAGATTCGGAAAATGGCTCATCTTACGCTCAGCAGTGAACTGGCCCTCGAACGTGTCATCCTCCGAATGCAGACGGTCGAAGAGTTCGGCGACATTATGGCCCAGATCGCACCGGTCATCGGAGTCGTACGCGAGACACGCGGTAGAATTGCAGGTGTCATTCCCGAAGTGGCCAACGAGCTTGGCGAGGTCAACAACATGCTAAGTGACATGAGCATGGAAACCGGCCAGGTCGGCGAAGACCAGGGCTTCGACATGAGCGCCTCAAGCGCCGAAGCACGCAAGGTTCTCGAAGAATCCAGCGCCATTGCATCCCAAGAAATGAAAGAACGATTCCCGGAGCTGCCAATGCCTGAGACCCGCCAACCAGTTCGAGAAGCCGCAACACGCGCCCCAGAACAAAGAATCCCCATCGCCATAACCACAAACGGCTCAGAAGAAGCTCCCCTGGAAGACAGGCTCCTAAGCTACATCAAATCACACAACGGAGAACTCAGCCTCAACAACTGCTCCGCAGAGCTCCTGGTCCCGAGCGACGACATCAGGCGTTCCCTACAACGGCTCAAGGATGACGGAAAGATAGTCATGGACTAGACGGGAGATAAGTGCTCCCGTCCAAGCCCTTCAGTATCACAAGAGGGGACAAGTAATCTCAGCATCCGAAGAACTGGAATCGCTTGCAGTAAAATACGCGAAAGAAGCTATCGAGCTGGAGAGAAAAGGCTCCAAACGGCTTGCCGCAACAAAATACCAGCGAGCCATCGAAGTCCTCCTCAAACTATGCTCATTATACCCAGCCGCGGTTCAAAACAAGGTCTACACGGAACACGTAGAAGCATACAAGAAACGAATCCAAGAACTCCAGTCAGACGAACCAATAACTCATTCTATGGATTCGACTGAGACCCGTGAGTCCAAGACCATCAAGCTCGATCAGTGGGTCCTGACGGAGAAACCGGACATCAGCTGGAGCGACATCGCCGACCTTGAGAAGCCGAAACGAGCGATCGAAGAATCAATAATCTTCCCCGTTCGAAGACCGGATCTCTTCCCTCTTGGCTGGCCTCGAGGAATACTCTTCTTCGGACCCCCAGGTTGCGGAAAAACCCTACTCGCTGCCGCCATTGCGAGCGAGATCAAGGGGATGTTCTTCTGTGCGGACGCCGCTTCCCTAATGTCAAAGTGGCTTGGAGAATCCGAACGAAACGTCTCCCAACTCTTCACAAAAGCAAGGGAAGTGTCTGAGAACGGGCAACCAGCCATCGTTTTCATCGACGAAATAGACTCGTTAATGGGCGTCCGGGGGGAAGAGGTCGGCGGAGAAGTCCGCGTCCGAAACCAGTTCCTCAAAGAGATGGATGGCATCCTCGACAAGAACAAGAAATTCCACGTCTACCTCATCGGTGCAACAAACAAGCCGTGGGTCCTGGACGAGCCGTTCATCCGACGCTTCCAGAAGAGAATCTACGTTCCACTACCAGACGTCAAAGCCCGCATGGACATGTTCCAGATCTATGCCCAGAATCTGAAGTTCCAGAACAACGTGGACTTCGCTGAGCTAGCGCGAAGGACTGAAGGCTACTCTGGAGGAGATATTCGCGATCTGTTCCAGTCCACCCAGATCAAGGTGGTCCGCGACTTCTTCCAGCGTGGTGCCGCTAACGATCTCAACGCTATTCCAGACCCGATTACTATGGAGGATTTCGAGACCATCATCGTGGGCCGACGGCCAAGCGTCTCGCAGAACATCATCAAACGATACTTCGACTGGGACGAATCGTTCAAGGCATCATAGAGGATGAAAAGACGTGAACCTTGACGGAACTGACCTACGCATCCTCGCGGAGCTCGTGGAGAACTCCAAACAATCCTATGTTGAGATAGGCCGCAAACTCGCCCTCCATCCCAACGTCATCGCCTACAGAGTCAACCGACTAGAAGACGCCCACATTATCCGCGAATACACAACACTCATCGACTTCGGAAAGCTCGGCCTCTTAGAACAAGTCATCGTCGCCGCAAACTTCCCCAGCAGCCCCTCCAGAGAAGACATTCTGAAACAGATATGCGAGATCCCAGAAACCCTCAACGTCATCAGCTCCCTCGGAACCCCAGAAGGACTCGTCTTCATAGTCGCCCGCAACAAAGAGGTCGTAAACGCGGTCCTGTCAAAGCTCCGTTCAATGAACCTTGACATCGATTTCGCATCCTCAGTCATCAGGACCTATGACGAGGGACGCTTGGGAATGTTCCTCCGGTCCATGGCAGGCCCAGAATAGAAGGTCGATCCTAATTGGAAAAGCCATCCTGGACCCCAATTGTCCTATCCGGCGCCATCCCACGAGAAGCCACGGACCTACTCGCAATTCTAGTGATTGGCATAGTAGCCCTCCAGGCGTCTCTTGCCGCAATAGGTCCAACAATCCCCGAGTCACGACTCTGGCTCTCTCTCCTAGTTGTTCCACCGACATGTGCCCTAGCGTCTGTATCTACTACGACAAGACGGACGAAGGAGGAATTAGCCCTCTTCGCCTACGGAGGCTCCGGCTGGCAGATTCTCCTACGCTACTTCATCAGAGGAGCGATCATTGCTCTGCTCGCATTCTCTCCAGTCCTGCTTCAAGAATTCCTCACAACCACTCCGATGCTCGAACTAGCTACAACAGTGATCATTCTGTTGTTCGCAGGAGGTCTGTTCTATTCGCTACCCAGTCTTCGCCGAATACGATCCTCATCGTTTGTTGAGCACTACAAGAGTTAGCAAACATGCCATCTGTGATCGAAACAAGGTCAGTGGTCGTCGAATACCCTTCAGTCAAAGGGGTTCTGCGGCTCTACGAGCAAGGCGTTTCCTTGAAAGTGGATCAGGGAGACTTCCTCGCCGTCCTCGGCGGGTCTGGCTGGGGAAAATCAACACTCGTCAACGTAGTCTTGGGACTGGAGAAACCCATTCATGGGTCGGTCAGCTTTCGCGACCACGACGTCACACGGGAATCATTCGTAAAACGGTGTGCCTTGGTTAAGACAGCCGCCGTGTTTCAGCGTCCAACCGCGCTCCCGCAGATGACAGTTTCACAGAACCTGCACCTAGCCCTCTCGCTAGCGGGGGTCCCGAGAAAGGATCGAGATGAAAGGATCAAAGAAGCCCTCGCATTTTTTGGATTAGACAAGATCGAACGATCATACCCTGACGGGCTCAGCGCTGGCCAGCGAAGGCGAATCGATCTCGCAAGAGCTTTGGCCGTCAAACCCGAACTACTGGTGATCGACGAGCCGACGGGCGACTTAGATGGGTCCGCTACAAACCTGCTAATCCCTCTTCTAAGGGGACTAAACCGGAACCAGGGAACAACAATTTTCATGACCACAGCACTGCCTCGTCAAGCGTCGCAAGCAAAGCACCAGGTGCATCTCAGACCGCCTTTGTACCTCACTCCGGAAAACAGGATGATCGGAGACTAACAATGTTCCGCGACAATCCCTCATTAACCGACAGAATCCGGGAAGCGATCAAGCCGACACCGATGAAACAGCGGATCCAGTTCGCTTCCCACAAACTCCGTCTACAAACTACAAGGCTGGAGCGAAGCATTACCCAGATGGAATCACGAGACCAGACACTTCGAGATAAGTGCACCAAAGCACTGGAGGCGCGAGATACTCAAACCGCGACCGTTTTCGCAAACGAATGCGTCCAAATTCGAAAACTCATCAAGACATCCCTCCGAAGCCAGATCTGCCTCGAACAAGCACTACTCCGCCTCGAGACGGTGGAACAGTTCGGCGACCTGGTCCACAGCATGGGCTCAGTCAAAGGACTCCTCGGCGCAGTAAGAGGCGAGCTAGAAGGCAAACTTCCCGAAATTTCAACAGGTATCGGCGATGTCGAAGACTCGCTAGAGAATCTCACGATGGAAATTGGGGAAGCAGTTGACTCGGATGGGATGTCCATCCCGGTCAATGATGAATCCGCTCACATCTTGAAGGAGGCGGATCTTATGGCCGAGCAGAAGATGAAAGAGAAATTCCCTGAAATTCCTCAGATAGCGAATCCGGCTCATCGAGTGAGGTAGAATCTATCTGCTCTCTCCTGAGCTGGAGACGAAAGCTCTCCTCGGACGAAGTGTCAACGACATCTACGGCAGACTGCTAGGACGGGTAATCGGCATCGAGCGCAACCCCTTCGGAGAGATGGAAGGAGTCCAGATAGAAGCGACAGGCGGAATTATTCTCACAGCCAAAGCCAGGCAAATGGCCCTCACCCCGAAAACAATCACGATATCCCCGGAGTGGAAGCTTGAGTCCGAGGACATCATCTCCGAACTGACACTGTTGAGGAAGAGGATTGGTGCCCTGGAATCGTTGAAAGATTCGAGGGAGATTGACGGAGAAATCTATTCGGAGCTTCTCGAGTCGCAGAAGGCCGGCTACCTGGACAAGGTGAAACTGGCGAGCGCCCTGGTCGGCTCAATGCGATCTAGACTAGCCGAAATCACTGGACAAATCACGAGCCTGACAAGATATCTTGTCAATGCGAAGCTTGATCACAAGAGTGGGGAGCTTGACGAGGATTCTCTGAAACTCGCGCAGGGCTCTATCGAGCCGAGTCTTCGGCCTTTGATCGCGGAGAGAAACGATCTTTCCCTGTCGATCAAAGTTGTCGAGCAGGTCCTGCCATCAAAGGTCAGCATTAACTAGGACCCTACTATCCTTGTCCGGTTGAGGATAGGGAAGTGGCTACCTTCGACAGTCGGGTCCGGGTACTGTAACAGCCATATTTTCCGTTGCCATTTTCCAAATAACAGCGTAGAGTTGCGATGATTCATGACCAGTAAAGCGAGAAAGAACAAGCCTACAAGGATCGAAAAGGTCCTGCCCTTGGACAAGGTTATCGGGTTCTTCCGTCAACGATTCCACGATCCCTATCTGAATCCGGAAGCTGAGTTGAGCTTCGTGGATTTTCAAACCGGCTTCCCGGAAGTTCCGCGCGAGGACTTGGAGGAAGGATTGTCTCACTGGGTTATGAGACCCGGCGCAAGAGTACTCTCAACGAAAACAACTGCTATTGATGGACTTGAACTGCAAGTGTGGTACATTCATGGGCTTCACGAGGAACACGCGGACTTGGAGGATTCAATGAGCCGGAGCCCCATCCAAGCCTAGCAGCGAAAAGACGCAACCTCCATCAATCGACTTTCTTACTAATTAGAGTAGGAAATCATAATTCAATATTCGTGGGAAAATCTTCCGACCCCCCATTTTGAAATCAATTGTGGGAAATCGCCCATTGTCCGCCCTATTCTGAAATCTGGGACCCCCTCTGAACTCTCCCCTAAGAATCGTTCGTGTTTGGCTGAAATAATGACAGGTTTCGCCTCGGCATGCGAACTTGGATTGCGCCCTAAATCATTGGACTCGCCCATTATCATTGCAGACACGAAATCGTCTCCCGAAAAAGTGGGGTATGTTTCAGCGGTTTTGTGACGCATGAGTGGGCTCCCCGGACCATCGTGAAAGTAATCGCCTCGAGCTAGCTCATCAATCCCGAGGATTCTCGATTACAGACAATTGAAGCCCTTATACCGATCGAAGACCCGCCGCGAAATCGCGAGATACGTTTGAAGGCGTTTGTTCTTGCCGGTGGCGCGGGAACCCGGCTCTCACCGCTAACAAGCTACGTCCCAAAAGGAATGATACCTATAGCTGGCAAGCCATTCATCGATTATGTCATCAGCTATCTCGCGAGCCATGGAATAAGAAACATCATCATGTTGCTATCCGATGAGGATAGCGAGGTATATCGCAACCACTTGGACGATGGATCGAAGTACGGTGTCAACATCGGGTACAGCATCAGTCCTCGAACAGGCACCTCGAACGCGCTCAAAGACGCCAGTAGCCACATTGACGGAACATTCCTTGTCTACTACGGCGATGTCCTCACAAGTCTCGACCTAACCGATATGATTCGGTTCCACAGGGAGAAGAAAGCCGTTTGCACAGTCGCACTAAGCACCGGCGTCCGAATCGATTACGGCGTCGGACGAGTCGACAAGGATAACAGGATAGAATATTTTGAGGAGAAACCGGTGCTCAAGGATTATCCTGTCGCGATCGGTGTATGCCTCTGCGAGCCCTCGTTCCTAAAGTACTGTTCAAGCGGATCAGACATAGCAGCAAACGTCATACCAGCACTCGTCGCCAAAGGCGAACGAGTCTACGGATACCTAACGCCGGAACCACACCACGACATCGGATCATTCAAGCAGCTGGACGAGGTAAAGAAGATCCTAAAGACTCACAGCAAGACGCAGACAAAGAGTCAGAACTAAGTTATCCAGTGCGTCTCCTCAGCCGAATCCTCAACCACAAAACCAAGCTTGGCCATCCGATCGCGGATGCGATCAGCTGACTCGTAATCACGCTTGCTCCGCAGCTCGTTCCGCAGCTCCAGGACGAAGTTCACCAGCTCGGAAGCCCGGTTCTGCGCAACAGTCTCGGTCTCCAACACGCCAAGCACAGAGCCCAAGTCCTCCAAAGCACCAATTATCGCGTTCCCAGATTCGGCCTTCGGATTTCTTGCCTCCTCCTCTGCCAGCCCGACTATTCTGATGTAGGCAGCGAGCGCTCCCGGCGTGTTGAAGTCATCGTCCATGGCCTTGAAGAACTCGTCTCGCGCCTCGTCCAACGGTTTCAGAACCGAGTTTATCTCATTCTCGTTCCGAGTTATCTTGTCTCGAGCCAGCGCGAGCTGATCGTGCGCCCGCCTGAACCTTCTCGCAAGGCTAACCGCTTGCTGCAACGCCTCCTCGGTAAAGTCCAACGGACTCCTGTAGTGCGTTCCTGCGTAGAACACACGCAAACCCGGAGTGCCAACCTTTCTGACCATGTCCCGTATCGGGATAAAGTTCCCGAGCGATTTGTGCATCTCTTGTCCCTTGATGCTCATCAATCCGGTGTGAAGCCAATAGCGCGCCAATGGTTTCTTACCAGTCAGACTCTCCGCCTCGGCGATCTCAGCTTCATGATGAGGAAAGATGAGGTCCGAACCGCCACCATGCACATCATACGTTGGGCCAAAGTACGTTAGAGTAATCGCAGTGTCCTCGATGTGCCAGCCAGGCCGTCCCTTTCCCCAAGGACTCTCCCAGAATATCTCGCCAGGCTTCTGGCTCTTCCACAAGGCAAAGTCTCCAGGATTCTTCTTCCGCGGATCCGGATCAATCCGGTGAACCGTAAGATCCGCAAGTTTTTGGTGGGAGAGTTTTCCGTAGCCTGGAAACTTGGAAATGTCGAAATAGACGTCTCCGTCAACCCTGTAAGCTATTCCCTTCTTGAGAAGTCCAGTGATCTGATCGAGGATTTCGGGAATATGATCCGAAGCCTTCGCGTACAGATTAACACTGTCCACGTGGAGTTCTTTCATGTCCTTGAAGAAAGCCCTCGCTAACCGATCGGCCAAAGCGAGCGGCTGTTCTCCTATATCGTGAGCCTTGTTGATGATCTTATCGTCAACATCGGTAATGTTGAGCAGAAAGAAGAGACTGAAGCCCTTCCTCCGCAAATAGCGGGCGATGATATCGTAAGCGACGTAGGTCTTCCCGTGGCCAATATGGGACACATCCCAGACCGTTGGGCCACAGACAAACATGTTCACCCGGTTGGCTCGGATAGTCTCGAACTTGTCCAGTTTCCGCGTCAGCGTATTGTAGACTCGAAGCTCAGAAGACATCGGATCTATCAGCGCGGAAACCTCACAGCCATTTCACTCAAGCTAGTCCTCTATAACAGGCTCTAACTGGTTGGAAGCTTGCCCTGACCCTGCTTGGCTTCTGAGGAATGGCTCTTCTCGGATTGGATATTGCTCCAGGCCTTCGAAAGCATCTCCTTCTCGTTCGGGTACGACAAGGTATGAAGAGCCTTCTCGTACGGCATCCACTCCATCGCATCATGCTCCGTCCCCACCTTCGCATCAGCCTGATCAGTCTCAAAGAGAAAGAAATGGACAGTCTTGTCGTAAGTCTTCGCACGGAACCCGAACTGGTACTTGATCGCGCCAAGCTTCCCATGCAGCTTCACCCTGCTCACACCAGTCTCCTCACGCACCTCCCTCATAGCCGTCGTGACCTCGTCCTCCCCCTCCTCGATCAAACCCTTCGGCAAACACCACACACCTCTCTTATTGCTCGTCAACAGCAGAAAAAGCGGATTATCCTTGTCCCAGCGATAGACGACTCCCCCAGCTGATGTAACCCGGATCCTCTGCCTGGGCTGCATTCCGCCCCCGTACATGACTACACTCTACGCTCTGCGACTATAATTCGATATCTTTCGACAAAGGCGTGATGTTTTCCGAAGGAGAACCAACAACCACAATGTCCTCTATCCTGATACCACCCCACTTGGGCTCGTAGAGCCCTGGCTCGATCGTCACCACGGATCCTTTTCTCAGGTTATCCTTGCCGTACAGAGAGAGATACGGCCTTTCTCCAATAGTCAGTCCCACTCCATGACCGAGGCCGTGCATGAACCCATGAGTCCGCGCTTCTTTGTTCCCCTTGACCAGTTGTCTCGCCGTTGGGTATCCTTTCCTCTCAAAGATCTTGCAGGCATTTGCCATCATGTCCTTGCAGGGAACCTGCTCCTTCACCATGTCGAGGGCTGATGTCTGGACCTCGAGAACGGCGTCATACATTTCCTTAATCTTCTTCGGCGCGGAACCGAACAGGTAGGTCCGAGTCAAGTCATGCCAGTAACCATCCGGCTCAGAGGGAAATATGTCGAAGACAATAGGCTCACCAGCTCGGACAATATCTTCGTCTTCACCTCTATAGTGAGGGTCACTCGATCTCCTGCCTGGCGCGAATATCGTGTCCTCCGGCGCGACCAAGTTCTGCTCGGAAAGCGACCTTCCGATAACCTTCTTGACGGTTCCAACACTCAAGGGCGTTGACTTGTAAGATACCCTCTTTCCATTGACCTTTGCTCCTCGTAGAAACCGGAGCGTGTCTTCCACGACTCGGATGGTCTTCTTTCCGAGAACTCTCAGCCTTTCGACCTCCCAACGATCCTTCGTCTCACGTGCAGCTTCGATGATCGTAGGCGACTTTTCCCCTGTAATCTTCACGCCCTTTCTGCGAAGAGCATCGATCATGTGCAGTGTATTGGACACGTCATTTCTTCCAGCCAGAATTATGGACCCGTGAAGTCCCTCGTCCTTCATGATTTTCTGATAGAATCGGATCCTGGCCTCATCCCGGTCATACTTGCTAGCGATCCGCTCGTATCCATAGTCCGAGTAGGTCTTGATGTTGCGAACCTTTCCTTGGCGCGCGCTGCCCACGTCGATGTTGCTTACTATGAGCGTTGGGTCATGTGATCTTCGTTTCAGAAATATTCCCCCTCTCGGCAGAGAGGTTCCTGCCGCGTACCGAAGGTCTGGGTTTCCGACCGTTGAATCTCCGAAGACTATGATTGAATTGAGATTTCTTTTTTCCATCTCCACGTCGAGATCTTTGATCAAGAAGATGCCCTAGCAACAGGGGGCGAGAATAGTATATTATGATTGGGAACGATCAGTGCGATAAATTGCTCGATAGATTGATGAAGGATCTAGTTCTTCCTGGCGGAAACCAGAGGCTTCTGAAGGGAAGTCCGAAACAGCCTTTTCTGAGTGGACCTGCGGTGCCGCCTCTCTAGCTCGCTCTTCAACCGTCTTTCCTCCGCCCCGTGTAGCCAGTCAGGGATTAGAAGAACCCGGATCAGTTCCTGGACAGTGACGCCTCTCTGAATTGCGAGTTGCTTGAGCCTTAGGTAAACGGCTCGGTCGAGGACCTGCATGAACTTGACGGAGTCTTTGGTGCCCCGAGTTCTCGATACTGGCATAGGAACCACGGGAGTCCACTACTATTCATGGCTCATCTACTCTTCTTATAGAATAAACTCTAAACAAAAACAAGCTTCCAACCAGCAGGCGGAAATCGGTTAAATTGGACGACAAAGATAGGAACTGCTCATGCTGGCTTGTCTAATCAACGGACCTGGGCTTGCGGAGGTCAAAGAGGTCCCAGTTCCCAGACTCCAGCCGGGCGAAGTCTTGATCAAACTCGCAGCAGCCGGAATATGCGGGACTGACGTCGAAAAAGTCCATGGTGCATATGGACTTGGCGGAATCCTCGGCCACGAAGTCAGCGGGACCATCGCCAGCGTAGGTGAGGGAGTGACCGATCTGAGAAAATCGGACAGAGTCATCGCGCATCATCACGCGCCATGCTACAATTGCGAATACTGCCGATACGGGGACCACACCATGTGCGATCTCTTCAAGAAAACAAACTTTGATCCCTGCGGACTTGCAGAGTACTTCCGAGTTCCCGAGGCAAACGTCACTCGAGGAGCGGTAGTACGCTTGCCCAAAGAGACAAGCTTCGAAGAAGGATCCATGATAGAACCGACCGCCTGTTGCGTGAGGGCCCTCGGCAAGGCGGGAGTTAACCCTGGAGACAAAGTCCTCGTCGTAGGCCTAGGCCCGACTGGCCTGACACAAATACAATTACTCAGGAAAATGGGCGCGGCAAAAATAATCGGCGTCGATATTCTGCCCCATCGACTCGAAATGGCACAAAAGCTGGGGGCCGACGAGTCGATTGATCCTTCCTCAAAAGATGTCCCTAAACAAGTTACGAAATCAACCCGAGTTGGTGTTGATTTGGCAATCGTATCGACTGGGAATCAGAAGGCAATACAGCCCGCGCTTGCCTCGGTTAGAAAAGGGGGCAAACTCCTTCTGTTTGGCGCCCCCGCTCAAGGCGCGACCATTGATCTCGATGTCGGCGCGTTGTTCAGCCGGCAGATCTCAATTGTGACGAGCTATTCTTGTGTAGAATCGGATATTCATCGCGCTCTCGGATTTCTGGCAAAAAGAGAGATAGACCTTCGGTCTATGGTTACTGACCGATTTGCCTTACGAGACGCTCCAAAAGCGCTTGAGCATGCTCGAACTTCGAGAACTGCCGTCAAGACCGTGATCTTGTCCCAAGCGTAACACGATGCCAGAGGGAGTTGGCGCTAGTCTTTCCATGCTTTGTTCGAGGCGAATCTGACAACGCAATTTCAGTTTGACGAAAAGGTGGACTTGGCGATAGGCAAGTCTGTGAAGGCCACGCTCAGGTTCTACAACGAGCTCAGAAAGCAAGCGGTTGCTCGAGGCGAGGTGGTGAAGCCTCCCAGCTACGAGACGTTCTCGACAATGGCGAGAGGCCTCATGGATGCAAACAAACAGGTTGATCTCGACCGACTGAAGAACGCGAGCATGCGAGACCTCTTCGAGCGAACATGGTCACAGAAGCTTCTCAACTATTCGACGCAGAAACTTCAGAGAGAGGCCTACGAGACTCTCATGAGGAGATACTAGGAGCATATTGCACTCGACGCTTTGTGACTCGACAACGGCTACGGCCCTCATAGATTCTCCTCAGTGGTCGTCGAAATTATCGAGGATCTTTCAGGCTCTAATAGATGTTCTCGTCCCACTTCTGGGACAAGATGCTGAATAAGCACTTTTCCAGACGATTTCATCTCAAAGAAACTATATTCTCGCTGCTTTTCGCTCTCGTCCCTCATGGATATTCTCGCGTTCTGCGTGAGTTTCAAATACTACCACGCTCCAGTGCACGCTCAACTGAATAGAAATGCCACAAGCATACTGCGTCAAATGCAAAGCAAATATCGAGATCAAGAACCCAACGAACGTCACGCTCAAGAACGGAAAGGCTGCGGTCAAAGGCGTATGCCCCAACTGCGGAACCTCCGTCTTCCGAATCGGAAAGGGTTAGCGGCTCATCTTAAGCCTCGCGCTCCCCTCCAATATTTTTCCACGCTGAAACACTCCTCTCGTAGAACCTTTTAACTTGAAGAGAGGTCTCTCTCATGAGAGAACGGTGAGTACGCTCCGCGTCGCATTAGTAATCGTCCTTATGCTGATTGCAACGATAAGTCTCTCTCACACACAAGGAGCGATGGGAACTAGCCCGGCCACTCAGATAAATCGACTCTTCTACCTCTCTTCCTCAGGGGCACTTAGTTCGGCACCCCCATCGGGAAGCGCGCTCCCTTCCATGTCCAACATAACCAGCTCGCCAAGCAGTTTTTCCATTCAAACACCTCTTCTCTCATCGGCTTCGATTATCGGGCAACCTACATTCTCTATGTGGACCGATTGGACTGGAAACAAGTCCGCCCCCCCGCCCCTCTTGATAGGAGTATTCAGTTATCGGCTCCCTGGACAGATTTGGTCTAACACGACATCGACGGCGCAAACGATTTCCTCAGGACTCGGACCTCAACATCTTAACCTCACCTTGCCAACGCTTAACGCCAATTTGCTAGAAGGCACGTCCTTAGCCATTCAAGTTGTTGCGACCTTAGTTCCTCGCCACTCAAACATTACTTTAGATTGGGGGTCCGGTTCCGCTCCTTCCTTTGTCGTGCTGCCGCTCTCGGGTTATACGTCGCTATTTCAGATTAGCATTCTCAATCACGATGAAGTCCCGACTACCTACTTCAACGTAAATGCAACTCCTGGAAACAACATCGTTCTTGTTAAGGTACTCGTCAACTCGGCCTTTGGATGTTCAGACGTATCCAAAGTCAACATGACCATTGTGGATCCTCTTTCCCGTCCCGCAGTCGGCGCATCCAACAGGGCCATGCAACAAACCCCTCCATGCCCGGCGGGACAGAGTCCCTTCGAATTCATCGCCGCTTGGACCTATCTTCCGGGCGCTGCACAGGCAACTTATCAAGTGTGGGTGGATATTATCGACATACAAGGTAACACCGCATACAGTTATCGTGGCCCGGCTAGCTTCGGGCTCGTTCCCCCTGGTTTTATCCCACCACCTTACGATCTGATCCCATATTTCGCTGTCGCTGGCATAGGAGTTGTAGGAGTCTCAGTTGGAGCATTCTATTATCGAAGGAGAAGGGGCAAGAGCTACCTAGCCCCATTTGCACACTTCAACACCCTAACTTCCGGCGAATTGAACGGAGGAACCGTATCCATTGAAGGCAACACAGGATCGGGGAAAACCATTCTGTCCGAACAACTCATGTTCGAGGACCTCAAGCGAGGGAAGCCATGCATCTTCGTCTCCACCGGTGACTTTCCCTCTAACGTAAGATCGGGGATGAAGTCAATGGGTCTTGACGTAAGGGGTTACGAACAGAGCGGGCTCCTGACGTTTGTGGATGGATACTCGGCTGAGGCGGGGCAGGAATCGACCGAGAAATTTTCAGTCCCATCCATTGGGGACCTGACGACGCTGGGCATGAAGATCTCATCATCTCTACCATCGCAGTCCAAGGGGGCGAGCCTCTACTTCGATTCCCTGGTCCCCCTAGCATCCAAGACGAAGCCGGAGAGTATCGTCTCGTTTGTCCAGTCGATTGGTGCGAAAATGAGAGGGATCGGAGGAAAGGCGGTTTTCACTCTGGGCCCCAGCGTCGATCCGATGGTGCAGAAACAACTAGAGGACATGTCGGACTGTGTTGTCCAAATGGAAGCATTCGAAGAGCGCGGAGTTCGTCGTAGACGACTAAAGATTGCAAAGCTTAGAGCGAGGAGGCATCAGGAAGGTTGGAACGTCTTCGCCATAGAAGATGGAAAGGGAATAATCTTCTATTCGAAGAGGCCTAAGACCTAGAATACCTTGTCGCGCGGGAAAACCTCTATTCCGGCGGTCCCAAATTGATATGGACGAATCTGCGTGTCATGAGCAATTCCACGCATTTTTTCGACTTGTACCGCTCGGACGAAGTTTCCTTGATGCATGAGTGTGTGAAGTACAACTACTCCGTGTGAAAGAAACTCCTCAAGTTGAAATCTTCGGTCCAAAAGCGATGTCTTCAACTCGCTCGTCACCAGAGAAGTGCAACCCGTATCGGCCAGTGCATCGAAGAATTCCACGGTTGCTCTCCGTCTTTTCACCTCATCCCCGTACCTCAACATAATAGATGTGATAGGGTCGAGAGCGATCCGCTCTACGTTCTCGCCCTCAACTAGTTTTGTAAGAGTTTTCAAGACCTCGGTGAAGCCGACCCCTTCAGAGGAGTCGGAAGAAAATAGCGCGTGAGGTCCATTGTTCTTGGTCTTAGTTCTCCGGAGACCGCTGGCGTCTAAGAACAGGAGTCGGCCTTTCTTCTCGACGCTATCCAGGTCCCAGTTGTAAGATTGAAAGTTCTGTTTGATCATGTCAGGATATTCGTCCAGAGTAACGTAGAGTCCTGTTTCGCCTTGAAGCGCCCCGCTGTAGAGATACTGAATCGCAAAAGTCGTCTTTCCGGAGCCAGGGCTCCCAACTACCAGAATGCATTTTCCCAAAGGGAAGCCTCCCCCGAGAAGCTCGTCGAGGCCTTTGATCCCTGTGGGAACTCTGTCCAACGCGATCATTAATCAGGCGGTTATCAATGTATAAAAATAGTATTTCGAAATCAGCCCTAGACTTCCCGGAATTTTCCAGGTGGATTTTCCAGCCATATTTTTGAAGAAACGACTCTAGAACTCACCTTCTCAGTTAGCACTGTGCGTGCTATGTGTCGATTTGCGGGGTCAGCTGCTAGGTTGCAGCCGAGAGCGAAGCACCAGCATACGCCGATTAGGAGAAGGAAGATGTAAGCGAGGGTGCTGAAGATTGGCCGGGTTAGGGCAGTGTAGAGGAGCGAGAAGCCCCCTGATGCACCTATCACCATGGAGAGAATCGTGGTGTGGAAGGGACCCACATCAATGCTCCGAAGCCTCAGCCCTCCAAAGTATGGAAGCGCAAGGGCAACCAGCGGGAGCATTAGTGATGAGGTCATCGTGAGTGTCACAAAATCCTGAGTTATCAGGCTGACAATGTCTGTTGTCCGGGCGAGAGGCGAGATCAAGGGGAGGTCTTTGTGATTGGCTTCGTAGGTTGCAAAAGGTACTACAACCGCGAGGATGAATCCGAAGTACATGATCTGTCTACGAAGTTTCAGTCGCAAACCGCGGGAGGCTTGGACCGTTGAGAGTTCTGAGGTCTTGGATCCGATTACGTGAGTTCCCTTTGTGATGAAGAGATAGAGCTTAATCGCCTTCGTTGATATGACCCCGCCAAAGAAGTACATGTACGTGAACCCTATTGGAATGCCAATAAGAGAGATTACGAGGGTCAACGTCGCGCTCAACGTTAATGTGAGGAGTCCTAACTGCGCATTTCTTGGCAGTATTCTATTCGCCGACTCGAGGATGGGAAGAACTGTAGATGATCCGATGAAAAAGAGAGCGAAAGTGGCAGCGCAGCAGACGAGTAAGTTTCGTCGGTTGTGTGAGCTTCCAGTGCCGCCTGACAACGTTGCCCGAGTTGAGAATCCGGTTATTGAACAATATTTAGGAAGGCTGGTCCTCTAGCTCCATCTAGCTAGTTAATGGAGAACTTCTCTTGCCTGAAGAAATGGATCTGATTCTAAAGATCGTTAGGACGTATCGTCCGACCGGCCGTGTGTCGATCCGACGGATCGGGAGTTTCGTCAATGATGTATTCCTGGTTAAGGTGGACAACGAGAAACTGGTGGCCAAAAGGTACACGAACTGGGTGTCTCTCAAGTGGGTGACGTTGAGTCTCTTTGGCCTGGGTTCGGTTCACTTCTCGATATCCGGGAAGAGACGGATGGAGGCTGAGTATGCCTTCAACGACCTTTTGTCACGTCGGGGGATACCAGTGCCCTCGATTCTTGGGGCTGACCAGAAATCTAGGACGATACTGTTCTCCTTCGTTTCCGGCGACCAATTATCCAGTCTTCTTCCCAAGTTGGCCGGGGTTGCTCAAATAGGACAAAGGGAGCGAGAAGCAGCGTACCAGGCTGGAAAACTGATGGCGGGTGCACATCAGCTCGAAGCTTCGCTAGGCGATACGAAGCCAGAGAACTTTCTCGTTGAAAAGAAAGGCGAGGTAACCCTCGTCGACCTTGAGCAAGCTCGCCACAGAGGGGATTATGCTTGGGATTTGGCGGAGTTCCTATTCTATTCAGGTCATTACTGGTTCTCGTTCAACAAAACTCTCGAGGGATACGTTGATTCCTTCATCAAGGGCTACAAGGAGCAAGGAAGTGCGAGCACGATAAGAGCTGCCGCCTCTCCACGATACGTTAGAGTCTTCTCCGTATGGACTCCCCCGAATATCCTGCATAACATGAGAAAGAAACTAACGGAGATCTAAAGGCACCGTGATTCCTATAACTTGGTAAAATCGCCCATAATCAGCCTTGATCGCGATTCTGGGATGCCGTCTGATTGCGCGGCACGAGCGGTTTTCCCGGGAGTTCTCAGGTGGTAAGGTCGGCTATTTTCAGCCTTGATTCGTGATTTGAACAGGCTCGTCCGAACATGTGATATTTCGTGCTGTAAACCCGGATAATTCCCGATCAGCAAAAGCCTGGATCGTGCTTTGATTGTTCTGTCTCGCCCATAATCACCATCAGACAGGAAATGTTCCAGGAAAAAATAGGGGGTATTAGCGACCGACCCTAGCACCGCATGAGCGGTTCTGCGAGATTGTACGGACAGGCGCTTAAACGAGGAGAGAAGGGATGTTCTAGAACTCTTCGTCGCCGCCGGGCGGTTTGAAGTCTTTTCCGCCACCGGCACCCTTGTCGACTCCTTTGGACGCGATGACATCGTCTATTCTCAGAATCATCGATGCAGCTTCGGAGGCGGATTTGATCACCTGCTGCTTGACTCTCAAGGGTTCGAGAACGTTCAGTTTTCGCATATCCTTCACATCACCCGTGAAGACGTCGATTCCGAACCATGGGCTCCCCGCTCGCTCGTGCTTTGAGCGCAGTTCGACCAAGACATCAATCGGGTCGAAGCCAGCGTTTTCTGCAAGCGTAGTTGGCACGGCTTCGAGTGATTCCGCGAATGCTTCGATTGCGAGCTGTTCTCTTCCGCCTACTTTTACCGCGTATTCTCGGAGGCGCTTGGCCAACTCTGCCTCAGGCGCTCCTCCCCCAGCAACAATCTTGCCGTCTTCTAGAGCGTTTCTCACAACGCATAGCGCGTCGTGAAGTGATCTGTCCGCTTCATCGACTACATGTTCCGTTCCTCCACGAATTACAATCGTGACTGCTTTCGGGTTCTTGGAATCGCGAATGTAGAGAAGTTTGTCATCGCCAATCTTGACTTCCTCGATAAGTTTCGCTTCTCCTAATGCGTCTTTCGCTAGATCTTTGACGCTGGCAACTATTCGTGCGCCTGTAGCCTTGGAAATTTTCTCCATATCGCCGCTGCTGACGTTCTTGACTGCGCCTATTCCTTTCTTTGCTAGATAGTGTAGTGCAACATCGTCTATTCCTTTCTCGCTAAAGACAATATTCGCGCCGGTTTTTTCGATCTGCGAAACCATGTCAACCAGCATTTTCTCTTCTTCTTCAATGAAGAGGTGCATCTGGTCAGGATTGTTGATGTTGATCTTTGCATCGAACTCCGTCTTCTCCACTTCGATCTTGGCGTTGAGTAGAGCGATTCGCGCGCCTGTTATCGTCTTCGGCATTTGAGCATGGGCGAGTTCTTTGTCGATGACAATTCCCTTGACGAGTTCCGTTTCTTCGAGGCTCTTGCCATGTTTCTTGAGAATCTTGATCTGATCGATATCAGCCTTGATCTTACCATCGGTTTTCTCAGCAATATGCTTTACAGCTTTGACGGCGATATCCGAGAAGTGTTCTTTCGCAACCGCAATGCCCTTGCTGTACATCGATGTGGTTGCGACTTGTCGAAGGATCACATCGTCCTTCTCTGAGATAGGGATCGATAACTTCTCAAGGATCTCGATCGCTTTCTCTGCCGCCTTCTTGTAACCATCAACAATCACTGTTGGATGGACATCCTTGTCCAACAACTTCTCCGCCTTCTCCAGAAGTTCGCCAGACAATAGGACGGCAGTCGTAGTTCCGTCGCCAACCTCGTTATCTTGGGTTTTGGATACTTCAACAAGCATTTTCGCGGCTGGATGCTGCACGTCAAGCTCCTTCATTATCGTCGCCCCATCGTTCGTGATCGTCACGTCGCCGATACTGCTTACCAGCATCTTGTCCATTCCTCGGGGTCCGAGGGTGGAGCGCACGGTTTCCGCTACAACCTTTGCAGCCGTGATGTTATTCCTCTGAGCTTCCTTACCAGTTGATCGTCCTGTTCCTTCCTTTAGGATATAGACAGGTACTCCTTGGGATCCTTGTGCAGACATTCTTTCAAGCCTTCTCGAATTGGAATTCGAAAGCAAGGGAGAACGGGATTTCTTAAGGTTTACCCGCTTCCCGACTGGAACCGAGGATTGTTCAGGTCAGAATCTAGACGTGCGTCGTTTCGATAGGAGATTGTTGGTGCTGTTGTTAGGATTGAGAACGTTTTGCCGAGGTTTGCAACTCAACTAGGACTTGAATGATACAAGACCAGTACCACTTTCTTCTTTCAAGGGGCAAGCCTGAAGGTACCTTATGGCTTCATCGCAGAACCCGATGGCATATTTGCTGGAAAATGGCCTTCGGAGAGTCGAAAGCGAGAGGCCCGAACTTTCGAACGACTCTAGGTATCAGGAGCTGAAGGAGCAACTGCTTCAAGATGCCGAGGGCCATTTCCGGGAGATACAGGCCACCTATGCGACTATTCTGAAGACCCAATGCCATTGCGGGGGCCAATTGGAGCCGGTGGACCACGACTTCGGCAAGTCAGGAGGCACAATCTATGACAGCGTTATCGCAAAATGCAAGTCCTGTGGCGAGGCGCAGGCTTTCCAATTTCCTAAAGAGGGATTCATCTCGGAAGCTCGATCAGCCATGGCATTGAGAGACTATCTTCAAGCTACGTACGCGATCGACTACGCGGGCGCAGTCAGAAGCGATCTTGAGAGTCGTGCCGTAAGACACTAGAGTCTTCAGGTCCCCGTCCGCAACCTAAGTGCCAACGGTTTTCTCGTACATTTTCCGGAATGTCCATCTGACAGCGTTCTTAATCTCGCTAAGACGAGTCTCGTCCCCATAGTTCTTGACGCGCAGCTGTTTCAGAAGGTTGCCCTCCTGATCGAGATCAAAAGACAACACTCGATCCGGGGATAATCCGCCCTTTCGTACAGCTTCTTCGTCTTTCTTCTGCATTGGCTCAAGCACCTTTCCGAGAAGGAAAGGCCGGAACGGCGGAGTATTGGTGTCGAACTTCATGCCTTCACCTAGTACGACGCGTAGGTTTGGGCCGTCAACGTGCATGTCAGCTAAAACCACTCCGCTGATCGTTCTAATGCTCTGCGGAGGAGCCTCCTGTTTCTTTGTGTCCTGCGCCAGAGTTTTCGGAACCTCAACTCTTCGATAGCTTCGCTCAGTGAGTAGGAGATCTATTACTTCTAGGAAGGATCTCAGTGTTCTGATCTCTTCCTCATCTTCTAGAACTTTCTTTTCGAGGTAAGCTTTCAGCTCGGCAAGCTTCTTTGTCGACCGTTCTCTCAGCTCTGACATAATCGTCACATGGTTGGTCGTATTGGGATTCTTAAATAATCCGAAGGCTGGTCAAACGTTGAGTTTTGCGGGGTCTAGAAATGCAGTACGTCGCCGCGGTAAAGGAAGTTCTGCAAGGAACCTTCGACTCAAAGCAAGTTCTCGTCCGTGGATGGCTGCAGAACAAGCGGACGGGCGGCGGAATAATCTTCCTCCTATTGCGCGATGGCTCAGGGGTTATCCAGTGTACCCTGCGAAAAGGGAAGGTCGACGAGAAGATTTTCGACGAGTTCCAGTCTGCTCGGATCGAGTCCAGTGTTGAGTTGAGAGGCGACGTTAGGCCTGATCCTCGAGCGCCTGGTGGGAGAGAGCTTCAAGTGGTTGAGGGGCGCGTCGTGCATCCTGCCCTTGAAGAGTTTCCGATTGCGAAGCAATTCCATGGTCCCGAGTTCCTCTTGGACAAGAGGCACCTGTTTGTCCGGAGCGACAAGATGCGCTCGACCCTCAGAGTTCGCGCGGTCGTTCTCTCGGCGGTGCGGGAATGGTTTGACAAGCACAGTTTCACAGAAGTTCACGTTCCAACCCTGACATCGGCCGCGGTCGAGGGCGGCGCGACCCTGTTCGAGGTGAAATATTTTGATCAAAAAGCGTACTTGACGCAGAGTTGGCAGTTGTATGCTGAAGCGTTGATCGCTAGCATTGGCAACATCTACACTGTCGCTCCATCCTTCAGAGCCGAGAAATCTCGGACTAGGAGGCACTTGACAGAGTACTGGCACGTGGAGGCTGAGGCGCCTTGGTGTGACCTGAACTGTATAATCGGGGTGGAGGAGCAATTGTTGAGCCACATCGTAGCGACTTTGGTGGAAAAATGCAAGACCGAACTGGCACTGTTCGAGCGGAAACTGGAGGATTTGGAGAAGGTGAAGCCGCCGTTTGAGAGAGTCACATACGACCAGGCGTTCAAGATGATCGGAGAAGAAGAATCGGGAATAAAATGGGGCGACGATCTCGGGTACGAGCAGGAGAAAATCCTGACTGCGAAATTTGATCGGCCTTTCTTCGTCACTCATTATCCCAAAAAAGCGAAGGCGTTCTATCACATGCCTGATCCGTCGAATCCAGAGGTGACCTTGTCTGTGGACTGTTTGGCTCCTGAAGGTTACGGGGAAATTACAGGTGGAGGACAGAGGATTGAGGAATATGATGCGCTGCTGGCGAGGATTCGCGAAGAGGGATTAGACCCGAAAAGCTACGAATGGTATTTGGATCTGAGAAAGTTCGGCAGCGTCACCCATTCAGGCTTTGGACTTGGACTTGAACGGGTTGTTTCTTGGGTCTGCAATCTCGACCACATACGAGACGCAATAGCGTTTCCTCGGCTTATCAACCGAATCTACCCATAAAGCCAAGAGCGTCTCGCCCGAGTCACGTGTCTCACCACAGTCTCCGACCTGTACAAGGGCTCAAATCGTCCCTAGATGAAGGTCCGCCGAAATGCTATCCTGTCATGACTTGATCACTTTCGAAGGGGTCTGAGGGAACCCTCGTGCCGCGCAATCAGACGGCATCCCCGAATCGCGATCAAGGCTGATTATGGGCGATTCTTGGATCCAGCGTTGTCGAGGAGCTGCGGTTTTGCTATTCGGGCAGCGGTTTTCTGTGCTTCGGAGACTATCTTCTGCGCAAGCTCCACGCTCTCTCGGCGCTGTGCTTGAAGGGTTTGGGCACCTATATGGCAGGTTGCCACAGTGACCCCGTTTGGGAACAATACTATGGCCTTTTCCCATTCGTCGACTGGAGGTTCAAGGTGGAAGACATCTAGCCCAGCACCGGCTAGCTGGCCTTGCCGAAGCAGTTCCAGGAGGCTGGGACCATCAACAATGTCCCCTCTCGAAGTGTTGATCAAGTAGGAACCTCTCCTCATCATCGCTAGCCGTTTACCGTCTAGAAGATGGTGAGTCTGAGGAGTGTACGGAACATGGATCGTAACAATCTCGGATTTTTGCAGGAGTTCTTCGATGGATTCGGTGAAGTCGTAGCTGAGTCCAGGAACCCCGCGGGGCTTGATCACATCGTAACCAAGGACCTCCGCCTGGAAGCCCACTGAAAGAATCCTTGACACCTCATTTCCTATCCGGCCCGCGCGTCCGATGACCCCGACTTTTTTTCCCTGCAGCTCTTCTCCCATCAGCTGGTTCTTGATCCAGCGACCGGCCTTCATCTCGCGATCTGCTAGGGGAATCCTTCGCAGCAACGACAAGATCAGACCAACTGTTAGCTCTGCAACGCTGGTCGAAGGTGCGGCTGGAGTGTTCCAGACCTGTATTCCTGCGGCCTTCGCTGCCTCGACATCTATGTTGTCGAGTCCTACTCCAGCTCTTCCGATGATCTTGAGATTTCTCGCTGCCTCGATCGTATTGGCATTGAGCTTCGTTCGGCCGCGAACAATTGCGATCTCGTAATTCGGGATAACTTCTGCCAGTCTTGCCTTGTCGATGCTCGCCTGATCGTCAACCTGGAAGCCTCCTGCTCGGAGAATCGCCAATCCATCAGAGTGAATAGGATCGCAAACGAGAACTCGCAATTCCCTAGTTCTCCACCGTCGTAACTGGACGGGACTTTGCTTGAGAAGCTTGAAGCTTCCGCAACAATGCCTGGGCCGCGATCGTCACTGGATCCCAGACTGGAGCTAGTGGCGGGGAGTAGCAAGTCTCTACCTGCTCGAATTCCTCTACGGTCAGTCCTAAGTGTCCGGCCATTGATGCGAAGTTGGCTCTCAAGGTGCCTCCCTCCTCACCTACAAGCTGAGCCCCTAACAACCGGCCATCCTTCAGGTCTGCCAGAAGCTTGACAGTAAGATCTTTGCCTCCAGGGTAGTATGGAAGCCGAGTAGACCCGGTCACCCTAACAGATATTGAGTGTATTCCCAATTTTTCCAAAAGTGCTGTCGTGGGTCCGAAGGAAGCTATCTCTAGGCCAAACAATTTGACAGTCGTCACGCCCGTCGAGCCGGGATACTTTGCACTGCCTCCCGCCGCATTGATCCCAGCGACCAAAGCTTGTCTGACCGCTGTCGTGGAAAGCTGAAAGAAGACATGTCGACGGGTTATTAGATCGTAGGTTTCTATGCAGTCGCCCGCGGCATATACGTTCGGTGCAGAGGTCGCCATTCGCTCGTCTGTTTTGATTCCTCCTGATTCTCCGAGAATAATTCTGGCTTGTTTGGCCAACTCGGTGTTTGGCTTCACTCTGACTGCTACGATAACAGCATCGACTGGATGCTCTTTTCCGGGTAGGCGAACTCCAGAGACCCGACCGTTCCGGCCTATTATTGCCTCTAGGGTCGATTGAAGATGGTACTCAACGCCATGTTCCTCAGCGCGTGTTCTGACGATCGAAGCCATGTCGGGGTCGAGTATTGCAGGGAGAATTTCTGGGACAATTTCTGCCTCGAGAACAGCTATGCCCTGGTGAAGCAGTGCTTCGGCCATTTCAGAACCTGTAAGTCCTGCTCCCACGATTGCTACTCGTTTAGCGTTGTTTTCAGCGAGATGATTTGTCAGTCTCTCAATGTCACTCAACGTCCGGACGGTGAATACTCCCTTGAGGTTGGATCCGGGGACTGATACTGTGCTGGGCCGCGCCCCCGTCGTGACAATTAGCGTATCATACTCGATAGTCTCGGTTGAGTCGTCATTAGTCCTGATGGCTTCTAGGCTTCGCTTCTCCGTGTTGATGCTTGTGGCTTTCCAGCCGAGGCGGAGGTCTATCCGGTTCATCTGCTCATAGAAGGCTTCGTCATGTCCTATCAATGCTTCAAGGTTTGGCACGACATGGCTGAAGGCATAGGGGAGGCCGCACCTGGAGTATTCGGGCAATTCCTCATCGCCTAGAAGAACGATCTGTGCAGTTCTGTCTGTTTTTCGTGCGTGAAACGCGGCAGTTGTACCAGAGACTCCGCAACCGATGATCACAATACGCCGGGGCATGGCGCTTCATGATTTCCTTCGTCCGATAACGGTTTCCTTAGCGCGGGGGAAGCCGGTTTGTGGGCAAGGGTTAGTTTAAAGTGGGGAAGAACGGATTTTGAGCTTAGAGAATCTATGAAAGCTAACATGAGCAATTTTCTGAGAGACGGAAAAGGGATGCTGCTCGCATATGATCAGGGTTTCGAACACGGACCCTCGGCGGACTTTAACGATAAGAACATCGATCCAAACTACATCCTCGACATCGCTGCAAAGGGAGATTTTACTGGACTAGTTCTCCACAAGGGCATTGCCGAAAAATACTATACAGGAAAAATCCCGCTCATCGTAAAGCTCAATGGAAAGACCAGTCTGTCCAAGGGCGAACCTGTCTCGACCCAAGTTTGTAGCGTGGAAGAGGCGGTCAGCTTGGGAGCGAAGGGCGTGGGATACACCATCTATCTGGGGAGCGCTCATGAGAGCCTGATGCTACAAGAGTTTGGCGAGATTCAGGAGGAAGCCCACGACGACGGGATTCCGGCTATCGCCTGGATCTATCCGAGGGGTGAGTCTGTGAAAAACGATACCAGCCCGGAAATAGTGTCGTACGCTGCGCGGGCCGGCCTTGAGGTCGGTGCTGATGCTGTCAAGATCAAGTACTCTGGGTCGCCTGAGACGTTCAGCTGGGCGGTTAAGGCGGCTGGGTTGATCAAAGTATTCATGTCGGGTGGACCTAAAGCTCCAACCGACGAGACATTCCTCAGCCAGGTTAAAGGAGCGATGGACGGCGGGGCCGCCGGTCTAGCGGTCGGGCGAAACGTCTGGCAGCACCAAGAACCGCTCAAGATGGCGTCGGCTCTGAAAGAGATCATCTTTAACGGTCGCGAAGTCGATAAGGCCTTACAGCTTGTAGTAGCGCAGTAGAGTAGGTTCTCGATGGCGGCACGGAAACTCCGCGAGCTTCTTGAAACCGAGGACCGGAGTCTTGGCAAGCTTGTAGAGCTTCTTGCTGAACTCTCCCTTAGGATCGTGCGGGAGATTCCTCGAACCCTGGGAATGACCGAGGGGGTGAATATTTACGGGGATAGACAGACAGAGCTTGATGTCTGGTCTAATGGGCTTCTGACCAAGAGGTTGCTTAGAAGCGGGCTGGTTCGACAGGTGGCCTCCGAAGAGATGGAGACGGTAATGAACGCCGATCATGGCGAGTATACTGTTGCGCTAGACCCGCTAGACGGCTCCTCGAACATCAAGACGAACAATCTCATGGGCACAATTATTGGAATCTATCATGACGAGTCTCTTCCAGCAACCGGCCGCGACCTATTGTCTGCCCTCTATTTCCTCTACGGACCCTACGTTGAAGCGGTCGTAGGAACAAAGACCGGTGTATATCTCGCCGCCCCAGCAGGGAGGGGAATTGGGGCATCCAAATTCATCTCAACTGGAGAGCCGCACCGTCTGCCCCAGAAAGGCTCGATCTACGGGATCGGGGGATCGCGGGACAATTGGACACCAAGGGTTCGTGAATTCGCTGACAAGCTTGAGAAGAGGAAACTCAAGTTCCGATATGGTGGCTCTTTCGTGGGTGATTATAATCAAGTGCTTTGTAGCGGCGGGTTCTTCGCCTATCCCGATTTACTCGACGCCCCTGATGGAAAATATCGATTACAGTTCGAGTCGAATCCGATGGGGTACATCACCGAGAAGGCCGGTGGAAAGGCCAGCACTGGAAAAGGGAGAATACTAGATGTTGAACCTGTCAGTATATCCCAACGTGTTCCTACTTATTTGGGCAACAAGGAGTTGGTTTCTGAGTTTGAAGAGCGCTCCGGCATGAGTGCTGGTTTTTCCTAGGAAAGCCAGGGGATGAATCGAATAAAACGAATCCGAACCCCGCTGATACTTGTGAACTTCAAAACCTACATTGAGGCGACCGGAAAGAGGGGTGTTGAGCTAGCGAAAATCGCTGATCAGGTTTCGAGAGATAGCGGAGTGACCATTGCAGTTGCGCCACAGTTCACTGACTTGAAGACCGTAACTGAGGCTGTCGAGATACCTGTTTTCAGCCAACACATAGATCCTATCAAGCCTGGTGCCTATACGGGTCATGTCTTGGCCGAGGCGGTCAAGGCCGCAGGCGCATCGGCAACGCTTCTGAATCACTCTGAGAGGCGAATCAGGATATCAGACATTGAGGAGGTTCTCTCCTTTGCAAGAGTCTCTGACCTTGCCACTCTGGTATGCACTGACACCCCCGGTGTAAGCGCAGCGGTTGCTTCACTCAACCCCGACATTATCGCTATTGAACCTCCAGACCTCATAGGAACTGGGGTTGCTGTTTCGAAAGCTCGGCCGGAGCTAATCACGAATGCGATTAAACGGATTAGGTCAATCAATAACTCCGTCGACATTCTGTGTGGTGCAGGGGTAAGCACGGCAGTGGATGTCGGCAAAGCACTTGAGCTTGGAACCCGTGGTGTGCTCGTCTCAAGTAGTGTCGTAAAAGGAACGAATCCGGGCCAGCTATTGGAGAACATGACCGACGAAGTCCTCAGGTCCAAGTAAGGGTTCTTCATGGTTAGTGGCTAAATAGAAGCGAAGAATGAGGAGGTTCGGTTGTGGAGCCATGGCGTCGCCTAGAGGAACCGTGGGCCTTCGAATCTTAGCATACGGGTCAGCCCTCTCAACCTACGTGTTAATAGTCATTGGCGGCTATGTTGTCTTCAGTGGCTCTGGGGTTGCATGCGGCAGTTCGGGCCCAGATTCATGGCCATTATGCAATGGGCAGGCGCTCCCGACACTCTCAGGACCCGTTCTCGTGGAATGGACACATCGGCTTTTCACACTAGTCGTTGGACTTTTCGTGCTCGGGACCACGGTAATTGCATGGTCACGACATAGACAGGAAAAGAGAATTCTCCAGCTCTCAACCATCAGCTCACTTGTTCTCCTCGGCCAAATCTTGCTGGGTATGGCGACCGTCAAGACGGGTCTTGACCCTCTAGTAAGCACAGCTCACCTGGCCGTTGCTTCCGCACTATTAGCAGTAGTAATGCTAAACGCGATTACGGTAAGACGATTCACCACCTCATCGGATTTGGTTCTGAGGTAGTCCCGGTTTGCTTTCGTTATAGTCAGTGCATAACGCTTTAAAAATGAAGGATGGGCACGAGGAAAAAGCAAGAGACCCAGAAGATGGCGTTCTCCAACACGGAAGTTGTCTTCAACAATCTGTTCAGCCTCTTCACGTATCTAGCGGTTCTTGTTGGAGTTATCGTCTTCGCTCTGATGGCATTTCTAATCATCAAATACAGAGAAAGGAAAAACTCTCAGGACCCAGAGGATACCCCGAGACTCGGACGCATCCCGATAGTTAGAGGTCACGGTAGGAACGTCCTAATCACCGTTTCTCTATCAACAATCATCCTGCTTGCACTGATCATTGGGTCCTTCGCCGCCGTAGATACCTTGTTGACCCCGCCGAACGGAACTTGGTGCTATGGACTTTATCCCGGATATGGCGCACAATCCCCGCTCAACCAAGACTGCCCCCGAATCGATGTCACCGGGCATCAATTCTATTGGGAGTTCTCGTACCCTCACGCGCTCCCTCATGCACCTCTCTACACTGAGAAGTATGTCTTTCGAGTACCGAAAGATGCAACCGTAGTCATAGATGTGACAAGTGCTGACGTCTTCCACGATTTTGGCATTATCCCATTCAAGATCAAGACGGACGCGATACCAGGACGTGTGAATACAATTTGGTTTCAACCTTACCAGAATGGCACATATCTAATCCAGTGCTTCGAGCTGTGCGGATCTGGACACTACTACATGAATGCCACACTGATCGTAATGCAAGTTCCCCAGTTCCAAGCATGGTACAATTCGACTTAGAGGGTTTCAATGAGCCCGGAACAATTGCCAGCCCGAATTCGCAGATGGCTGTATACTACTAACCATAAGGAAATTGGTATCCTATACCTAATCACTTCACTATTCTTTTTCGTCGCAGCAGGTGTATTGGCCCTCACCATGAGGAGTCAACTGTCGGTCCCGGACAATCATCTTTTGAGCGCGGATCTCTTCAACCAGTTTGTAACCGTTCATGGGCTCCTGATGGTCTTCTGGGTCCTTTCACCCTTCGCCTTTGGTTTTGCCAACTACATCATTCCTTTGCAAATCGGTGCGAGAGACCTCGCGTTTCCAAGGTTGAACGCGATGAGCTACTGGTTCTACTTGGTCAGTGGTGCAGCGATGATGATGAGCTTCTTTTTCGGCGGAGCCCCGGACCTCGGCTGGACCCTCTATTCTCCTCAGACTTCGTTCAAGTTCACCCCTACAATCGGATTGAACCTTGGGGCCGCAGGGCTCATTCTCATCGTCGTCTCGATAACGATGAGCTCCGTGAACTTTCTAGTGACGATGTTCAAAATGCGAGCACCAGGAATGAAACTGAAACACATGCCAGTCTTTCCCTGGGCCATCCTCATCACCATTTTCATGATGCTGTACGCCTTCCCCTCGTTCCTTGCAGCGCTCCTTTTGCTGTATGTCGATAGAGCGTTTGGAACGTTCTATTTCTCCTCGATTCAAGGTGGAGCTCTCCTGTGGGACAATGTTTTCTGGTTCTTCGGCCATCCAGAAGTGTACATCGTCCTGTTTCCTGCGATAGGTGTAATCGCAGACGCCATTTCCACCTTTACAAGACGACCACTATACGGAAGCAAGTACATCATCGGCTCGATGATAGCCGCTGCCATAATCAGTTTCATCGTCTGGGGTCATCACATGTTCGTGACCGGAATCGGGCTAACTTCCACAAAACTATACACTGTTACGACAATCGCCGTCTCACTACCCTTCGACGTAATGGTCATTGCGATGATAGAAACACTAGTAAAGGCTCGAGTAAGACTCAAAGCAGCTGCTCTCTTCACATTGGGAGCCGTTGCGTTATTTGTTATCGGCGGCATAACAGGCGTGTACCTGGCATCGGTCGCTCTCGATCACGCCCTTAGAGGCACGTATTTCGTCGTCGCTCACTTCCACTACATCATGGTTGGTGCAAGCATCATGGGACTCATCGGAGGCTTGTACTATTGGTTTCCGAAAATGACTGGTAGAATGTATAACGAGGGCCTCGCGAAAATTCACTTCATCTTCTCCTTCATCGGTTTCAACATTCTCTACTTCCCGATGTTCCTCCTCTTAGACATGCCAAGGAGAATTGCTACCTACGCGCCAAGCACCGGGTGGGCCGCTTTGAATTTGATGTCGACGGTTGGGGGTTTCATCTTCGGATTAGCCCAGATACTTCTATTCGTCAACTTGTTCGCTAGCCTGCGAAGAGGCTCAATTTCTGGCCCCAACCCTTGGGAGGCTTGGACCCTAGAATGGTCCCTTCCTTCACCGCCACCGGCTCACGACTTCGACACGATCCCCGCTATTGCGGAAGATGGAACGTATCATTTTGGGAACAGTTCTGGCTATCCCAACGGATCCGGCTATCCGAATGGTTCGAAGATGGGAAATGGCACCGTCCATTCGCATCTCGAAGGACAAAGCCCTTGGCCCGTTGTTGTAGCGTTCGCGGCCTTCATCTTCTTCCTCGGAATTACAATTGGGCAACCAAGCAACCCAAGTGTACCAGTCACATTCCAGCCTTTCTGGCCCTTGGTTCTAGATGGGGCGATCTTGGGAGTGATAGCGCTGTATGGCTATAGTCGGGAGAGGTTCTCCGTACACGAAGAGACCAATGTTGAGAGCTGGCCCTTCCGAGAGGTTCCAAACGTAAAACTCGGAATCTGGACGTTTCTGGGTGCAGAGGTTATCTTCTTCGGGGTCCTCATTGGCGCGTACTTCTTTGTCAGAACAAACTCCGCCACCTGGCCAGCAGTCGGCTCATTGTTTGAGGTTCGAAGCGGTTTTGCTATGACACTTGTCCTGCTTACAAGCAGTCTTACCGCGATCATGGCCCTCGTCTCGGCAAAAGTTGGATCCCGTAACGGCTTGATGGCAAGTTTATTCGCTACTTTTGGATTGGGAGTTGCGTTTCTCTACATCAAGGCAACAGAGTGGATCTCTCTTGGAGCAAATGGGGTTTTTTCAGTCGCAAACGGTCTTCCGGCAACCAGCTATTTCATCACAACTGGGGTACACGGAGTGCACGTTTTCGCCGGCATGCTGATGACGCTGTATTTGCTAGTCAACGCCCTAAAGGGCCGCTATCTCAAGGGAGACTATCATGCTATCGAGCATTTTGGTCTCTATTGGCACTTCGTCGATATCGTCTGGGTGTTCCTCTTCCCCTTGTTCTATCTCATCTAGGTGATCCAATGAACACCACATACCTCTACCTTCTCGTCTTCGCAATTCTTGTGGGAAGCACCGACATCGAAGTCAACATAGTCGCCTTGTATCCATCAGCCCCAAGTAATGGGGTAATGCTGTTTGGAACGATTGCGCTTTCATACGGAGTTATCGTAAGCATTCTACTCGGTTTGGCTGGGATGAAGGCGCTCCTGATAGCGTTGTTCTACCAGCATCTAAAATATGAGCCTAAGTCCCTATCATCATGGGTCCTCATCGGGCTCGTCATGGCCTCACTTCTAATGTCATTAGTCTTCATACAGCTGCATGTTCACTAAGAAACCGATAAGGACTGGGTCATTCGCCAGTTATGAATTCCAATTAGGGTACTGAGTTGAACGTCACCAAAGGACGCCCGCAAATCCGTCAGTCAAAGGCTGAGCGGTTTCGATGAAGAATGGTGTATTTTCCGGTGGAACTCGATTATTGAATAGTGCTCTTCTCGGCGGTCTCATGGTGACCTTAGGAGTAGTCACTTATCCCTTCATAGATGCTCTTGGTCTTTCGCTGGGCATCGGAAACGACGGTTTTGTGGTGAGCTACGCCTATTTGACGCTAGGCCTTACAGTAACCGGATCTCTCATTCTATTCTACTGCGCAACCAGAATCCTGACCGATTGGTCGTATGGCGAGAAGTCTATGAATTCGTTGTCTAGCCTCTCAATCCTCGGTCAAGTCTTTGCAAGGAGGCAATATTCTCGATTATTCCTGTTGTCAGCCCTTGTGTACGGTGCATTCTACGCACTCGCTTCTGGAATGATCGTCTTTCAACCTGCCTTAGACTTCTCAGAAGTTTATCATGTGGGCATACCTTCGCTGTCAATCGCCACCTGTTGCGGGCCATTCGGAGAAACCCCAGAGATGGTCATTTACGTTACCCAACATCTAGGGCTTCTCTTGGTTCCAGTCAACCTGCTCCTCCTCTTCTCAATTTCGTGGCTTGTTGGTCTAAACGCAAGTTTCGCAGCGTTCGCTCTGTCATTTCGAACCAAGAACATCGGATCGAGCTGGATTGGAGGGGCAGGTGCATTCCTCGGCCTTTTTTCCTCGTGTCCGACTTGTGCGGGACTCGCTATTATCGCGCTCTTCGGTGGGACCGGGACATTATCCGCTGCATTCTTTCTCGGACCTCTTCAGGCCCTGTTCGTTGGTCTCAGCATACCAATACTCATAGGAGCCCCGATAATGTCCGCGCGATCGTTACGTAACCTCGAAGGCCAAGGTTGTCCGAGACCTTAGTATCGAAGAGACCACGACTGGAATTAGTGCCGGCACTTTATCCGATCAAACGGTAAACATAGAAAAAAGGAGGTGGGATTCTTGCATCAACGATCCAGGGTCAGTTTAGTTTACGTTTATGATGCCTTTCATCCACGCGTGGATGGTGCAGTAGTAGTGGTAAGTGCCCTTTACCGTGAATGTGTGGGAGTAGGTCCCGCCGTGTGCGATGGAGTTGGAGGTAAACGTGTCCAAGCCGTTCGCGTTCAAAGTGGAATTAGTCCCTACCGTGTGATTGACGCCCCCGTCGTTTCTCCAGAAGACCGCCGCGCCGTTTACGGTGGCATTATATGATGCCGGATTGAAGAGGCAACTAGCGTCGTTGAGACCGCACGCTGTGTCGTCTTGAATAATGACGTTCGCGTTCGTCGGGGTCTGTTGCGTGAGAATGTAAGCTGCGACGCCGACAACGATCAGTATTACTACGACTATCGCGATGAGCTTCCATGTCATGCTCTTAGGCTTCGATGGTTCAGGTGGTTTTGGTGTTGTTTCCATTTTTTTCCCTTGATTCGAGTCGGGTTTCCTGCTTTTGGTATAAAGGTTGTTTCAAGCATCTACATACCGATAATCAAGGATGGGATCTGTGGGGTTGCAACCGATTAAATATGAGCACGGACACTAGCTATCTGAAATCCTAATGAGATGATGGTTGAATGAGCGTCTTTCCTCCGGTCTTCAAGAGTTGGCGGGGCCCGATACAGGACAAGATTGACAATACTCTTGAAACGAATTTCGATCGAGAAGAAGCGAATCAGATTATCAAGTATATGTTCAAGACTGGGGGGAAACGTTGCAGGCCATTGTTGGTCATTCTTTCAACGAAGGCGTTCGGAGGAGACCCTAATGAGGCGCTGGATGCTGCCGCAGCGCTTGAGATAATTCACGCTGCCACTCTCGTCTTTGACGATCTGATCGACAAGGACCAGGTTCGGAGGGGCGCTCCGTCAGTTCATATGGCGTTTAGCAACGAGAAAGCCTTGACCTCGGGATTATTTCTGGCGTCCAAAGGTGTTCAGCTCTTGTCGAATTACAAGAACGCAGAGGTCATGAGGATGATCGGCTCGACGCTCGTGGACGTAAGTAGGGGAGAGCTTCTAGACATTATTTCCGACTTGAATGCGAGCGTAAGCGAGTGTATTGCGATTGCTGATTTGAAAACAGCATCTCTGTTCGGAAGCGCCGCTGGTATCGGAGCTGCAATTGCCGGAGTAGAGGGAAAGGATCTTGTCAGCATGCAAAAATTTGGGCGGTCAGGTGGAATGGCGTTTCAGATTCAAGATGACGTACTGGACTTCCACAACGGTTCCGGGGAACAGCTGTTGAAGGGACCGAACATTGTGACTTCCCACTGTCTTCATGAAGCACCACGTCCCAACCATAACTCAGACGTATTGAACTCGAACAACGGTCACAGCAACAGAGAGGTCCTTCGATTTTTGAAAAAAACCGGCTCTCTAGAATTCGCACGAAAACGCGCGAGAGACTACGCAATCGAAGCAAAGGCATCGTTGCGGAAGGTAAAACGGTTGAGAAACCGGAAGATTCTCGAAGAATACGCCGATTATCTGTGGAAGAGGAAGGAATAGGCGCAGAATTACTCTCTAACTCAAACGTTTATAATAGCTAAACTCCCGGTGGCTCGAAGATCGAACCACGGGTCCAAAAAATGGTCGCACAGGGAATCCCGGAGATCGGAGCCTACATTGGTTTTCTCTTCGTCTCGACCGTCGCTCTCATCATCGTTCTAAGACTCCTGGTTACACCGCGAGATCCTCGACCGACCCCTGAAAAGAAGAAACCATTCGAATCAGGCCAGATCGCGATCGGACCTGGTAGGACCCGATTCATCATCCAGTACTATCCATACCTCTTGATGTTCGTTGTCTATGACGTTATGGCCATGTTCCTGTTCGCTTGGGGACTGAATCTAAGGGCTCTTGGCGAGGCAGGGTCCCTTCCAGTTCTCGTCTTCATCGTCGTGCTCTTGATTCCCCTTGGGTACGCGCTCCACCTCGCCGATCATCGGGAGAACTGGTAGGAGCTTACACCAAACTTGGCGCCAATGCTGGGCCCGCTGCAACCTCTAGTTGACATGATCACAAGTCCGCTTTTCCTCATGATTGTGCTCTTTCCAGGCCTAACTTCGATCGCGATCATAGGCGCACTTCTCGGATGGTTAGAGCGCAAGGTGACTGCCCGAGTGCAACTTCGCATCGGCCCTCTGTACGCAAGCCCAGCTGGCGGGATTCTTCAGATGTTTGCGGATCTGATCAAGCTCTCGTTCAAGGAACTGTTCGTTCCAGAGAATTCCGACGCCTTCTTCTTCATAATGGCTCCAACTACTGGGCTCGTCATCGGAGCCGCCCTCGTGGGGCTTATCCCATTCGCACCAGGACTTCAAATCGCGAACATCGAGGTTGGGCTTCCCGCCTTCCTAGCAATCATCACCCTATCTCCCAGCCTCGTGCTTCTCGCGGGATGGAGTGCGAATAGCAAATTCCCATTTATCGGTGGACTGCGAGCGCTCTTCCAACAAACAGCATATGAGATTCCCCTCTGGCTGTCCGCGCTTGGAGTGATCATGATGGCAGGATCACTGAACCTGGCTCAGATTGTAGCGGCACAATCCGCCGGATGGTTCATCATTCCCCAGGCTCTGGGAGCTTTCATCTTCTTGGTCACTAGTGTCGCGGAGATGGAAAGACTGCCCTTCGACCTGCCCGAGGCGGAGTCTGAGATCATGATGGGTTGGCAGGCAGAATATCCTGGGGTCTTATTCCTCGCAGCCCAAGGCCCAGGCTTTGTGAAACTCTACGCTTTCTCAGCCCTCTTCACCACAATATACCTTGGGGGCTTCCTTGGACCGAGCTTTCTTCCCCCGCTGTTCTGGATGTTGCTGAAAACTCTCGTAATAATCGTCTTGATAATGTTGTTACGGTCGACCTTTCCCAGGGTCCGACTGGACCAGCTTCTCAGGGCGGGTTGGACAACTCTGCTCTCTCTCGCGATAGTCAACATAGGCGTAACCTACCTCTTGGTCGTAGGACTACCGACGTTCTAATCCAAAAAATGACAGACCTCTTGTTTCTAGCCTTCGCCGCAGTGACAATCGGCGCCGCAATCCTTGCGATCGAAGCAAGAGATCTAGTTTACGGTGCTGCGGCTCTCGGTATAGCATTCCTCGGGGTAGCAGGATTATTCTTTCTACTTGACGCGGCCTATGTAGGCTGGTTTCAGATTGCGGTCTACATTGGCGCGGTAGTTGTTCTGATTCTGTTCACGGTTATGCTCGTTGGGCCAAAGATGGGAGAAACACCGCTGGGGCTCAAACGAGTATCGCTCCTCGCAGCTATTCTGGTATCCTTGCTACTAGGAATGACCGGCGCACTAGCCAACGCAACGGCATTTCCGGGACCAGACTCCTGCGGATCGGGTTGCAGTCTCACTCTGCTCAGTACTTCTCTTCTGAAGAGCTACGGAGTACAACTAGAGTTCATGTCTCTTGTGATGGCGGCTGCCGTAATTGGCGCGTTGGCATTGTCGAAGACAGATCGAGGGCAATGACAAATGGAGCCTCTGTCAAGCTTCTTCGCCGTTTCAGTAATTCTCCTCGGCATTGGAATCTACGGTCTTACGACAAAGCGGAACGCTATCCGAATTCTTTTCTCCGTAGAACTGATCTACAACGCAGCCAATCTCAATATCATAGCCTTCGCGCGCCTCCGTAGTCCCCCCCTGGTTACCGGGCAGGTCCTAGTATTGTTCACTATCGCGCTCGCCGCGATGGAAGCTGCTGTCGGGCTCTCGATCATCATCCTAGTCTCGAGATTGAATGCCGAGATAGATCTCTCCAAACTTTCGAAGCTGAAAGGTTAGACCCGAAATGACCCTCCTTCTAATCGGCGCGATAATCGTACCGCTGATGGCCATTCCAATTCTTTACACACTTGCGAGGCGGCTAAAGGAGAAAACCGGATTCGTTTCCTTCGCTCTTCTTCTCATCCCGCTCGTAACAATACTCTACGCCGCGCTTCAAGGAACTGGATCCAACCAAGGAACCTACCAAGAACTGTACTCTTGGTCTCCAATCGGAAACTTCGGCTTCCGAGTCGACAACCTAAGCCTTCCAATTCTCTTCATCATCGGCCTGCTCACATCCCTAGTTTCTCTCTTCTCTGTCCCCTACATGCGTCAAAGAATAGGCGACGACCCAGGACGCTATGGGCTGTACTACAGCCTCTATGCCCTGTACTCTCTCGGAATGATTGGGACGGTTTTAGCGACCAACCTGATCGAGTTCTATCTCTTCTTTGAGATAATGCTCGTTCCATCTTTCTTCCTCATCGCCGAATGGGGTTACGGCGAGAAAGAAAGAATCTCGCTAACATACTTCATTTGGACCCATGTCGGGGCGTTGGTGCTTCTCGTCGGGATCCTAGTCACCGCTTTTCTGACTGGCGCTACCGATATGGACGTCGTAATCGGCAACCTCACGGCGACCCCAGGACTCATCTCAACAACTCTCCGACTTGGGATAGTCGCAGCTATGTGCTTCGGATTTTTCGTAAAGATTGGCCAGTTCGGATTACACGTCTGGCTTCCATCGGCCTACGCCGAGGCGCCCGCGCCAGTCAGCACAATTCTAGCTGCTGCTATGACGGGAATAGGTGGATACGCGACCGTTAGGATAGTCATGACGATATTCCCGCAGTCCTTCCTGACTTTTTCGGCCTTCTTCGCAGGCTGGGCCCTTATCACAATGATCTATGGTAGCGCGATGGCGCTGGTGCAAGATGACATCAAGCGGTTGCTAGCATATTCTAGTATCAGCCAGATGGGCTACATTCTATTCGGGCTCGCAGCATTCAACTCGTTCGGCGTTTCGGGCTCTATGTTTCAATACGTGAGCAATGGGACCGCCAAAGGAATACTCTTCATCGTAGTCGGCGCGGTCATGCTTCAGGTCCGAGGCGAGAGAAGCCTAAGCAAACTCGGGGGACTCGCGAGCAAAATGCCCATCACGGCTACCGCCGCCTTCATCGGATCTCTAACTCTCGCCGGTCTGCCCTCCACCAACGGGTTCCTATCCGAATTCTTCCTGTTCCAAGGCGGATTCGTAAGAGCTACCGATACAGCCTCGGAATACCGTCTCGTAATTGCTGTCCTTGGAATTATAGCCACAGCCCTCACAGCAGGCTACTCCCTAATGGCAATGAAGAAGATCTTCTTTGGAGCACCAAACTCGGATACCGCCGATGTCAAGGAAGCGCCGTGGACGATTACCCTTCCTCTCATCACACTCAGCATCGTAACCTTAGTCTTGGGCATCTATCCGGAGCCTATACTCGGTCGACTACTTTCTGCAGCAAGGGCCATCGTGGGGTCATAGGCAATTGGCCACCTCTCTTCTCGCATGGCTCATCTGGATCACGCCACTAGTAGGCGCCCTTCTCACCCCGCTAATCGCGAAGATTCACTCTAGAGTTCGCGATATCGCAGCAGTAGGTTTCACCCTTGTTGCTGCTGTATTGGCGACTATGACGGCACTAACGGTCTCGGCCGGAGACTACACTGTCGCCTGGATTCCCTCTCTCACCATCACCGCCGGAGTTCTTGTCGATCCTCTTAGCCTCTTCATGGCAAACATAGTTGCATGGATCAGCCTCGTCATCATGATCTATAGCGTCGGCTACATGAAGGGCGAATTCGGCATGACGCGATACTGGTTCTTCATGAACCTCTTCATCGGAAACATGCTACTTCTCGTGCTCGCTGACAATCTGCTAATGATGTTCTTCGGTTGGGAAGGCGTAGGCCTCTGCTCCTACGCATTGATCGGTCACTTCTATCGAGACGAGGCACAATACTGGGTAGGTAGCCCCGGCGACAAAGCACTAGGTGTCTCGGAAGAATATTCTCCAACAAAGTCAGGGATGAAGGCGTTCATCATGACGAGAATCGGAGACGTCGCGTTGCTGATCTCGATCTTTCTTATCTACGCTTTTGCGAGGACCTTCAACTACAATCAGCTAGTAATAGAGCTAGGCGGTGCAGGGAGCTGGGCCGCCAATCTAGCTCGACTCGGCCTGCTGCTTCCCACGGCACTACTGTTCTTCGGAGGACCGATCGGGAAATCGGCTCAGTTTCCCTTGCAGGAATGGCTTCCGGACGCGATGACCGGTCCTGCCTCAGTCTCCGCTCTAATCCACGCCGCTACGATGGTCAAGGCGGGTGTCTTCCTTACTGGAAGAATGGGACCAGTATTCTTCATCGCGCTATCTCAGTTCAACCAAGTCCCACAATTCTTCGGCGTGATCGCTTGGATAGGCGCGTTTACAGCGCTCCTAGCCGCGAGCCAAGCCGCAGTCGCTCGAGAAATAAAGAAAGTCCTAGCCTACTCTACAGTCTCTCAGATCGGCTACATGATGCTGGCCCTCGGCGTGGCAGGGCTTAGCGCCAACTTCCTGGCCGGATACACCGCAGGACTATTTCACCTTCTCAGCCACGCCGTGTTCAAGGCCTCGCTATTCCTTGCAGCAGGATGGGTGTTGCACGTCACAGAATCCCGTTTCATGGACGAAATGGGCGGGTTGGCAAGAGCGATGAGGCTGACCTCCGCGTCGATGCTTCTGGCTGGGCTCTCTCTTATGGGAATCCCCCCGTTCAGCGGGTTCTGGACAAAAGACGCGATACTTTCGGTCAGCTTCCTCGGGGGACAATACATCCTCTATGGATTAGCACTCGCTACCGCATTCATCACCGGTTTCTACACGGTCAGAATGCTCGGGATCACTCTTGCTGGAAAGCCTAGCAAACATGCCGAGGATCTGACGGAGAGTGGAAAGCATCCTCACGAAGCCGGGTTCATGATGCTAATGCCCTATTTGCTTCTGGCCGTTGGCAGTCTTGGTTTGGGACTTGCTTACCCATTCTACAGTGGTCCATTGACCACATATATTGCGAGCACTTTCAGCTCAGCCCTCTACAAGTTCCCAGCTGCAACCATCTCGACTTCTGGTCTTACAGACCTTCTCCTTCTCTCCGTGAGCACACTCGTAGCCGTGACGGGCGGCATAGTGGGTTACCTTCTCTACTTCAAGAAAACCTACGAGTTCAAAACGGACATGAACCCTATCCAACGATTCCTCTACAAACGATGGTATCTCGACGCCATCTACTACAAAGTCTTCGTATCGGGCATACTCGCAGCGAGCCGTGGACTTTTCACCTACGTTGAGCAGGGGATCTGGAACAGGTTGAACAACGCGTTTGCTCAAGATATCATGGATTATTCCAAGGCGAGTGATCAGCTTGACACACAGGTTGTAGACCGAGCCGCAAACGAAGTGGCGTCGTACGGCTCGCGGCTTAGCAACTTCCTCCGAAAGCTACAATCAGGAGTAACTGAGCAGTACGTCATTGCCTTCGCCATCGGAATAATTCTCCTCCTAGCCTACATGCTATTCGTTGTAGGGGCCACCTAAGATGATCGGACTGCTTTCAATTGCCATCTTTCTCCCAGCAGTACTGGCAGCCCCGACATATTTGCTCGGCAGAAAGAACGCCAAAGTGGCAAAGATTCTGGGATTAGGAACCACTGCCATCGTCTTCGTTATTTCAATCATGATTCTTGTGGTCTTTCAATATGGTCAGGCCGGGTTCCAGCTCTCTGAGAGCATTCCGTGGGCGGGGTCCTTCGGGCTCAACTACAAAGTCGGAATTGACGGTATCAGCCTTCCACTCCTCATGATAGCCACGTTTCTGAGCCTGCTATCCGCAGCGGGATCTTGGGATCAGATTACCTTCAGACACGCTGAGTACTATGCTCTCTTCCTCATCTTCGAAACGGGAATTATAGGCGTCTTCACTTCCCTCAACCTGATTCTGTTCTATCTTTTCTGGGAGATCGTTCTCATTCCAATGTTCTTTTTCATCGGAATCTGGGGCGGACCCCGCCGGAGATATGCCTCTCTAAAATTCCTCATTTTCACATATTCCGGTAGCGCGGTGATGCTCTTCGGTTTTCTTGCCCTATATGCCTGGACCGGAACCTCGGCCTACCCTGGAGGGCCCTCGTTCGATTATGATGTTCTGGCGGCGAGGATTCCTAACCTTGCACTGCCACTCCAGCTCGTCGTAGCAATCACAACCTTCGTTGGATTCGCTGTGAAGCTTCCAATATTCCCACTTCACACCTGGCTGCCTGATGCCCACGTAGAGGCCCCGGCACCGGTAAGCGTTCTCCTTGCTGGTTTGCTTCTCAAGATGGGCGGTTATGGATTGATTCGATACAACCTGCTACTATTCCCGAAAGCGGTGAATGTTCTCTGGCCCTACTTCACAACCATCGGCCTCATCACAATGATCTATGGTGCATCAGTCGCGCTCGTCGCCAAGGACATCAAGAGAATGATTGCCCTTACGAGCGTCAATCACATGGGCTACGTTCTCCTCGGAGCCTTCACCGCTACGGTCGCAGGGGTTTCAGGAGCGGTCTTTCAAATGTTCAGCCACGGGCTTGCAGTTGGAATGCTCTTCCTCATGTCCGGGTACATCCATGACCATACAGGAACGAGAAATATCGACGAACTCAAAGGGCTGAGAGGAAAGATGCCCCAGACAGTCACACTCCTCTTCTTGGCGTCAATGGCTGCCATGGCAGTTCCTGGTTTCGCCAATTTCATCAGCGAATATCTCGTGATCCAGGGAGCCCTCAGCGTGAGCTATCTCTTCGCGATCGCCATCGTCGCACCAGCTCTCACCGTCGGATACTTCCTCTGGATGCTAAGACGAGTCGCCATGACCCCGGGGGTTGGTCCTAAGAACGAACTCAGACTTCACTCGATCCTGATTCTAGTCGCATTTCTCGTCCCGTTGCTGATCTTCGGAGTGTATCCTCCACCAATACTAGGGAGTGTGATAACGCCAACGGTGGAGAAATGGATTGGAACGATAGTTGCTCTGGGAGCAAGGTAGTCCTAATTGGCATTACTATCGCTGACCCCGTTTCTCAGCCTAGCGGTATTCGGGCTACTCGCCACTCCTGCGGGCTTCCTCCGTTTCAGAAATTCGAAGCTTGGTCTCGCGCCCTTCGTTTCTATCTTAGGCTTGGCTGTGGCCATGGTCTCCACGGTATGGCTTGGATTCACCAGCTCCTCGCCAGTATCTTTCGGAGGGCTCCAAATTGACTCGTTTACCCTGTTCTTTTCAGGAGTCCTGCTAATTGTAGCGATGTTCGTGGCTGTTGCCTCGCTGCAATACATGCGAGATGACCCCAACAAGGGGCCGTTTTTCGGACTCCTGTTGCTTTCGACCCTCGGCATGATCGTTCTGGCCGCTTCAATGGATCTGATCCTTCTCTATGTGGGCTGGGAGTTGATGAGCATTCCCACCTATGCCTTGACAGCGTTCAGGAAGAACGACCCGAATTCCAACGAAGCCGCTATGAAATTCTTCGTCCTCTCAGCGCTCTCCTCCGCGCTCATCGTCTATGCCATCTCCCTGGTTTTCGGCATAACAGGCTCAACCGGGCTGACGGCTATTGCGAGCGCCCTATCGACAGCTGGACCAGATGTTCGTCCATTCGGCGTCCTCGCCATAGTCCTGTTCATCGTCGGGTTCGGGGTGAAGATGGCAGTCGTTCCATTTCACATGTGGATACCCGACGCTTTCGAAGGCGCCCCAGTGACTATTGGTGCGTTTTTGGCGGCGGGCGCGAAGATGGCCGCATTCGCGGCAGCGTTTCGAGTATTCATTGTAGGAATCTTACCTTTCAACGTGGACTTCTACTCGACATTTGCGATTGTAGCGGTGGTAACAATGACTATGGGAAACGTTGCGGCCCTTATGCAGAAGAGCTTCACACGCCTCCTTGCATACTCTAGCATCGCCCAGGCCGGCTACGTCCTAATGGCCCTTGCCACTCCATTCACGACGACCAATGTGCCGTTGGGTCTGGCTGGCGGACTCTTCCACGTGCTGAACTATGCAATCCTGAAGACCGCGGCATTCGTTGCCGCGGCGGCGATCGCTACCAAGCTTTCAGTTAGAGACCTTGATTCTCTCAACGGGCTCTCCCGAAGAATGCCCCAAACGTCTCTCAGCATAGCGGTAATTTTTCTCGGCCTCGCAGGAGTGCCTCCCCTGAACGGCTTTTTCAGCAAAGTAATGTTGTTCACGGGCGCGATCTATTCGCCGTATAGCTGGGGCGGCTACCTAGCATTGGCCGCGCTGATTAACAGCGGTTTCAGCATGAGCTACTATGGTTGGGTCATCAAGAGAATGTATTTTGACGAACCGTCAGATCAGTCCAGGATTCCCGAACCACGAATCTACATGGCCGTTCTTTGGGCAGCCACGATCTTGATCTTTGCCATAGGACTATATCCTGACCCCTGGATTCGGTTGGTTCTGAGCGCTGCCGCTGCATTGCACTAGTCGCCTCGCGAGGCCATGAGCCGCCCATTTAGAATGTCTGCAATCTCAGAGAGGTCGCTGATCACCTTCTCCCGCTGAAACTGTCTTTCTTCATGACCAAAATCAATTTGGATGGTTTCAACAACGAAATCACCCTTCTCATCTTTCTGGCTGTAACTCGTGACTATGCTTCTGGGCTCCGGCTTCACGAATTCCTTGTCCATCGTTATCGCGAAGTCTTTGACCAGCCTTGCCCTTACTAGCTCCATCGTGGAGTCAGAACTCATCTGCCCTAGGGCTGTCCCGATGTCGACACCTGGGTCCTTCTTGCCGTGGATGTCTAGAACATATCTGATTCCATCTTCTGCTATGAAAGTCTCAATGCCCTTTCGGAGCTCTGATTTCGCAGATTGAATCTTATTCAGATCCAAGAATTCTTTGCTGACCTTACCAATAACAGCATAGGATCTCGAAGTTAAGGCTGCTTCCTCAACGATTGAACCAGTATAGAGGTCTGCGTCAGGGCTCGCGACGTGCGGAGCAATTAAAAGAACACGTCCTATACCGACGATTTCTACGTGATCAGGGTGAATAATCTTGACGGGCACTCCCTAGGCACCTCGTATGTAGAATAAGGCTTGGAAACTATATCAAAACTGGCTTTGTCAGGCTATCGGTTTTTTTTGACCACTTTCATTCACCTATCTGTAAAATAGTTCTCTGGCACGTCTATGTTGGTAGTCATCAGTCGATGAAGCCTAGTCTGGAGGCGAGATGTGGGTTTTGACCCGAAATAGCCGACTGGGCCGATGCTGGGTAGAAGGTTGCCTTGACCAGGCGTAAAACCCTGACTTGCAAACGGTCTAGCTGGCCCGGTGAATGCCAGGCGAGAACCGTGAGGTTCGCGGCCGTCGCGTCCACAAGTGAAGCAATAGTACGGGAACCCCAGACTGAGGGCAATCCTGAAAGTCGATGCAGATGAGTCAGGACTCATCAATCAAGGACCTGACAGAACCTCAAAACCCATCCTCGAACAGTTTTATAGCGATCGTTGAGGGCATGCGTTTGAAACCTCAGTTTCATGGTGTCTTTGGAGCAGAAATTGCTTGTCCGGAATGGAGGCTGTAAGGAAGATTGTGGAAACTGAGGCACAGGCTAAGCGGATAATCGAGGATGCGAAGTTAAGGGCTCAGGAAATTCTAGAGAGTGCCTCTGCAGAGTCACAGAGGGTTCGGCAGACCGCTATATCTGGTGCAGATCAGGATAAGGCTCGGATATTGAAAGAGGCACGAGAGAAGGCCGAAGCTGACGCTAGAAGTTCAGACGAAGAGACCAACGCTTTACTGGAGAATTACAAAAATCTCTTCGAGAAAAGGAAAGAAGTCGCCGTAAAGAAAGCCGTTGAATTGATCTTGGGAGGCTGAAAGAATTGGCGGAGTCTTTGGAGAAGCTTCACAACCGGATACTGTCCGACGCAAAACTGAAGGCCGCCGATGTCATCCGAGAGGCAGAAGAAAAGGCAAGGCAGAGTGTAGAAGAGTCTAGGGTTCAGGCACAAAAGGATGCAGACGAGATCCTCTCGAAGGCCAACTTAGAAGCTGAGAGTATCAGAAGAGGCATTCTCAGCTCGAGAATTAGAGCGAACCGTCTCCGAGTTCTCGATGAAAAGAATAAGATCGTTCAGAGCGTCCTCAAGTCTGTGGAACAGAGGCTTTCTGACATTGCCAGCACGGATCAGTTCCAGCCAGCTCTGAAACGGTTTGTCGCCGAGGCCGTTGATGCGGTGGGGGCGGATGATATAGTTGTGAGAGTTGGCTTTCAGAATGCGGAGAGAAAAAGTCTCGACTCTCTGGGACGAACTCTCCCAACGAGGACTAGATTCGTCGTCGAGGACAAATCCATCGACGACCTAGGTGGAGTGGTTGCAGGCGACGTCGGGGGAAAGATGATTTTCAATAATTCTTTTAGGGCTCGCATTGAGAGACTGGACAACCAACTGCTGACGACGATTTCCTCTACAATATTTGGCGAGTAGGTCCGAATTTCTTGCTTAGACCAGAGACGATGCATCAGGTCAGCATCATAGTCGCAAAGGACCAGATCCACAACCTCCTCTCATACGCCGGGAAAGAACACGTGATCCATCTCGTTACCGTTGAGGATGAAAAACTTCCACCCGGTGCCGCTCCATTCGAAGCTACCAGTCTTCTGTCCAAATCTGCGACTATCAGGAACCGCATCTCAGCACTATCCGCTGCTCTTCAACCGATTAAAGGTGAACCGGAGAAGATCGAAGCTCCCATTCATAACATCGATGAACTCGCACTCTTCCTCGATCAGGAAACCTCGAAACTCGAAGGGTCCGTTCACGAACTTGAAGAATCGCAAGGCAAATTGCTTTCCGACAAGGAGAGAACCTCAGAATTTTCACGGTTTCTTTCAGGGTTAGAAACTATCGGGATGCCACTCGGGGCTATAGGCGGCAGCGGTTTCTTGGTCACTCTCGCCGGAGAATGCGCGAGAGAGTCAACTGTCGCCATCCAGCGGGACTTAGATGAGCAGACCTACGGTAATCTGATCTTCGTCATCACCCATAGCACCGAAAGAACTCAGACCTTCTTGGCGATTTTTCCCCATGCCTTCGAAGATGACGCTAAACAAGCGGCCGCGGCACTAGGTGCAAAGGTGGAAGAGCCTTGGCAGGATCTTCCCCCAGACCCCAAGCAAGCCAAGGACTTCATTGATGCCAGACTCGCGGAGATAGAGGATACAGAGAAGAAACTTGATCACCAGCGTGAACTCCTTAGGAAGGAGTACGGACCAAGGCTCAAGACTCTTGAATATCTGACCGAGATTCTGGAAGCCCGATCCAGAGCAGTTTCAAATTCTTCCACTACAGAGTCTACCTTCATGCTGAGGGGGTGGGTCGCGAAAGATAGGATCCAAAACCTGACAGAAGGAGCTTCGCAAGCTTGCAAAGGACTCGTTTCTGTTCACGTAGAGAAGGCTCAAGGGCATCAGATCTCACATGGCGAGTCCCTAGAAAACGGCTTCGAGGCCAGCGACCGCCAGACTCCACCAACTCTGGTCAGGGTTCCGGGATGGACCAAGCCTCTCCAGTCCGTCATTGACAATTTCGGCATCCCGTCTTATCATGAAACAAACCCCTTGGTGTTCATGATTCTCACATTTCCCCTAATCTATGGTTTGATGTTTGGAGACTTTGGAGAGGGCCCAATATTCCTAGCTCTAGGCCTCTTTCTTCTCTACCTGAAGAGAAAGAAGGTCAAGATTTTCGAGATTGGCCAATTGTTCGTGAACGGAGCAGAACTCATAGTCATGCTCGGTGTAGGGATCACCATTTTTGGGTTTGTTTTCGGCGACTTTTTCGGTTTCGAATCCCAGGCCGTCTTTGGTTTTCGGCCATTCTTCAACCCGAATGAGGGAGCTTTCGCGTCCACTCCTGACATTTCGCACCTTCTCATCTACATGGCAGTGATTCTGCTCTTCGGGGTTGGACACTATTTCTCCGGGCTTGTTCTGAGCGCTTACAACAAGGTGCGGAATCACGAGATCAAGCACGCTCTTTATGGGCCAATCTCTTGGGCATGGTTCTACATCATCTTCGTTTATCTCGCAGCCCGAGTCGTAATCGCTGGCTACAAGTTCGGGGTACTTCTACAGAATCCAATATTTCTCGTCTTGTTGTTCATACCGATGGGAATCATGGGATGGAAAGAGGGACCACTCCACTTGTTTGAGGTATTCATTAGTGCTGGAAGCAACACGTTATCCTATCTCCGAATATGGGCTCTCAATCTTGCAGACTTTGCGATAAAATTCGCATTCTTTAGCTTTGGTGGGCTAGTCGGTGCGATAATTGGCAACCTGCTCGTAATGATCTTGGAAGGTTTGATCGTCTTCGTGCAGACTCTGAGGCTTCACTGGGTTGAGTGGTTTAGCAAGTTTTATGAAGGATCAGGATCGTCTTTCGCGCCCTACCGAGAACCGACAAGTTGGACTGTGTAACAAAGTGGTTGACTGCGCTACCCTAACGTCTGTCACTCTATGCCCCACATTCTGGGCCGGCCTCGGCGGCGGACTTAGCGTTCTCCTCTCAGCCATCGGTGCAGGAATTGGCATCGGAATCTCTGGGCCGGCTATCGCGGGTGCCGGAGTTGAAAGGCCTGAGGTCATGTTCAAGACCTTCATCGCAACGATCCTCGCCGAAGCTCTCGCGATCTATGGACTTGTAGTGGGCCTTCTCTCAGTATTCCATATCACCGATGCTCTCACGCTCGCCGGTTCGGTCAGAATTTTTGCGGGCGGATTAACAATGGGAGCAGCGGCCCTAGGCGCCGGATTCGGTATAGGCACATCTGGAAGCGCACTGGCTGCCGCCACTGCCGAAAAGCCCGAAATATTCTCGAGGGCAGTTATCACGCTGATATTGGCGGAAGCTCTAGCCATCTACGCCTTGGTCACAGCGCTACTGCTCGTTTTACAAGCGAGTTAACAGCGACCTATCGTGGGAACTGAAACGCTATCGCATATTGTCCGAGACAACTACATAGTCGCAAAGATTCGTGGAGAGAAAGGCAAACTGCTGGAGCGGCAGCAACTCCATTCCCTCGCAGAATTCAGAACCCAAAGCGAGATCTTGGGGGTCCTTGCAGACGGACCTTATGGCAAGGAGCTTTCAGAACTCAAAGACGGCTCATCCCCCATAGATACAGAAAGGGCAGTCCGTTTGGGTTTCGCTCGAGCGGTCAAGACCCTCGTTTCCTCGTCCCAAGGACCGGCGCGAGACTTTTTGCTCGAGTTTAGTCGTCGTTTCGACGCGTACGACCTTGCCGCCATAGTGGTCTTCAAAGCTCAGGGAAAAGGCTGGGAGGAGTTCGTCTCTACACGTCAGCCCCTGGCCCTCCTCAAAGAGGCTGAGCTTCACCGCCTCTATTCGATGGATGATCTCCGCACCATCGTCGGAATCGTTGGCGACGGAGCCCTGGTAAAGAGGGTGAAGAGCTTCTCCATGGAGGACCTTGCCGGCGAAAGAGCCTCTCTAGTTCGAGACATAATTACCGGTTGGGGAGAGGAACGCTTCTACAATTATGTAAACGACAAGCTACGAGGTATCGACAGAGAGAGTTGTCTTCCCATAGCTGGAGGAACGGTCGACTTAGCAAATCTTACAATCATTTTGAGAAGCAAACTGATAGGAATCCTCAACGTCCGCGAGCACCTTATACCAGCCTCGTGGAAACTTAACGATCAAGCCATAGACCAGCTTCTAGTCGCTCAGGACGTCAGTCAGGCACTCGACTTGGCATCCTCCCATCCATACTACCAGCGCATCCTCTCTGGTGCGAGACAGAAGTACGAAGAGACAAAGTCCCTCTCCTTCCTAGAGGTTGCGTCAAGAAAACATTCGATTCACATTAGCCGAAGAATATTCCTCGGATTCCCATACACTCTGGGGGTCATTCTTGGCTTTTTGGTACTGAAAGAGAACGAGGCGAGAAACCTCGGGGCCATCGTCGCTGGGGTGGGGGCTGGAATGAAACCAGACCAGATTAGATCCTTGGTTGCAATCGCCGAGTAATTCCTCGGGCTTTCCGAGTTTCTGTCGACTCGACTAGAGTTCCTTCACAAGAAAAGGGGATACGCCATAACTTCTAGAGTTTCTGACCTTTATCGTGCGATCTCATTTTTTTCCTCAAGGTCAGGCCAGCCGCGATGACCATTGCAACTGCGATAAGTATCACGATTGAGCCCACGTAGACGTAGGGCCTAGTGAAGGTCACTGAGCTGGGTCCCATGACAACCGTTCCGTTGACGCTTCCTGAAGTTGTAGGATTGTAATAATGCAGAGTGTAGTTGCCGGCGCCATTTACATCGATGATCGAGGTTCCGAAGAGTCCTCCGTGGTAGAGGTCGGTACCTCCGTATTGGAGAGAATGTACTGTCTGCGACAGGTTTCCTTGAGGTCCAGTAAACCAGACCGTTGAATATCTGGGTTGAGGTCCTCCTACTAATACGGCTTGGAAAGAGTAAGTGAACACGACATACTGTTTGATGGAAGGAAACGCTGAACTCGGTGGGTTCCAATTGAATGGACCGACAGCATACGTATCTTAGGTCTGGGAGTAGCGCAAAAGTGCAAGCGTGTTAGGCGACAGACCAGCCTGGAATTCGACAGTGTACTGAGCCGTCGAGTTGGGCCCAACCGATACGCTAACAGGTCCGTCAATACAACTTGAACAGCCCTGGCCGTTCAATGCGAGCCAACTGCCAGTAGGATACTGCCACCCCTCCAAGACTGCATTGTTAATGCTCCCTCGTTCGTTGGGGTAGGTCCAAATCATAGAGAAGATACCACCGGATAACAATGCCACGACGGCAACCCCCACGAGAATCAGGTTGACGGAGTCAGTCTTGCTCCAATTGATCAAGCGACATCTATACATGGCTCAAATCCGTCAAATCTAAGCCTTGCCGTCTTGTGGCGAGTTCAAAATCGTAGGGCGAGGAACGGCATGGTAAGCCAGCTAGAGCCTCTTCACAAAATAATAGTACGTGTACGCGAGTCCGATAACTGACCCCAAGACGAGTCCGATCCCGGAACCTGCGCAAGGTGCGATCCAAGGCGACCCGGCTTTTACTCCCACGCATGAGCTGAATCCGAATAATGGTCCTAGGACTATTCCTCCTAGGAAGTATCCAAGGAGTAGAAAGGTGAACAGGTTGACGCTGAATCCTAGTATTCTAAGAGCTGCAGGATCGTAGATTCGTCCGGCGCCCTTCTGAACCTTGAAGAATCGAGCTCGTCGGTTCCTCCGGGTCGAGGACTCATCTGGCGCTGTCGTCCTCGCATCATTCTTTTGCGCAGGCAATCTCAGAATTGCTCCTTTCAAACACTCGCTGATGCTGGAACGGGCAACCTCAGGATCGTTATGGCTTCTATTGACCTGACATGCCAGCGTTATGATCGCTACAGGAACATACTGCCCTTCTTCTTGCATGATTCTATCGAGAGCTGAGGATTCGATTCCTGATATCGTAGCGAAATCTTTCCTTCCTGTTCGCTCGATCGCGGCGTTGAGTGCATCCTTGATTCGTGGCGTTGCTTGTGCTTCGAGATCCGGACTACTCACAAGCAAAGCGCTCTTCTAAGAGGAAGGCTCCAATTCAATGATCCCAGTTCGGGTCAGATTGTCCACGGTTTCAGCTGGAAGGCTTCTTTCGAGTCTAATGTAAACACGGGAGGCGTTCGTTCTCTCTCCTAGTTTGAGGATTCCGCGGAGCAGCATCAGGGCATCGATGACTTCGTCCAGTCTCCGGTTAAGCGCCTGTCCCGTTTTTCCTCGTGACTCATCGAGTTGTAGCTTGAGCTCGTCAAGCTCTTCAGATTCAGCCTTTGCTCTATCTTCCTGTCTTTGAATTTCCGATTCTACGTCAGACAATTCGTGTTCGGGAATCTCGATAGGGTTGAAGTCGTAGAGAAGGAGGGTTTGAAGGACCTGGGAAGACTTGTCTTTAGGTGCTGCTATCAGGACATAGACCGCGTCTTGTTTCTTGTTGCCGACAGCTAGAGCCGCTTGGTCTTTGAATTGTGACTGCAATGCTTTCTGTGCTGCCTCTGATTTCTTGACAGGTAATCGTCCAACGGACCTTCTGAAATCTCCAGCCTCAGACTCTAACTGGTCGGCTGCAAAACCGGTCTGAGATATTTCGGTGAGCGCTGCAATCTTCTTCTTGGAATCGTCCACCTGTCTCTGAATCTTCTCGATCTTGCCCTGAATCTCCTGATACTGGTTCCTAATCTCGTCCAGTTCTTCATGGGCTGTTTCGATTTCTTCTTCGTAGTCAAACTGGTCATCAGAACTTGGGCCCGCTTTCCTTGTCAGGTTAAGTTGTCGCATGACTTGGAGGATCTCGTCTCGGAGCTTCGAGAGTTCCTTTATGCGACCTACGAGTGCCTCAGTTGTCATCTGTCCTGACGTTAGTGTTACACTTCTTGACTCGGTCTTACTGAATGTTCCAAGTCCTAAGGCCGCCTTCGCAGAAGCGTCATTGGGGAGAATAGCCCTCAGGATGGTGATTTTGGCGGGTACACTCATTATCCGCCCGACCCGGTCACGCCAGAGAAATCAGAGCAACTAGGAACAGCGGAATGAAGACAAGGGAGATTGTGTTGAGCAGCTTGATCAGAATGTGAAGGCTAGGCCCAGCTGTGTCCTTCCAAGGATCGCCAACAGTGTCACCAACGACGGTTGCCGCGTGTGTTTCAGTGTTTTTTCCTCCGAAGTGTCCTGCTTCAACATACTTTTTCGCATTATCCATGGCAGCTCCTCCCCACATCATCATTATGGCCAAAGGTATTGCAGAGAGTGTTGCGCCAACCACGAGTGCTCCGACTGCAGCCCAGCCGAGGAGTACCCCCACAATAATCGGCGCTACAACTGGGATTGCGCCGGGAACTACCATCAAGCGCAGAGCCGTCCTGGTGGAAATATCTACTGCTGCTGCATAGTTTGGCTTTGCGGTTCCTTCTCTCAGCCCAGGGATCTCTCTGAATTGTCTTCGGACCTCCTCGACCATGTGGTAGGCGCCAACGCTCACTGCGTTGATAGCAGTCCCCGAAAATACGAAGGGGAGCATGGCCCCAATCAGGGCCCCTATGACTACATCAGGATGGTTGAGAGCGAGAGCAGATCCCAGACTCGATAGTTTTGTGCCCAAAAGGGTGGCCTGGGCACTCGTGATAGTCGTTAGGTCGGTTATCTTGGCTTGGTATCTTGCAACTTCCAGCACGAAGGCTTGGAAGAGCAGTAGAGACGCGAGGGCAGCTGAGCCCATTGCATAGCCCTTTGTGAGGGCCTTGGTCGTGTTGCCAAGTGTATCGAGAGGTTCTATCCGCTCCCGGACCTGGTCTGGAGCGCCTGACATTTCGGCGATTCCGCCCGCGTTGTCGACGATTGGGCCTAGACCATCCATCGTCAATACAATTCCAGCCGTTGACAGCATTCCCATTGTAGCCATCGTGGTTCCGTAGACACCGCCAAGGAATGTGTCACTGATTCCAGCTTGGACAGCGAACTGTTCTCCCAGCGCAAATGAGATGAGAAGGGTGATCGCTACAGTGATAACAGGTAATCCGCTTGAAATCATCCCTACTGCGGTACCGGACATGATGGTGAGCGCAGGACCAGACTTCGATCTCTCAGCAATCGTAATGACAGACTTCGCCTCAGATCCCGTATAATATTCGGTATACAGAACGATGAGTAAACCTGCCGCCAACCCCGAGACCATACAGCCGTAAAGAGCGTACGCCGCGAGAGCACTGCCACTGAGAGTCACTCCAGACGGACCGAAGACGTACCACGTCGCGATAAACATGAGAATCGCTGCGACGACGGAAGCAACTAGGAGTCCGTCCCTGGTCGGTTTTATCGGGTTCTTGAATCTTTTCTCGAAGATTGCAACAGCGAGGCCTACGAATGTGGCAATTATCCCAAGCGATCTGACGATTAGCGGCATCGTCACGTAGTAGACACTTATGCCTTGGAAAAGTATGATCGATACGATCAGCCCGATGATCATGCCTCCAAGGTTCTCCGCAGTTAGAGACTCAAACAGGTCGGCACCTCTGCCAGCCTCGTCACCCACGTTATCGCCAACATTATCTGCTATAGCCGCCGGGTTTCTCGGGTCATCCTCCGGAAAGTTCTCCTCAACCTTACCAACGAGATCAGCTCCAACGTCTGCTGATTTCGTGAATATTCCTCCGCCCAGTTGCGCGAACAGTGCGGCCAGCGAGGCTCCGAATCCGAACCCTGCGAGGACTCCCGGGTCGCCAAAGGCTGCGTAGAGCAGAGAGAGACCGAGCAGGCTCATGCTTATCACCGCAAGTCCAAGCGCTCCCCCTCCAAGAGTAGCCACTCGCAAAGCGAGATACGTCGAGGTCTCTGCCGCTGCGGTCGATCTCACATTCGCATTGGTAGCCGAATACATTGCGATGTAGGCTGCGACAAGGGATAAGGTGACTCCGAGAAGGAAGCTGAACGCGATTTCGGCACCATAGGTGAGAGTGAATGTCGTGCTGAATGCAGCGAGAATGATGAATGAGATGATTACTGCGATGATCCCAATGGTCCGAAATTGTCTCTTCAGGTAGGCGTTTGCGCCTTCCATGATCGCCTTCCATATCGCGACCATTTTCTCGTTCCCGGTCGGATATTTCTTGACGGACAGGACCAAAATTATCGAGGCGATGACCCCGACGACCGCGAGCGAAGTCGTTAGTAGAAGAGGGTCGAACGCCAAGTTTTGGTTCCTGCTACTTTCAAACTATGGAATTTCCGTCAACCCGCCCGGCGCGCATTATAAATCTATTCACTGATCGAATGAATGATTGCGAACCGGGCCAAACGCATAAATCAGTTCTACCGAACATTTCGAGTGGGAAACACCGGGAGATGACCTCGTGACTTGAACGGAAGTAAGTACGATGTTGTCATTGTTGGCGGCGGCCCCGGCGGGCTTTCGGCGGCAGTCCATCTGTCCAAGAAAGGATTGAAAGTGAAGGTTTTCGAGAAGAAAAAAATTCTAGGCACCCCGGTCAGGTGCGGAGAGTATTTTCCTGTCAGAGCCGAGATGGAGAAACTTCTCCCCAGGGTCAAGAATCTAGATGTCATCGAGGCTCCTCCGGAAACTGTCGACACGACATGTCGTTCCATCCGTTTGATAAGTCCGAAGGGACATGAATTCGAGTTTCCATTCGCAGCACACATTCTCGACCGACATCTCTTCGAGAGTCACCTCGGTGATGTTGCTCGAAGCCATGGAGCGGACATCGATATTGGTGTCCAAGCTCACTACTTCCTAGATGAGCAAGGAGGCTGGGTCGGGCCCACGCGAGAAAAAGCAGTTCACGGAGACATCATCATTGCGGCAGACGGGTATCCGAGTGAGACCGCGGAAAGAGCCGGTCTTCCAGAAAGAGCCTACGCTGGCCCCTACGCCGTCGCGACCAACATAGAATATCTCATGACCGACCTCAATGTCGAACAGGATGTCGCGGAGATGTACATGGACCCGAGATACTCGCCCGGCGGATACGGGTGGATAATTCCCAAGGGACATGGACGAGCAAACGTTGGAATCGGAATCAGAGAGCCATATGTTCAGCGAGATTGGCAGATACGTGACCTCATCACCGGTTTCATAGAAAAGAACACCGTAGCCTCGAAACGGTTGATCGGCGGGAAGAAAGCTTCGATGATCGGCGACAGCCTACCCGTCGATGGACCTCTCTCTCGAACCTATTCTGATAGAGTCATGGCAGTCGGCGATGCTGCCGGAATGGTGATGCCGACAAACGGGGGCGGAATACAAACGGCTCTGATCACGGGAGACTTGGCTGCCGAAGCCGCGGTCAACTATTTCGAGCACCAGACACCCCTATCAAGCTATGAAGCCTCTTGGAAGGAGCAGATAGGCTTGGAGATGGAGAACTCGAAGCTGATGCGTCAAGCTTCGGACAGAGTCATGGCTCACGGGTTTCTGTTTGATCTGATGCTGCGTATGATGGGGGCGAAAAAGATCGCTGATGTGATAATGTGTCAGATTCCCAGCGGCATGGGATCATTCATGCGACTTTTGGCCTAAGCTCTCAACGCAACATCCACTATCATTGCGAGAAAGAGCAGAAAGAGATAGGGGCTGGAGATCTTGAGCATCTTCCAAGCATTTGACTCCGTTGGCTTGTAGAGGACCCACACGCTTCCGACAAGATTCACAAGACCTCCGAGGAGCGCTACTAGACCGTAAACTAACCCGAAATGGCCTAGCAGGTAGACGCCGATTGAAAACGGGAACAGAATCATCGAGAAAATTACGATCAACCGGATTGCGGGGACCGATCCGATCACTACCGGGAGCATTGGAACTCCAACCTTGGCATAGTCCGCTCGATAGGTAACTGCGAGGAACCAGATGTGGATTGGAATCCAGAGGAATACCAATCCGGCCATGAGAATTGGAAGCAGGGAAATGGTTCCAATGGGGCCTGGCGTGGCCGCCGACCATCCGAAGAGGACTGGAAGCCCGCCGCTGAACCCTCCTAAGAGTATGTTCAAGGCACTACGTCGTTTCAACAGTAAGCTGTAGACTCCGACGTTGTCGAGGACTCCGAGAGCCATCCAGAGAACCGAGAGAAGGTTCAGTGTGAATGACAGCAAGATGGAAATCGTCACGAGCGCAAGGCCGAACCGGAGTCCGGATGTGGGTGTTATTCTTCCGCTTGGAAGTGGTCGATGTTGCGTACGGGTCATGACCGCATCAATGTCTCTGTCGACATAGTTTGTCAGCGCGTTACAACCTGCACATCCTGATATGATCGCAACAGCTGCCGTAATCCATCTTATTGGGGAAAGGCCGCTTGAGAGAAGGCTCCCGGCAATGAATGTCGCGGTAAGAGATGTGAAAACTAGGAGGTACCAGATCTTCGGCTTGGTGTACTCGTAGTAGGTCAGAATCCGGCTCTTTGTCGAAACTGGGATCTCACGCTGGACGAGCAGTGCGCCCGCCTCATGAGACCACTATGTTTCCGGTCATGAACTGGTGCTGGAGACTACAAACAATGTTGCATCGGTAACTGTAGGAACCTGCGGTGGTGAAGGTGACTGTCACTGTGTACCACTGGCCGAAGGGGATTGTCCCAGGTAGCACGCCGCCCGGTGCTACCGACACTGTCGGACCGTCTATTTCGAAGCCGTGGGCAGACCCGATTTGTTGAACGCCGTGTCCGCTGCCATCAATGCCATGGATGAAGAACGTGATAATGTCTCCAGCATTCGCGTTGATCGTCTTGTTATCCGAGTATGTGGGGACATAGTCTTGGTACTTCACTCCTGTAAGGTTGTATCCTTTTGATGCGTCGAAGGCAGGCAGTGTCGTCTGGTTGAGGAAGGCGGTGTTGTTGAGATGAAATCCTCCCAGCTCCTGGATTACAGCTGTCATGAAAACCAGCCTGTGCGCCGGAATCGCGTGCGCGTGGGGGGATGCGAACTGGTAGTAGTAGACGGTCCCTCCGGCCGCTGCAATTATCACGAGTCCGAGAAGCCCGACGACGGGTAGGTGTTTTTTCGGAACCTGCATTAGTGTCAGCTCACTTTGCTTGGCTTGTTACTCTGTATATATGAACCGTCGCGGCGAAGGCGACCAGAACCATCCCGATCTCGAGAAGGGCGAAGTTGTTGAGGTTGTCCAACAAGGCACGGAAGACTGCAACGTCAAGGAAGCCTTGCAATACTAGCAGGCCTCCTAGTAAGGAGTAGACTTCGCTCTTCGATAAGATGTACGGTGCTACTTTTCGGTATGGCAACGGCTTTCTTGCTGCTCTGAGCTCGTCTATCTTCGCTCGCCTCCAACGGACAAATGCATAGACGGAACCGTAGGCCAGCGCTGTGGCGATCAGTAGCGACCCGGCGAACAGTGTTGGGTCGATAACCAGCTGGCTCTCGCCCGTGAGCGCGACGAAAGGATTCGCTGCTCTAAAGCCCCAGACGGTTACTATCGCGATCTGCCCGAGTGAAGCGACACCGAGGGCTATCCAGAAGGGGCGATCGATCATTGCGATTTTTCTTCCTCTATCGAAGAATGGGGCGACTAGAAATATGAGGACGAAGATCGCTGGAATGATGGCTCCCGCTATGAATGGGTTCAGACCATGAACCCTGATGAACGCGTAGAGGCTTGTAAAGTACCACTCTGGAAACGTTATTTGCGTGGCCAGATTCGGGTCGTACTTCACTCCAACGTCAACCGGGAACAGGCCTCCCATGATGAGGATAACTCCGGTTATCGCTGATGCAACGGGGATGTCTAGAACAAGGTTTCGTGGCAGGTGAACAGCCATTATGGCCAGCATGATTATGGGTATTATGAATACGTGAAATGCGTAGAATCTGATAGCTAGGTCGTTGAAGCTGAACCCGAATATTATCTGGGCTAGGTTAGCCCCGATCACCGGACTGTAGTAGGTGAGGGTCTGCCCGATATTGATCGCCAGTTGGCCTCGAATGTTGAAAATGAGATCGTAGCCAGTGTATGCCTCGATCACCGTTACGACGCCGAGCACGATGCCGGTCACCCATAGTATTTCGTAGCGTAGCTTGTACCTGCCTCCAAAGTACTGGTAGAACATGTGCATTACCGCTAGGAGAACCATTGCATTGGAAGCGTGGTAGTGGATGTTCCTGATGATCTGTCCCCAGCTGACGTCGTTGTTTATCGATTGTACACTATTGTAGGCCTGGTTGCAGGTAGCAGCGGGCACGTAGGTTGTACCGTTGACAGGGGGCGGACAATTGCCGAAGAAGGGAGTGAAATGGAAAAGCAAAAGCGCACCGGTCACGCCGAGAATTATGAATACGATTAAGGTGAGCACTCCAAGGAAACCTAGCGGGCTGATAAACCGGGACGGGAAGACTATCTTTAGCGCTAGGAGAAGTGTTCTTTCAAGCCTCTCCCAAGTCCATTTCAGAAGGTCGATTATGGGGTCGAGGACCCCTTTCTTCTTCCTGCTAGGTGCGGCCAATTCCTGGCGTTCCTTTCATTCCCGTTGCGCTAATCTTTCCGGTAGAGTCAACTGACAATTCGACCTGTGGTAGCGGGTTCAAGCCTAGATCGAACGCCGGCCCAGCGACAGGGATGGCGTCAACTAGCCGGTACTGGCTGCCATGGCACGGGCATTGGAGTCTGAATTCTCCTGAGCCTGGATCGCCTGCGTACCCTGGATTGACGAGGCATCGCAAGTGCACGCAAGTGGTGTTGAACGCAACTACGTGCGACAAGATGGGGTCAGTCGGATAGAGAGGGTTGACTAGGGGTGCGTCTGCATCGGGGAGCCTAGCTATTATGTTCTTGTAATATGGACTGACTGAGGAATCGTATTGCCAGTAAAAGAACTGTGAGTAATTCATCTCGTTATACAACCCCTTAATCGTCCGGTCATCCTTGACATCCTGGTATTTTTGGTCGAGAACACTCCAATCGGCGATTACCTGGGGAGGGAGAGGGGTGGGGACTTGTGGTCCTAGAATCTGACCTGACGCGCCAACTGAGGCGGCAGCGAGAATCGCAGATGCGGCAAGCGCTCCTTGGAGAAACCTCCTTCTTGAAATAAGTGGATTCTTGACAGGCGGTGTAGGATTTGGCGGAGAGGCAACGGTCGGTTGAGTCGGAGTGGGAGGCATGGAGGTCGTGGACGTGCTAGGCTTCTTCTCGTCCATGGACAACCCTCCGTTAGTCAAGAATAATTTTCGCTCGCTCCGTCTCCACGCTATTAAAGACTTGTCTATATCATACGCAGCCAATAGAATGGCCAGTGGTCTTCGGAAACAATATAACTACGCAAACTCGGAGCATGCTAAACCGATTCGCCGAGCTAATGGTGAACCAATCTGAATCGAGTCATAGCAACCCTCACGTTATTCGTAGGATTGGCGATTATGATGTTAGGCGTCTACTCGGAAGAATGGATCACCATCCAGCAACTGGTACGTCAGTTCGTTCCCTTCTTTGGTTAGGCCAGATGCCCAAATGCAGCCTATCGTGACAAGCGAACCGAAAGTCGGAGTTGCCAAGCGCATATCGCAGCGCATTAGGCATGGAAGAATATACTATTGGCCAGTTAGGACTCTTGTCCAGCTCGGCTTCTTCTTACTATTCGCGGGTATAGCTGTTGCTCGCCTAAACCCTTCCCTTAACGGAGCCAGATCATGGATCATACTCCCAGTAGTAGCCAGTGTCAAGGCACAAGGTGCAATCGGTTCGACTTTAGACGCCACCACACTTCTCATGTCTCAGGCGATCTTTCCGTGGTTGCCGATCGGGATCATGTTTGTGGTCGGAGCCGTCCTCGGGAGGTTCATGTGTGGCTGGATCTGCCCAGTTGGTTTTCTCCAAGACGTTATCACGGGAATTAAGGGAAGAGTCGATACCGTCCAGACGCGGACTCACGAATACTGGATTCGGCTGAAGTATGTTCTCGTCGGAATAGGCTTCTTGATGAGCGGAACCCTAGGGCTCGCGCTGTACTACGGGGTCGGAGCCGATTACAAACAAAGCCTTGGAGACTTCGCTCCAGGCGTCTTTATCGCAATAACCCCAGACGGCACGCTCTTCGGAACTCTCCCGGTCTTGCTGGCGCACTCCTGGAGGTTCCTGGGAAATGCTCAATCCTCCGATCTCTCTGCAGCCAACCTTGGCTCATGGATAGGAGGCATCACGGTTCTCACGTGGATCAATATTCTGATATTGATTGGATTCATCTATGCGGCATGGCGAATCCCGCGATTCTGGTGCCGCTACATCTGCCCTGTTGGTGGAATCATGGCGGTCTTCCAAAAAAACAGCTTGCTAGGAATGCACCGGGATCCGATCAAGTGTTCAAACTGCAAGGAATGCGAAACCGCTTGTCCGATGCAGATCCCGATACTGGATTTGGACTGGAAGAAGTTCAACGATTCGGAATGTATCCTCTGCATGGCTTGCATTGATGCGTGTCCTGCGGGGGCGCTATCTCCCAAGTTCCCATAGGACCACCTCGTTCAAGCCGAGACATCTGTTCATAGACTTTGAGAATGAGCCGGCCAATGGTCGAAAAACCGTTAACTCTTTTTACGAGACTTGGTGTAAGTGTAGCGAGGCGTGAGAGACCCTGTGGAGAACCGGTGTTACTCTGGGCGTCTTGGCTCTGCTATTGCTGGTCTCTGTACCCGTGGTAGCAGCTCCCTCTCTCCAAAAAGGCGACCGGGCCGTTTACAGCTTATCGGCCTCAATCTCGTTCCTTCAGTATTGCGGGGCTATCGGTGTTCCGGCCTCGAGTAATATGATTGTATGTCCTATGATAGCAACGATGCCGTTGACGGTTGACTTCAACGGGACCCTTGCTTGGGCTGCAACCGATCTCAACAGCACCACGGCATCTCTAAACATCACCAGAGATCTCGCAATTCAACGAGTCAATCGACCTCGCAACTCGAATAGTCTCTCTCCTCCCTCTGATCATGCCAGAAATGGATCAAGCCATCAAGATGGCTCAGAACGCGATGGGCAATAGCCTGCCCTCAAGCGTCAACTGGAGTTCGTCAATGTCAATGCTCGACAACACAATAGTTCATCGACCACTCTACACTATGTGGTGGGTGAACGGACCCCTAAAAGGAAACCAGACCGTGCCGGTGCTTGTACTACCAACGAATGTAACAGGAACATCCAACGTCGATCTCGGAGGCACCCTCGGAACTCGGACTGCATGGACGCTGGCATTCAACCTCTCTCAGCCCTTGGTTCCTCCAGATCCATTAGCTACCTCGCCCTCGTCGATTCCGTTCGGCGACAACTTGGAGATAGCTTTCACTTTCAACTACGATCAGACCACTGACCTCCTCCTCAGCGCAAGCGCGGACATTCACCTTGGACTTGGAGTCGAAACAATAATTGAGCCAATCGCGTGTGACTCATCTATCACTTCCAACTCGTGCCCCGCGACGCCTGATCAAATGACGATAATGAGAGGATTTGGCCTGGAAGCTCATGCGACCCTAAAACTTGCAAGCACCACCGTAGACCTAGCCCATCGGATAGCCCAAACGGGGTCTTCTCAGAATGGCAACGAAGGTTCTCACACCGGGTCAGGTTCTGGCACAGGAACCGGGTCGGGACCTGGAGCCGGATCAGGATCAAACCCGGGAACTGGTACCGGCGACGACTCTAGCTCAACGACCGGAGGTACACCAAGTGGACAGCCGACAGGCAACCAGGCACAACCAAAATCCACCTCGGCCGGTTGGTCACCTTGGATCTACGGCCTTCTCGGAATAGTAGCCGTAGCTATTATTGGTACAGGCGTATGGACAGCAAGAAAACGGATGAAGAAGATCGGTTCGAAGACATCTGCGGCTCAACCTTCGGTCTGAGCATTCCACTCCTCGCCAAGACCATCCTTCTGTTCTGTGGAGCCGGGGGTCGTAAACCAAAAGAAGCCTGATGTGCCACGTTTTCCTGGCTCATGATCACTCTAACCCACTATACGCGATCTAGAAAGAAAAGCGTTCTTGTCACGCGAAACCGATTGACAAGGTGGTTCTTTCCAACCGTCTTCTCTCTGGATCCGATTGGTAGAGATAGACCCTTTGCTCTGATTAATACACGTTAATCGACGTCAAAGGTACGTATAGAGTGTGGAAGCGGACACCTAGCTCAATCTTCATGATTGTTGGCCCAGTCTAACAACGTTCATGTG
>VBBR01000033.1 GCA_005881615.1 Candidatus Bathyarchaeota archaeon
TTTGTCGCTAGAAGAATGAGTATCCACCCGACTAGACTGATGCCCGGGATGAAGACAAGAATCCCGCCTACTCCGCCAAGGGTTTTGGCCGAGGATAGCGATCCCATGAGCGAAACCGTCTAGTGTCCCGAATTTAAGATAGGAACGATCCGCGTCGATATTTTGAAGGCTATTCTTCTTTCCAGTTCATGAGTACGCTGCCGAGAACGATGAAAAATGATGCTAGGCCCAGGGCTATGAGGGTGTTGGTCAGGGCTTGGGCCGGTTCGGCGTAGATCAGCGCATACCTTAGTCCGTCGTTCACATATGTTAGTGGCATGAAGTTCGCTATGATCTTCATTATGTCGGGCAATGTCTCGCGGGGCCAGAAGGTTCCACCCAAGAACATCATTGGGAAAGTTATTGCGTTGGCTGCTGCATCTGCGCTCTCTGCTTCCTTTACGAAATTTGCGAGCACCATTCCGATACCCGGAAAGAGGAGAGAGGCCGCAACAACCAATCCTACCGTGTAAATGTCGATGGTCGCCGTCACTCCGAAAATGGCATAGCCGAAGAAGAGTATGACGACGAGCGAGATGGTGGCCAGGATCATCTGGTAGCCCACCATGCCGAGGATCCATTCGATCTTGCTAAGAGGCGTAGTCGCGAGTTTCTTGATGATCTTCAATTCTCGGTAGCTGCCGTTGGTGTTGACGGCTCCGAAGACACCCGTGGTGAGTAGGGTCATGCCGATTACTCCGGGGATGAAGAAGTCAATGTAGCGTATGTTCTTGGTCACGATGCCGACTTGTTGGAGAATGAGGTGGTTGGGCGCTTTGGCAATGGCGGCCGCATAGGAGACGGTGACTGAGTGTACTATTCCCGCGAGCGATGCAGAAGCTTGATCGCTCTGATCCATGTAGAGTTGAATGGTCGCATTCTTTCCACTCATAACAGTGGCATTGAACCCTAAGGGTATGACTAGCAATCTCTGTCCACGATTATGGAGCTGAGCATCATTTTTCACATAGGTGAGTGGGTCCGGCTGCTCAGCTGGGACCACGTGGAGGTTGAAGGCTCCAGTATTGTTTAGGACTGTTATGTACCCTTGAGAGAAATACGTTGGCGTATTTGCGCTAAGGTCTTGGTTTTGGAGGTAAAGGTCGAACTTGGTGCTTCCGCTGCCGAATATTGCTCCGAAGAGGACGATAAGGAGTAGGGGGAAGGCGATAGTCCAGAATATGCTGCTCTTGCTCCGGTACCAGCTCTTGAAATGTCCACTGATTATAGTGTAGATTCGGCTCCTCATGCTTAGTTTCCTTCCTCTGAAACCCTACGCCCGGTAAGGTTGAGAAACACGTCGTCGAGTGTAGGACGTCTGACTTCTATTTCCTTGTCGTGCAAGGGGGTCTGTGCTAAGCTCATGAGGATGTTTGTGAGTTCGCCGTTGTGCAAGGGGATGGCAATATCTCCAGCGTTTCTGAGCTCTGCCTTCGGTAGACCTTGGGGTAACTGTTTGAGCCCTTCTTCACCCGCATCTCTGATGATGAGCGTCTTCTTTCCGCCGTGGGTATCAATCAACTGGTCTGGCGTTCCCGACGCGATTATCTGTCCGTGATCGATGATCGACACGATGTCCGCCAAGTATTCCGCCTCGTCCATGTAATGGGTTGTTAGAAAGACTGTTTTTCCCTGACTCTTCAGTCGTTCAATGACGCCCCAGACATCTCGTCGAGCCCTAGGGTCCAAGCCCGTAGTGGGCTCATCGAGGAAAACGACATCAGGATCGTTTACCAGAGAAACCGCAAGTCCAACTCTCTGCTTGAGACCGCCTGATAGCTTCTTGAACTGTTCATCGCGCTTATCCTTCAGGTCAACTAGCTCAATGAGCTTGTCCGCGTCGAGCTGATGCTTGAACATCGCCCCGAAATAGTTGATATTCTCGCGGACAGTAAGACGGTCGATGGCGTTGAAGTCCTGTGGTAGGACCCCGATTCGTTTTCGGATCTGGGCTTGATCAGAACGTTTGCTAACATCATAGCCTAGAACTCTTGCTCGGCCACCGGTCGGGTTCCGGAGACATTCCAGGATCTCAACTGTTGTAGTTTTTCCGGCGCCGTTGGGTCCAAGGAAAGCGAAGACTTCGCCTTTGGTAAGGTTGAACGATATGTCGTTGACGGCAACGTTGTCGCCATATTTCTTGGAGAGTTTGTCTACCTGGACGACCCTGTCGGATTGTCCGGGTAGAGAGGCTGGCAGGTTGTCGCTCATGGAAGCGGGACTCCTACCGCACGATTCTCAAGAGGTTCGCAATGATTATCGTCGCCGTGATTTCTTCTGGCTTCGCTCTACTGTAACATTCCATCCGATTTCACCACAAATATCGTATTGTTCCCGTTATTGCTTTTAATGGTCCAACACGTTTCGTAGTCACATGATGTGATTACATCTCGCTTAGTCGCGAGATCTATTCCGTTCATCTTGATGGAACAACCTGCGAAAGACGGGTCAGTTTCGTGCTGACATCCCATAGTCGCTGGGCGATATCTTCGTTATAGGATTCGTCTGAGGACTTCTTCGTCTTCAGTTTCTCTAAATATTCTCCGTTGAGATCTTTTGCGTCAGGTGAGGAAGCGAGATAGACAAGTGTCTCTGCACCTTGTTTAGGAGTTGTCATGAACAGTTTCGGCAGGGCCATGATGAAGCCTACTGGGCCGAGAGGTCTACTCCAGATATTTGTCGCAACGGTTCCAGGGTGTACTGCGTTGACGGTAACCCCGGTTCCTTGGAGCTTCTTGGCGAGTTCATGGGTGAAGAGGACGAGGGCGAGCTTCGATTGTCCGTAGGCTTTCCATCCACCATACTCTTTCTCGAGGTTGAGATCGTCGAAGTTGATATGCCCATTGTAGTGTCCTACTGATGACACATTGATAATTCTGCTCGGAGCGCTGGCCTTTAACAGGTCCAGCTGGAGGTTCGTCAGGAGGAAGGGAGCGAGGTAGTTTGTGGTGAAAGTATCCTCGTAACCGTCCATTGTGACATGACGTCTTTGGTTGAATAGTCCAGCGTTATTGATCAGCACGTGTAATTTAGAATATTTTCTCTGGAATTCTGTCGCGAGCTGCCGTACCGACTCAAGAGACGATAAGTCGGCAAGTAAGAGATCAACTGAATTGCTCTGTGACTCTTTGATTATTTCTGACCTTGCAGCTTCGCCCCTCTCCTTGTTACGCGCGACCATGACTATTGTAGCACCCATCTTGGCAAGAGCTAGACTGGCCGCTCTTCCGATGCCGGAATTGGCTCCGGTAACCAGGACTACTTTGTCCTTCATTGTTGTCTTGTCGGAGATATTTTCGTTCTGCATATATTATCGCGTAGTTAAACTGACTGGCAGGTCATTATTTAAACGCGTCGGTCATTTTTAAATACTACGCGCCACATGTTGTAGTAGAAAGATGCCACGGGTCGTTCCAGAATACAAAGAAGAAGCTAGAACCCGAATTCTGACGGCTGCAAACCAGGTCTTTGGTGAAAAGGGATACCGACAAGCCACAATGGATGACGTAGCAAAGAAGCTAGGCGTCAGCAAGGGAGCGCTTTACCTCTATTTCGCCAGCAAAGAAGAACTGTTCGAAGAAATCTGCCGAGCAGAACCATTAGCTTTCAAAGAAATCCTATACTCCACCTTCGGCGAGAACAAGAAGCCGCTAGAGAGCGCTGGCGAATTCTTTGACAAAATGTTAAGGCGCTACGGATCGAACTCGGGACTAAGCTTCGAAATATTCTCAGAGGCGTCACACAACTCCGGTCTTCGACGGGTCCTCAAGAAGACTCAGGACGAGTACGCCGCGACTCTGATGAACTACTTGGAGGAAGGAAGAAAGAGGGAGATTATCGATAAAGACTTGAACTTGAGGTCCATAACCTATGCCCTGATTGCCTTGTGGAACGGTATTGAGACAATAATTGTTACCGGGTTGCCGGTCGAAGATGCTAGACGAGCATGGCTGGAAGGATTCAAAGCCATATTTCTGCCCAAGAATGGGATTCACGCTTCACGAAATCTCTGAGACAAGATCTTGTATCAGAGTGTCTGAAGCGTTAGTCAGGCGGCATAATCAAGCAGCTGCGTTCGTGTCATCTGAGGTAGACATAAAACCGATTTCTTGGAGCTTCCTCCGCTTCACATGTCTGCGGCGAAGCGACCGCTTGGCTCCATAGCTTCTGGCAAGGTCGATCACGTAGTGATTATTTTCAAGGAGAACCACACCTTCGACAATTACTTTGGCACTTTTCCGGGAGTTAACGGGATGACTATGCCGAGGTCTCCTAATCCACCCCCACGGGATCCGGATCACCGGCATAGCGCTTGGCTGTCTCGTCAGACGACTTCGGTCCGACAACAGTTCGTTGAGGCTGACATTCCAGCATACTTTGCCTATGCGAGAAAGTTCACCTTGTGCGACCAGTATTTCACGGACGTTGCGGGTCCGTCCACGCCGAACCACTTGATGGTGTTAGCTGCCGATTCTCCCTTCATCGACAACCCTCACCCTGGAGACCCGTCTAGAATCGCTTCATCGCTTCCTCTGGGCATCGAGTCGCACAAGCTGAGCTGGGGAAACTATGGTGGGTACGCATTTCAATATTTGAGCGGTGTCGGGGGGAGAAACAAGTTCACCTCCGACCAGTTCGCCAAAGATGCGGCCGCAGGAAAACTGCCGAACGTCTCATGGGTCTATGCCACGAGTCAGTTTGACGAGCATCCTCCGGACCCCGGGAAGGGTCCGATGGGGAACGTGACAACCGGTATGCAATGGACCGTGGACCAGGTGAATGCAATCGTGGAGGGAGGACTCTGGGGTAAAAGCGCTATTTTCATAACTTGGGATGACTGGGGCGGATGGTACGACCACGTTAACCCACCTAGTGTCGAGACGTGGAAGCTTGCGACTCCGCAGCCATCGTACAAAGGGACACAGTTCCGTTACGGATCACGAGTCCCATGCCTGGTACTTGGCCTATATGCGAAAAGCGGTTACATTTCGAGGAATTTGCACTCGCATGTCAGCCTGGTGAAGTTTTGCGAATCCTTGTTCGGCTTGCCCAGTTTGAACCAGCGGGACTCGCAGGCCGATGACATGTCGGATTGTTTTGATTTCACGAAGACCCAGGCCCACCACTATCGAAACCTTGAAGCAATACTCGAACTCTGAGAGCACAAGGGGTGTATGTTTTGGCGAGGCCCCGAAACTACGCAGTAAAACCTCAGGGCTATACCAGTCCTTATTTTCGAATGAAGGTTGCGAAGAGACCTCCCACACCTCGAAAATGTCGCAGATGCGGAAAGCCAACAGCTACCCCCAAGCACGGTCTCTGCGCCGACTGCAAGAAGATCCTTGGCAAGTGGGTATAGGGCTACGTTGATCCATTCGATTCTCCGAGTTCAGGCAAGGAAGAAGAACGATAAACAGGTGGCAGGACCATCAACTGACAAAGAGAGCCCGCGCGGCGCGCTCTTGAACGATCGTAGGACGATTCGAGTCCTGCTCCAAGAGCCTTGGAGATTTCACGTTAAATAGAAATGGAATCGAGCCGGGTACTTTGTTAGAGGAGTCCAAGAACCTGAATGGAACACTCTTCGCCTCCGAAAAGGGAGGGTACGAAACAAGTGCCGATTACTGCCGCTCAACTTCTCGTTCAGTGCTTGGAGAATGAGGGTGTGAAGTACGCTTTTGGCATACCTGGCGAGGAGAACATACAGGTCATTGACGCGTTAGACAATTCGTCTATCCGCTTTGTTCTTGTCCGTCACGAGCAAGCTGCGTCGTTCATGGCCGACATCTATGGTCGTCTGACTGGTCAAGCAGGTGTCTGCATAGGGACCCTGGGACCCGGAGCGATCAATCTCTTACTGGGTACAGCGGACGCAAACACTGACAGCGTCCCGCTCGTCGCTATGAGCGCGCAAGGCGGGTTGAACCGGATCTACAAAGAATCCCACCAGATAATCGATCTTGTTAGCATGTTCAAGCCCGTCACGAAGTGGGCTGAGCTGATCCCGAGACCGGAAGCTGTGCCGGAGATGGTTAGGAAGGCCTTCAAGCTTGCGCAGACAGAACGTCCTGGCGCCGTCTATCTTGCACTTCCAGAGGATGTCGAAAAAATGGTCGTTCCCACAGGTTATCCCCCACTAGAGATCAATGTGGTGCGCGACACCTCTCCGTCTCCCGCTCAGATATCGCGTGCTGCAAAAGTCTTGGAGGCTGCGAAGAATCCTGTGATGCTTGCGGGACACGGTGCCGTGCGCAATCACGCGAGTGAAGCTCTTGTCCGTTTCTCCGAGCGTCTTCACATCCCTGTCGCGACGACTTTCATGGGCAAGGGAGTCTTTCCGGACAACCATCCAAACGCGCTCGGTACGATAGGATTCATGGTACACGACTACGCCAATTTTGGCTTCGACCAGGCAGATGTGATTCTGAGTGTCGGGTATGACATGCAAGAATTCGATCCCGTGAAGATCAATCCGACCGGTGATAAGCAGATCATTCACATCCATCGCTATCCTGCACAGGTCGACGCCCACTATCATCTCGCTGTCGGTATCCAAGGTGACATTTCAGAATCACTCGACGCTCTAGCCCACGAGTCCAAACCTAAGCCAACAGCGAATTCAATTGGTCAGAAGATTCGTCGCCTGCTAAAGAAGGAGCTTGAGATGGGAAGAAACGATAACTCCTACCCAGTAATACCTCAGCGGCTTGTCGCGGATATCCGAGCAGCGATGGGTGCCCAAGACATAGCGCTGGTTGACACAGGGGCGGTAAAGATGTGGATGGCCCGGCTTTACCCAACATATCAGCCGAATACTTGCATCGTCTCAAACGGTCTTTCAACGATGGCCTTCGCTCTGCCAGGGGCGATTGCTGCGAAGCTCGCTTTTCCGGATCGTAAGGTCCTCGCGATTGCGGGAGACGCTGGTTTCTTGATGAACTCGATGGAGCTCGAGACTGCTGTGAGAGAGAAGATACCGTTTGCTGCATTGGTCTGGGTGGACGGGTCCTATGGAATGATCAAGTGGGAGATGGACTTGGAGCTGGGACACCACTCGCATGTTGACTTTGGCAACCCGGACTTTGTCAAGTTCGCTGAGAGCTTCGGCGCCAGAGGCTACTTGATAACGCGAGCGGGAGATCTACTTCCTACGCTGAAGCGCGCGTTGGCCGATAATCACGTCTCGGTCATCGCCTGTCCCGTTGACTATTCACAGAACGCTGCGCTGACGAACAAGTTGGGAAAACTCACAGAGCCCATGTAACAACTGCAAAGTCATCTCTATCCAGCGTGAGCTAGGCGCAAGGGTCTTAGCTATCCCAGGATAATTGTTTGAGCGATTATTACATCTGGTTCTTGTCTTGAAGGGGAAAAGTTCAAGCATATTGAAACTAAGCTGATTCATTCCGGCGAGCCGGAACCTAGGGTTCAGGGGGCTGTTAGTATGCCGATTTTCCAGTCGGCAATGTTCGAGACCCGCAAGGAAGAGGGATATCATGATATTCAGTATATTCGCCTAAACAACACGCCGAATGCTCGGGCGCTCCATGAGAAGCTTGCCGCGATCGAAGACGCAGAATACGCCCTCGTAACATCGAGTGGAATGGCCGCAATCTCCACGACACTACTGACCTTTCTTCACAATGGGGATCACCTTCTCGTGCAGAACTGCTTGTATGGTGGGACCCACGATTTCGTCACGAAAGATCTCCACACATTCGGGATATCCCATGATTTCATCGATGGCAACGACCCGGAGTCATGGGAGAAGAAATGGCGGTCCAACACGAGAGCGATCTATGTCGAGACCATGACGAATCCAATGCTGGAGGTGGCCGACCACAAGGCAGTTGTCACCTTCGCCAAGAAACATGGCCTCGTATCTATGATCGACAACACCTTCGCGAGCCCCATCAATTTCCGTCCCATCGAACATGGGTACGATCTTTCACTTCACAGCGGGACAAAATACCTGAATGGACACTCTGACATAGTTGCGGGTGCGGTCATTGGAGGTTCGGAGATGATAAGCAAAGTCAAGCATCGGCTAGACCACCTGGGCGGCAGTCTCGACCCGCATGCATGTTTCCTGTTGCACAGAGGAATGAAGACACTGGCTCTGCGCATGAAACAGCACAACGAGAGCGCCCTCAAGATCGCGAGATTCTTGGAGGAGCATAATGCGGTTGCGAAGGTCAACTATCCAGGGCTCATGAGCCATCCACAGCACAACCGTGCTGGGGAGTTGTTTGACGGGTTCAGCGGTATGCTCAGCTTCGAACCCAAAGGGGGCAAGACCGCGGCAGAACAGTTCATGAAAAATGCCTCTATCCCGATCATCACGGTGAGCCTCGGCGGAGTCGAAAGCCTACTCACTAGACCAGCGGCCACCTCACACTCAGGAATGTCTCCGGAAGACAGGAAGAGGCTCGGGATCACTGACGGACTAATTCGAGTATCGGTCGGAGTCGAGGCGACCGAGGACTTGATTGAAGATTTCGGGAAGGCGTTTGAGGCGATTCGGACCGTAGCCAACATTCCCTGAGAGTCCGGATGACCGATCACATTTCTGTTTCAGATAGATGTTTCAAATCTTCGCCCGCAATCTGCATGACTCGCCAATGCTCTCGGAACCGAGCCCCTAGCTTCTGATACACTTCTATTGCAGTCGTGTTCCAGTCGAGCACTTCCCATCTCATCCCGTAACAATGCTCCGCGATCGCGACCTGTGCGAGATGAACCATGAGGGCCTTGCCGATGCCTTTGCCTCGGAACTGTGGCCTGACAAAGAGATCTTCTAGGAAGAGTCCCTGCCTGCCCTGCCACGTGGAGTAGTGGTGGAAAAAGAAGGCCATTCCGGCTGGGTTGCCATCCGACTCTGCAATGATCACTCTGAACTTGGGATTAGCTGAGAAGCCATCTCTACGCAAGTCGTCTTCCGTAGCTCGAACCGCGTTGGGCTCCCGCTCGTACTCCGCCAACTCCCGTATGAAAGACAGAATCAAAGGAACGTCTTCAGGATTTGCCTCGTGAATTTTCAACATGGCTTACAGGCTCTTATTCCCAATGAGTCAACTCTAACATTTGTCAAGGACAAATTCGTCACTCTTGGATTGTCGGATGGTATGGGGCATAAACCTCTCGAAAGCTCGGTGAACTCTTAGAGCTTGTCGAGACATCATCTTGCCAAACGAGCCCGAAAAGGGCAGATTGAGAACGTCGTTTCGGGCCTATGTGGGGTTCAGGCCCAACGTAAGAGCAGTCTCACTGAAGTGACGGTGAAGCCATTCAGGAATCTCAGCTCAGCCCGAAAACAGCTTGTCAAGGAGGAAGCCGCGAGCTTCGGAGAATTCATGGGAACAAAAGTTGAGGTTACTATTCTATAGTGAATTCTGCCTAATCTGCTTTTTGGACGGAGACGATCTTTCGGACTAGCTTTTGTTCACTTGACGGAACGATCTCGATCTGTCCATTTGGAAAGGCTTTGTCGAGGGCATGATGTTGGAGGTGCCAGTCGAGGAAGACTGCGAGGGCGGCGACCTCGCTCATCGGCTGGTTCGTCACCGAGACATTCCAGTCCGCCAGTTTGAAGACTTCTCCAGGCATCTTCTCCGACCCCACAACAACGAGAAGATTTCCATTAGACCTGTTGATTTCTTGAATAACGTCAGGCAGTCTCAATCCATAGGCGGTCAGGTGGACAATTTTTCCACCCTTGTCTCTCCAGTCTCGAATCGTTTTTCTCCATGGTTTTCCCGATTCGATCGAAAAGTCTCCTCCAAATCTCCCGGCTACTTCCCTGATAGTAGCTTCAACAGTCTTATCTTCCCTATCCGCTATTATGACACCGTCAGCCCCGAGCGCACGTGCTGTGAGACAGACGTGGGTTGTAACCCTTGAATCCCTGAAGAACCGGTGCCCCATTCGGAGCACAATAACCCGTCCCATGTTTGGACCCGGTCGTTTTAGGCTAATAGATTAAATTGGAGAAGCGCACAATATAGGGTGTTAACGAGGGATTTTTGAGAGCATGGGGTCTAATCATGATGATCTTGCACGACTGGCAAGCTTCTTCGGAGGACAGGAAGCTCTCAGCGTCGTCCAGGCACTATCTGACGCTGGGACAACTACTGACGATATTATCGCAGTCAATGCAAACGTCAAGCTGAACGCTGCCCGCAGAGTTCTCTACAAGCTGTACAACCACGCGCTAGTCACCGTTGTCCGGAGTCGGGATGAGAAGACAGGGTGGTTCATCTATCACTGGAAGCTGCAACCAGATCAGCTAGACGCGTTCGTCAGAAGCAGGAAAAAGAAGGCTCTGGAAAAGATGCGAACACGCTTAGAATACGAAAAGGGTCACAGCTTCTTCATGTGCAAAGCATGCCTCACAGTTAGAGTGACTTTCGAAGAAGCCATGGAGTCCGCCTTCCGGTGCAGTAGCTGCAATGGCCAACTGATCAGCGAAGATAACTCTCGGACAGTCCAAGTGCTAGAGGATCTATCGAGAAAGCTAGAGTCGGAACTCCAGGAACGACCCGCAGCATTCCACGCTGACAAGATCTGACCTTTTCGAGGCGACTGCAAAGTGGTAGAGGAGTGGCAGGTCGCCACCCTCGCCGAGAAAATCCCACCGCAAGCCCTCAAACAAGGCTCGCAGGTCATCGCCAGAGTTTTGGCCGCACAAGCTAAAGGCCTCAAAATGGTGTCAGACTTTGGCCTCCAAGGACAGTGGCTCCAGATCAGGGCCAAAGGCGAGGATGCGGACGCGTTTCTCAACCTACTCAGACAAGAGCAAGGCGAGGCCCCAGTCTCCCGAGCAAAACTAGGGAAGTGGGACATTGTGAGAGGCTTCGTCGCTGGAGCCGGCCGAATTGGTTACGGGGTCTATGTCGATATTGGAATTCAGGACCCGGCTCCAAAAGATGCTCTTTACCCGCTTCACAGAATGAGGGCGCAATTGGCAGACGGAGAGGCTAAGTCGGCTAGAGAAATTCTGGATAGTAATGCACTGGTCGATTATGTACCGCTAAGGATGACTGTGACGGAATTTCAGGGGGAGAACATCTCCGTCGAGATGGAGGACGAGGCTAGAGACCGTATTGTTTCGTGGAGAAAGTATCCCTTTGATAGGGTAATAGTGGTTGGAGCGAACAGAACGCAAGCGGAGAACGCTGTAAAAGCATCAGGACTTCAGAGCGACATTGTAGAAGTCGAAAGCCTATCTCTGTTTGTCCAGTCCTTAGTGTGTAAGATTGGCACAGACGCGCCAGGAGTAATTGCAAAGATCGGAGGTAGTCTCAGAGGGATGGGCTTGAAATCCTACAGAACCCCTACCAAGCTGTAGACGCGTCACAGCGAATTCTCATCTATCGGATTGCCGAGCATCGATGTTTCGAGGGTGTCGTAAATTGTGTCAGCTGTTTCGCGGGTCTTGCGAATCTTTTCTCTGCGTCTATCGGGCTTAGACCCCAAACCAAAACCTTCCGGAGCAATCGGGATCTATTGAGGATAATAAGCCGTTTCACTGGCAGAGCCGAGCCCAAAAACCACCATCTCGACCATGGTAAGGAGCATCTGTCCCCAATCGATGCTCTACTTTTCAGATCCAGTCAGGAATGATTCTGCTGTTGTTCGTGGTTTCGACGAAGGTCCCAATATAGCGGTCGCTGTACTTTTGCCGGCCGTCTCCATGGGTCCCAAGACCTGCAGCCACATCAATGATCAGGAGAATGAAAGCGATCTTCGAGATGTTCCTGACGAACGAGGACCATGGATCTAGGCGTTTACCGTCCAGTCTTGCGACTCTCAAGCCCATCAGCTCTTTTCCAATCGTCTTCTCGAACAACGCTTCAGCGAGGACAAAGTAGGTAAGTATGATCAATGGTGCGATTCCGCCCAACCAGAACCCCCAGAACCATGCAAAGGGAAACGTTTGTCCAAAGAAGATCGCCGGAAACGCGGGAAGTGCGACAACAAGTACGAGAACATATACCGCAACCGATACGATCGCGACATCGACTATGTAGGCGATGACGCGTTTCGCCCAGTGGTCCTGGAATCCCCTGTCGTCTTTCAGACGATCAAACCCTGTTTGCGCACTGGGAGCCATGGTTGCAGAGGGTTTGGCGGCTGCTCCGCAGCTATGGCAGTAGGAAGAGTTCTCGTAGAGCTGTGCGCCGCATTTCCAGCAGTAAGCCATTGTTCTCACTCGGGATAGGATGAGTGTTCTTCTATATCACTGTAGGGTTTCTGAGAACTTCTTCGACTGTCTACCCTAGTGCGTGTGTTTCGACGAGGGCTCGAAACTTGTTGTTCTTCGTCATTTCGTCCGCAATTGTCTCGTCTTCTTTGCCTTCGCGGTTCCAGACAATATATCGTCTCTCTCCACCGCGGGAGAGCTTCGCTATGAAATAGGGCATGTAGAACAATGTCCCCTCCAAGAGCTCTAGCCTATCGAGATCGAGCTTCGGTGGGAGCTGTAGCCCGTCGGCGAACATCTTCCATCGCAACAACTTCGTCTTTCTCAGGTACTCAATATTCTCTTTCAGATTCTCTCTCGCTGGACTCTCCTTCGGGAGAGCCTCGTACTGTTTCGACCTCTCTTCTGACTGCACTTCGTAATCTCTCAAGAGATTCTTCAGCTCGGCTAGCCGTTCGCTCACCAAAGCGGTCGAGTCAATACCCTTAACGATAGATGCGGAGTCCTCCTCCATATCGGCAAGCATCGGAATCAGCGCCACCAGCCTCGGGTCGAAGCCGAAGTTCGCTTCTCGCAAAGCCAAGATCGTTGACCGGCCTTCACTGATCACCGTCTGTTTTGATACAAGGCCTTTTTCCGCCGGAAAGCGGTAGGTGAAGTCGAGATAAGGCAGGAAGATCGTCTTGGCGAAGATGATTTTTTCTTCTGTCCCGCCCAGGAGGCCCTTCTTTGCCCGTTTTCTATCGGTGTCACGCAGGAAAACCTCCTCCGGTACCGCAGGGGGGACAGCCCTAACTGTCATCTTTTCAGGAGCCACTCCCTCTTTCAACTATCTTACTTCTGAAAATGGTCTTAGAGACTGTCTACTGTGCGGGGGTCAGAGAAGGAGGCATTGGTGCAGGCGGCGTTGGCGGTCCCCAGACCTGCTGGGGAGGTGCCTGTAATGGGAGCTGTTCCGGGATTGAGAAGAAGGCTACGATCTGAAGTATTGCAGCGATGAAGAGTATCACGATACCAATGCCGACTATCAGAGTGGCAGCCCCAATTAGGAACAGAAGACCTGTCGTCCGAAACATGTCAACTCTCAATTTCGTGGCGATGGTATCGTAGCTTCTCTTGAGGAAGATCGTCGAGATCAGTATGCAAACCACCAGTATGACGCCCGCCAGGATTATGAAGCCAAGTGCGGTGAGAAATCCCGAAGGGATGGTCGTTGTTCCGGGCGTAAAGCCGCGGAAGGTGCTTATCAAAGACGCGGCAGCGATGAAAACGACCACGGCTGCAATGACTGGTCCTATGATCGCTAGTATGACAGAATACAACATGTTGTTAAAGATGGGTTGGTCGCCTATCGTGTCGGCTATGTTCTTCACCGCGACAAGCATCAAAACAAGTCCTACTATGAGTAGGACGAGGCCTGAGCTGTATGGTGCCCAAAACAGTAGTCCGGAAAGTAAGGCAAGTATGGACCCTATTCCACCGAGCGTCTTCGCCTGGCTCAGAGAAGCCATGCTTAGCGCGACTGTTTCAGAGTAAATAATTCTTTACTGAGATACCCAATAGACTCTGCTTTTGTTCGCGTGCTACTTGCTCTGTGACTCTCGATGCCTAACTAGAGCTATGTCACCGAGGGTTAGCTCTCTCGGCCCGGCTTGCCTCACGGGAACAGTGGAAACCTCAAGCTCTTCTCTGGGCGCGAGGAGTTTGACACGCAATATGTGCTCGAGTTCCTTGGTAAGCCGCATTGTGGGCATTATCTTGCCTAGCTCTATCTTCTGGATCACGGTCAGCTTTTCCTTTGCCTTGAAGGCGAGATCCGTCTGCGACAAGTGTAGTTTCTCTCGGGCATCCTTCACAATCCGGGGATAATCTTCGACTAGATCCGAGTCTTCGACGGCTTTCGGTAGGCTCTCTATTGGAGTTCGAGTATGTGATGGCACGGAACCAAGACGGGCTGCTCTAGGTCTTCTCTCAGGAAAACCGGGAAGCTCTTTGCCCAGGCTCGAACATGATTGGCAGACGATCAAGGTTGCCCCTTCGACTAGGGACCGGCCGGGCTTACCGACTATCTCTCTCCCGCAAACCTCACAGTACAATGGCTGTTACAAGACCTCGCGGCGAGAAACAGTAGAAATAGGCTCCGACCAGGCTTAATTAGCTATCGGAACAACGATGCCTCTTCAACACGTCAAGCCACAGCTCCACGAGCTACGAAGGATCAGAGCGGTCGCCGCCTATCAGTTCGGCAAAGGAGCTGAGAAGGCCTTTCCTACGTCAATACTAATCGTGCGTTCCCCGAACACCCATCGGATACGCCACGTGTACAGCGACGGGAAATTATTGGCCACCTATCGTCCCAAGGACGGTCTACTGGCTCTGACGGTAAATGGAGGTCTCGCGCTAAAACAGGTATTCAAGGCTCCAAAGCTACGAGTCAAGGTCACCCCTGGAGTAGAGTCGTTCATCAAGAAGGGGGGAAACGTGTTCGCCAAACACGTGATAGGGGTGGACCCTGAGCTGCGGCCCGAAGAGGAGGTCTTGGTGGTGGATAAGAAGGACCGGTTGCTCGCTGTCGGGAGATCTTTCTTCAATGCCATAGAGATGCAGAGCTTCAAGATAGGAATAGCTGTTAAAGTTCGGCACGGAGCCGCGGATTCTGAATAGGCTTAACAATCACCGGACAGGGTGGAAGAGAATGATTTCGCGATGATGCGTCGAGGAAAGGTCAACCCCCGCGAAGCAAACAGAATGATGCAACGGATGGGCATGCAAGTCCAACAACTAGACGATGTTACCAAGGTGATAATGGAAAGCCCTACCAGAAGGATTGTCATCGACAACCCCGAAGTTGCCACGGTCACAGTACAGGGGCAGACCATCTACCAAGTCGGAGGTGGAACTATGCGGGAGGAGGGCGTAGGCGGAGGTTCTGATGAGGATGCGAAGCTCGTCGCCTCTCAGGCAGGAGTATCCGTAGAACAAGCGACGAACGCGTTACGACAGTCGAGCGGTGACCTAGCACAGGCGATCATTCTGCTCAAACAGAAACGCATCCCCTGATCTGTCTATATGACTATTCAGGCTACCCTGTGCTTCATCCTTGACGATAACCGAGTTCTATTGTTGAAGAAGAACCCTGGCCTCTTCGGAGCCGGCAAATGGAACGCGCCAGGCGGAAAACTACAACCCAAAGAGACCCCTGAACAATGTGCTGCGAGGGAAGTCTACGAAGAGACAGGTCTAGAGGTCCAACCGCGGAGAGTTGGAACTCTCGTGTTTTTCAAGTACGACAAACGCGAGGACCCGGATTGGGTTGCGTATGTATTCTTAACGAGTGAATTTCGCGGTACAATCAAGGAGAGCAAGGAGGGAATTCTCCGGTGGTTTCCAGTCAACCATCCTCCATTTGACGAGATGTGGGAAGACGACAAGTACTGGTATAGACACGCGGTCGAGGGGAAGAATTTTCGTGGAGATTTCTATTTCAGAGGAGATTTTCGAAAAGCTACTTGATCACAGGATCGGGCTTCTCTAACCCGCTTGACTATTAAGGAGACCAAGATGGGAGAGAACCGCGTAGGAGAATCAGTATTGCGGCTAGTTGAATGTGTTCCAAACTTCAGTGAAGGCCGGAGGAAGGAGGTCATTGAATTGATCGCTGACGCCATAAGAAAGACGCCTGGCGTAACGCTCCTTGATGTGGAATCCAACTCTGACCACAACCGATCCGTGATAAGCTTCGTGGGCGAGCCTGGACCCGTGAAGGACGCTACGCTGGCTGCTAGCCAAAAGGCAATCGAACTAATTGATCTGAGACATCACAAAGGTGAGCATCCACGAATGGGCGCGGTCGATGTTGTTCCCTTCGTCCCGTTGTCCGGTGTAACGATGGAAGATTGCGTTTCGCTGGCCCGCGCTTTCGGGCAAGAGTTCGCTGAGAAATTTCACGTGCCTGTTTTCCTCTACGAGGAAGCAGCGACTACCGCAGAGAGACGGAACCTCGCTGACGTCCGTGAAGGAGAGTTTGAAGGCCTCCAAGACCAGATAGGTAAGGACCCGGCGAAGAGACCGGACTTTGGTCCCGAGAAGATCCATCCTACTGCAGGCGCGACAGCTGTTGGAGCTCGAGAGATTCTCATAGCCTTCAACGTCAACCTTGGAACAAGTGATCTAGACATCGCGAAGAAGATCGCCCACCAACTGCGAGCAAAAGATGGCGGCCTTGCGTTCGTAAAAGCTCTCGGGTTCGAGCTGAAAGAACGGGGAATAGTTCAGGTGTCGATGAACCTGACGAACTATCGCGAGAGCCAAGTGTTCAAGGCCTACGAGCTGGTCAAGCTATTCGCCGATCGCTACGGGGTCCCGGTTGTTGGGAGCGAGGTCGTCGGGCTTGCGCCTATGGATTCCCTTGTCGACTCTGCAGAGTTCTATTTGCGGCTGGAGAACTTTAGTCGGGACCAGGTCCTGGAAAGGAAGCTCTTTGCCCCTAGGCCTTCTACGCTGACTGACCAGAGCTTAGCTATGTTCAGCGAAGAAGTCGCCTCCAAAAAGGCGACTCCAGGCGGAGGAAGTGTCTCTGCGTACATGGGAGCACTCGCCGCAGGACTCCTCTGCATGGTCGCCCGGATAACGCTGGGAAAGAAAGAAGCGCCGCCAGGTGCAGAGAAACTCAACGAGGTAGTGAAGGAAGCTGATGCTCTTCGCCAGAAGCTTCTACGCCTCGTGGTAGAGGACACGGAAGCTTTTGACTTGGTGATGAAAGCGTTCAAGCTTTCGAAGGATCAGCCTGAGGCTCGAACGGACGCGATTAGAGTAGCAACTATCAAGGCGTCCGAGATACCACTCTCAACCCTCGAATATTCAGTCAAAGCTCTGCGGCTCGCTCACGAGGTCGCGGAGAAAGGGTCCACCAATGCACTCTCCGATGTTGTCACCGCAGTCTCCGCGGCGCGTGCGGCTGTTGAAGGAGCGGCAAGTAATGTCCTGATCAATCTTGCAAGTCTTGATGATCAAAGGTATGTGGAGAAGATAGCGAGACAAGTCTCTGATCTGCGGAAGGAAGCTGCTCAGCTTGAGGAACGAGCGGGAAAGCTTGTCGAGTCTAGAATTAAGAATCCTAAGATTCCAGCTTGACAAGCCCTGTCCTATTGTCAGCCCAAACCATCAACGGGGCCACCAACATCGTCAATTCATTCCCTTCTTTGGTCAGATGGTATTCTACTCGCGGCGGGATTTCGGCGAAAGCTTGACGCTTAACTAGTCCTGTTTGCTGGAGACTCTTTAGAACTTCTGTCAGCGTCTTTGCGCTTATTCCTGGGAGTCTTCCGGCTAGTTTGTTGAAGCGAAGTGTTCCATCGTTTCCTAACAGGGCCAAGACACAAAGAGCCCATTTCTTGCCGATGATCTCGATTATTCCTTCGCATGGGCAGGGGCATGTGCAGCATGGTTCTCCTTCCTTCGTCCTTACCAACGTGTAACTCCATTACTGTTTGGGTACTTGCCTGTTTAAATACTTTAGAAAAGTAACTGACTAACCGAGGTGAAGCGTGAGTTGAGTTGTTGCTGCTGCGGACCCGGCTGCGGATGCGGCGGGACCATGGAACGGACGGAAGACCGAAAGACAAACGAGACTGCGTAGACCTGGCGAGCTTCTTGCTCGCGTCCCCATTTTTCTTTCCCATTGCCTAGACCTTGAACTGAGAGCTTGACTCTCTAGGGCTTACGACCCGACACTATCAGCCAATCTGGGACCTCCAAGCCCTCGCTCGCCAACTGCAACTCGTGTGTTTTCCAGAATGTGCTCTTCACCTCCCAGCTATGGAGGAAGTTTCTCACCGCGTCAGCCTTTATGATGAGGTTGCTCTTGATCTTTTCAACGTGAAGATTTCGAAAGCCCGTTCGTCTTAGCTCCGACATCACAAGGGCCGGTTTGGGAGAGAACCACTCCTTAGGCGGAGTCCTTGTCCACTTCGGATTACTGTCAGCGTCTATCAGCAACCTCTGTCGACGGTTTCTAGCTATTGGCGAGAGGAATGAGTGGACTGTTAGACCGCCGGGCCTGGCAACGCGATAACATTCTGATAAGAACATGGATAGCTCGTAAGAATCGATCTCTGGCAGAAACTCACTTGAGATAACTCCCGCATACTTGTCAGAGAATTCTTCCCAGAGCCAGTCTAGGTAATCTGCGACGTTCACCTTGACCCTGCTTTTCAATTTAGCTACGAATAGAGCTTGATTTAGCCGACCTAGAGCCCCTGAGTACGCGCCGGTGAACGTGTCCACCACATTGAATCGGTGGCGGGGGAGAAGCTTTGCCAGAGGAATAGTTAGCTGGCCCTCCCCACACCCAATCTCTGCGAGAATCCCCCTCCTGGTGAGGACAAGATTTGCGATCTCGCTCGCAAGATTCTCATACTGACGAGCGTAAGCGTCTTCCACTTTCTTTGGATTATCGACGACTCGTATCATATCGATTCTCGCCTGTTGACGCTTCAAAGACGTGACCCTCCGGCCTACCTAAGTAGGCAAGGACACAATTCATTTTCGCAGAAGGGCCAAAAAAATGGGGTTGTACTCCGAAGAGGGTTCACTCAGACCGACCCCGCCATTCGACTTTGCAAAATCCTTGGACTTTCTAGGAATGTTTCCCCCAATGCGAGAAGACCAAACTGTGAGCGAGCTCTCGATGACCAAAGCGGTCCGGGTTGGAGGCCGAGCCATCGTGTTCCACCTGAAGCCGACTGGAACGATCAAGATGCCCGGGCTAAAGTATACCCTGTTCGCGGATCATCCTTTTTCTCGCGGACTAACCGAAGTAGTGATCGACAGGATCGCGGTCTTCCTCAGCCTTTCTGACGATCTCGACCAGTTCTACCGCATAGCAATCAATGATTCCAATTTTGCACCTGTCCTTCAGAAGCTCTACGGGCTCCACCAAGTCAAGTTCTTCACTCCGTTCGAATGCGCTTGCTGGGCGGTGCTTTCACAACGAAACCAGTTGAGTGCAGCGCGGAACGCCAAGCGGGCATTGCTTGAGCGTTTCGGCACAAGCCTTGAAGTGGACGGTCACCAGTACCGGGCCTTCCCGGAACCTGGCCAGCTAGGGGAGGCCTCCAAACAAGAGTTGAAGGCCCTCCTCAAACACGAGCGACGAGAAGAATACCTAGGCGAGATAATCAAGGCATTCAACCAAGTCGATGAGAGATTCCTGAGAACCGCCGATTACGACAAGGTCGAGGAGTGGCTGAAGAACATCAGGGGCATAGGGGAATTCTCCGCGAAACTCATCCTCCTCAGAGGACTTGGGAGAATGGAGAAACTTGCCGTTGAGAAGCGGTTGATCGCAGCGGCGGGCAGGGTCTACGGAAAACCGATGACCACTCAGAGACTCCACGTTATCTCGGAAAAGTATGGACGTTGGAAGGGCTACTGGGCATACTATCTAAGAAACGCAGCTGGACCATGAAACGCCAGAACAAAAGTTACTGCGGGAAGTTTCTTCGATTTCTTAGCCGTGACGACTGCGTGCTGTGTTTGAAACCAAGCATTTTGTCGTGGATTATCGAATCGTAACACTCGTTAGGAACACGGGATTGATTGGTTGACTGCTCCGAGGATACACGGGGACGTTTCCTATGGTGAGAGCGACATTCATACCAGCGGTTACTTTGCCGAACACAGTGTAATTGCCGTCAAGAGAATGGTTGTCGGCTAAGTTGATGTAGAACTGGGAGCTGCCACTGTTCGGATCAGTGGACCGTGCCATTCCGAGAGTTCCCGCGAGATTCTGAAGGGAACTATCTGTCTCAAGAGGGACTGTTTGTGATGATCCGTGTTGTCCCCAAGTATTGTTGTCGCCTCCTGCGTTCTGTGAGGTCGGATCGCCTGTTTGGATTACAAAGCCTTTGACGACTCGATGCCACGTGAGGTTGGTGTAAAATCCTGACTGGGCAAGATTAACGAAGTTAGCTACGGTCTTCGGGGCCTGGGCGGGGTAAAGCTCGACATCTATGGTTCCATCAGAGGTAATGAGCCTGGCGTAGATTGGAGTGGCTACTCTAGGCGTCACGAAGTGGATTAGACCTCCACTCGTCGCGTTAATCGTCACGGTATAACTACCATTGGCTGCCGCGGATGTAGTCAGTGTAGCAGTGCCCGAGCCTGTCACCGAAGCTGGGCTGATTGTTGCCGTCAGACCAGTCGAGCCCTTCGCGGTCAAAAGAACTGTTCCACTGAACTGATTCACAGCGGTGATTGTAATTATTGAATTGGTCGGAGTGTTCGCAAGAATTGTTACACCGCTGGGCGCTGCGATCGTGAAGTCTGGCCGGGGCGTGGTTGCGGCGGAGTAAACGTACCAGCCTACAGCAACGGCGATGATTATCAGAACTATTGCCACAAGGTAGGTCCTTCCTCGTCTCTCCCGTTTACGGGTCTTCTCTATGAGACGGCGTTTTTGTACGGAGGGCATGGTGCTAGACGCACTCCCAGACGGCCTGCTTGTTGAAATATAATTCGGTCAGAGGTTTCTTCGAGGACGTTCTCAAAGGTTGAGAGACTGATACTCAGCAGTACATGGGGACCCGACTGCAGCCCACAGTTTTCTGCCGTAGAGATCCATGACCACCGAGACCACTGTCTCATACCTCTCATACTCCGGCAGTTTCAGGTTTGAGTGACGACATACTGATTCCGGCTTTCCATTATGATCTCTCAACATGTTCTGTGCGCCAGCTAGACTCAACTTTTGTCCCACTCGAACCGTTCCGTCCAAAAGCTTCTGAATTCTCCGGTATCGATGGAGCGTCGATAGTCGTTCTTCGTCCAAGACTTGTCTTACGCCCAGTTTTCTAGGATTGGAGAAATGGTTGGTGTGCGCGAGCGCCCCTCTGTCGGGTCCTAGCTCGCAGACTGCTTCCGGTGCCGATTCGATGTCAACAACTTTTCCTAACGCGATCGTTTTCTGTTGTCCCAAGATGAAGTTTGCTGAACAGTTCCTCTGGCCTTGGGCGATGACCTTGACTGCGTGTCCCAAGGTTTTCGATCTGAGAATCTCCCAGCATCGTACGTGGAAGGGTTTCTTGAGCCGTGCCCAGTCATCCTTGCTGGACACAATTCCGTTAATCAGCAAACCAACTCCTTCAGAATTCAAGCCGATCTTACCTCCAACCACCCCTGCTTCTGTGAACGACAAGACATCCGGCCCGTTTTCGTTTCTGACCTTTAGGAAGAGCCCCTTGACCTCTGGTATCCAGTCCCAGTTCTGGGCCATCATCAAATGGCCGTTTTCGACCGCTGCTGGAAGCGTGGCGAAGGCTGTGCATCCGAAAGTCTTGGGTATCGGCTTCAGTCCGATCTTGGAAAACTGACTATACATCAACTCGTACCGAACGTTCAACGCGGTGATGTCGAGAATTTCCTGGCCTGAGCCCGCGGCGACACCTTTCATCGTTTCAGCGTATTCGGGGCTTCGCTTGTTGATCACTTCGAGGAATTTTGCTGCTCGACCCAGGGCGACATCATGGGAGAGGTCGGTTTCGCTCTTGAATCGGCGAAAGTAGACTTCTAGGTTATGCTCGATTTCTCGGCGAGCTTTCTTTCCGTGTTTGTATCCTATCTGGTGGGGTGAGCCTTTGAGGGTCAGAACGGGGAGCTTCGATCTCATTCTGATCTATGCCAGGTTCTTCTCCAAGGTTATCCAGCCGACTTCTCGTTTGAAGCCAAGCTTGATGTTAATTCCGATCATGGGTGCATTGGTCGAGTCGTTCCAGGTCCTGAGCTTCTCGTACTTGTTGTTTCTAGCGAACTCGATAACCTTGAGTTTTAAGGCGACTGCGATTCCTCGTCCCCGGTATTCTCGTATTACTCCTGTTAGTCCCTGATAGAGGCCTCTGGGGTCTTTCTGAGCCTTCCACACTGTGCTCATCCCCACGTACTTGTCGCCAGCCTTGGCTATCATGTAGCCTTGGGGGACAAGATTGGGACTCTTCATCTCGAAAGCTGACCATTGATCGAAAGAGACGGGCGTGAACTGTTCAGGTCGAGGAATATCCTCTGATACGGCTTGGACTAGAGCATGGAGTTTGCGATAACAATCCGGATCGGTCCTCATCTCGTCGGCTAGTGTGACGAAGTGGATTCGATACTGAGACGCCTTGTCCACGTATTTTTGGAAAACAGAGAGGTTGACTGTGGCAGGTTTGAGGCGTGACTCCCAGGCTCGCATCTTCTCGTGGAACCCTCGATTCGTTGCGAACTTGATTGGAAACGGCATGTCCTCCCTTACACCAGTCCAAGTTGTTACAGCACCAAAATCCTTGAAGTCTTGCCCTAGTCGCTCGTAGAGTGCACTGCCTATTCCCTTCCTCTGATGTTGTGGATCGACCCAGATATCGAACCAGAGTTTCTTCGGATGATACATCCAAGGAATATGCTGGCACTGAGCGAACCCGACTGGTTCTTGGACATCCTTAGTAAAACACGAGTATCGTTTGAAATGGAACTTTGACCTGTCAAGACTTTCATCTTCAAACCTCCATTCCTCGGGTGTTCGATCGTAGTCGGGAAAGATCGAGCCGAAGACGTGGGCCAGCTTCCCGTAATCGTCCGGTCTGAAGTCTCTCAGTTCAATTGGGAGTGTCCACTGTCCCGACATAGCGCAATTGGCCTAACCAGAAGCGATTAAACCTTTTCAGTAATTCTCTTCTAGCGCTGCTAGGGCGTTTACCAAAAAAACTGGTGTTTGGCTTCTTTCGGACGCCCTACCATGAGTTTGCATTAGAACGTATGAGCTAGGAGCTATTGCCTATATCTACAAACCACCGTCCAATTCCGTGTTGTCCTCTTCTGAGAAGTTCCAAAGGATCTCGTTCGTATTAGGAGTAATTGGTGCAGTTGGAGCTCTCCTTCAGCTTGCAGGTTACAGCTTCGCATTTCTAATATCGAGCGCTTTGGAGCACGATCCGTACTACAACCCGTTCGATTTCCAAGCTTTATTTCTCTTAGCCGGTCTGGTTATTGCCACAGTACTCGGACTGGCTGGAGGCGTTATCTCTCGCAAGAGCAGTAGAGCCGGTGGTCGTGTCCTCTTCGCTGCCACAGGCGTGGGTTTCCTGAGCTACATCCCCTACTACTTTTTCACCTTCCAAGGATTCTCCATCATAACGCTTCTCCTGTATTACCCTCCTTGGTGGACCATGCTGCTCCTCGCAGGTGGCCTCTTTGCGTTCCAGACCAAGACGACTACAACAAGTAACGGTAGAAGGGTCGAGAGCGAGGTAAGGCCACCAGTCTAGACCGGATACGAACATATCTTGAATGAGTCTCTCCAAGATTGGATACTAAAGCTCCCGAAGGTTACGAAGGCTCCTCACAGGTTCGGAGGAACAGAATTCCAGGTTGATGGTCTCGAATTTATGCATACTCACGGGATTTCACATCTAGACATCAGACTCTCCAAACAGGACCAGGAGAGAATGTTGAAAGAGGGTAAGGCTGACCCGCATCGTTTCGCTCCTCAAGCCGGATGGGTCACGTTCAGAATCCGTTCGGAACGCGATGTTGAAGCTGCGAAGGAACTGATTCGACTAGCATACGATAATGCAGAGAACTTGATGGAGGCTCACGTGTCGAGGCGGGATCAAAAGAGCAGCTAGGCACCCACCTTAGATCTCTTTCTGTTGGATATGGGGAAGAACTTTCTCACCGAGCAGTTTGATTGCGGAAACAGGATTCCCTTCAACCGCCAGGGCCATCTCGTTCAATCCCTGCTTCTCGAACTCGTGAAGCTTCTCGACAGCCTCGCCGAGGCATCGTTGAGAACCCGTGATCGTCAGATGATCGATCAGCGATTTGGTAATATCTCTTGGTGGCACATAGGGGTCTCTACCTTCGAAGATTGCACGCAGCATGTCCGGTTGCTTTCTCCTTAGCTCAAGAGCTTGGTCCGCGGTTAGGCCGATGGACCCGGCCACGTCTCTAATGTAGTATAGACGAAAACCGAGAGTGCGGCGAGCGAACCGTAACGCTTCCTCCTCAGTATCTTGCAAATTCCACACGAACCAGTTGCTTATTCTAAACTTCCCGGCATCACGCCTCGCGTTCTGCAGCCCTCGCCTGATCAAGTCCACGAGACTCCTAACAAATGACAGCGGCATGTCAGTGACCATAACCCCGTCCGACTTTTCTGCCGCCATCTGGAGCATTCTCGGCCGGTTTGCGCCGATGTATAGAGGCGGAACTGATGCTCCCTGCCAAGGCGAAAAAAGTCGTTTAGTTTGAAAGATTCGTCCCCGATAGTTTACCTCGCCACCTCGTCCCAACAGACGAATCAGGTCAACGGTTTCACCAACAGACTGGACCCGATTCTTGAGGGGAACGTTCAATGTGGCTGCCAAATCGCCTCCGCCTCCAAGCACGATGCTCGCTCGTCCTTCTGCCATTTCATCGAGTGTGAGAAGGGAGAGCCCGATTCTTACCGGATGCATCTCGAAGGGACTAATGGCAATTGGTCCGATCTGAATTCGTCTAGTCTTAGAAGCGGCTAGCGCGAGCCTAAGGAAGTGGTCCTTGGTTCTTGAACCTCCAGAGAGCCAGAGGTGCGAGAATCCTTGTTGCTCTGAGAGCCGTGCAAGCTCCGCAACCTCGTTGGCGGAGCGTCGCCCATTCAGGACCACTCCAAGCTTCAAACCACCCATTCTCCTAAGGTTTTCTAAGCTTCACCAGAAAATGGGCACGGTTTCCACCCGCTTGAATCGGAATCAATCTCTCTTCGAATGATAGGATCTTGAATCTTCTGAAACAGGACTTGAGTTCCTCCCGCGTGAAAAAATGATGGATTATTCCTCGCTCCTCTCCCGTAGTGAAAACATAGGTGTTGCGCTCCAGCCTCCTCCCGTTGCCTTTTCTAAAATCCGCCGCGGATAGAGCCACGACGAAAGCCGAGGAACCCCTTCTCATCACCCGATGAACCTCTCCGATCGCCTTCTTGATCTCGACCAGTCTCCCGTGGTGGAGAACGTTAGTACAGACAATCCCATCGAAATAATTGTCCACGAACGGCAGATCCCGCATTTCATGGTTGACGAGGGTGATATTGTCGATGGCGACGGTCTTCAACCGACCTTCAAGTGTCTTGAGCGTCGTTTCCGAAACATCTAGAGCCACGACCTGAAAGCCAGTCTTGCCGAGAAGTATGGAATGACGACCTGCCCCGCAGCCTAGGTCCAGAACCCTCTTCGCGCCTTCACGTTTCAAGTCCTCTGCGAAATCCACGACAACCGGGAGTTGCGGTGAAGTCTCCGCCCATCTCTCCTCTCTCCAGGCTAGCTCCCAAGGATGAGTCTTGTTCGAACGCATCAGCGTCAAGCTTTCCTGATTCTGACTACTTAGAGCCGGATGATTTCTCCATGAATCTCCTCGTCGACTGTCAGAATCCCGTAGGTTTTCTTTGTAGCGGGAAACTTTCCTGTTGCGCTGCCAGGGTTGAACCAAAGAACACCGTCCCGGAAATCGTTCTTCGTTCGGTGGCTGTGTCCATGAATAATGGCCTGAACCCCAGGGAACTTGGGCCTCAACCTCTGCTCCAAGGTGTGGGGAGAGCCTCCCTCAGCCGGATGGTTGACGCCGATCTTGAAATTCCCTGCTTGGACGATGTCAATTGCTGGCAATTCCTTCCTTACATCTGGCCCATCGATATTGCCGTAGACACCTCTGAAGAGGCCGATCTTGCGCAACTCGTCAACCAGCCGCTTGCCCGTGAAATCCCCTGCTTGAATGGTCATATCGGCGCCGGATATCTCGTCAAGGACTTGCCTCGGTAGGTTGTCGATGGAGTCGGTATGGGAATCGGAAATGACGACAATTTTCACGATCATTACGCCTCTATTTCAAGAGCGCTTGGGAGATCCTTTCCCGGTTTCGATGACTCCACTGGGCGGCTTTTGAAAATATGGTCGGCCCGTAACCGTCCTCTTCCGACCGTTTCGCTCTATCCGGATCATTTCTCAGCATCCAAAGCGCAAAGGCGAAATCATCCAAGAAACCCGCAGTCATCAGATCTGGAATCAATGCAATCTCCCCGTCGGACAAGGGATGATATTCCGTATATGACTGGAGGAACTGCCTTGCGGAATCTATGTCTAATTGATGCGTGACCCTTCTATCTCTGCAGCAGTATTGCATCGTAACAGCGATGTCTTTGATGACTGGATCGTTCGTTCCGCTGACGTGCTCGAATTCAATAACCCCGGCTAGCTTGTCCTGTTTCCAAATCAGATTTTCGGAGATGAGGTCTCTGTGAATAGGATACAGCTGTGGTTTCTGGTCCGGACCGTCATCGAAGTCACGCAGTATCAGAATCATCTTTGCGGCCTCGTCTAGGAGGGTACGCTCGTTCCGATTGATCTTGTTTTTTCGCAGAATTTCCGTCCTATATTCTTCAATCTCCTTCAAAGTGGCAGGTGTATTGTACAAGTCTGAGGCTGGTTTTCCATTGTTGAGGGCTGATCGTTCTATCAGTAGGTGATACTCTGCCATCATCTTCGCGAGTTGTGCGAGACGCGACTCGTCGAGTTTCTCAACGACACTCCCTTCGACAAATTTGTAGAGCCAATAGTAGTGCCCTTGAACAGTTACGAATAAGCTACCTTTCGTAGTTGCAATGGCTGCCGGGATTTCGTATCGGAAACCTGCATGCTTGAGATAGTCGAGATAGGCAAGTTCGAATTCCAAGTCGCGAGGAGTGTGGTGATGAGCACGGGAAACCTGTCGCAGGACATATTTTCCCTGCGTTGTTCTAAGGACGAAATTGCGATTAACCACACCTTGCTTGGCAAGTGCGCAAGCTGATACTTGACCAATGTCCCAAGCAAATATCGCGTCCCCGACTTCGCTGGGAGTCTGCAGCCTGGTTATTCTAGTCCAGCCCTGAGTATGAGGGGATGATGTTCTTGGCGAATTCTCTCAGGTTGTCAAGATAGCCCGTCCTTTGAAGGGGTGCAATGTAGAATAGAGATCCGTCCTTTGCCGCTTTCTCCACATCCTGACCTACAGCTTTCAAGTCGAATTTTTGGTCGCGGTTAGCGACAGATCCTGCTGCAAAAGCCACCTTGTCCTCTCGATGGAATCTTCGCGCCTCCTGCTTGACGATCGAACGTGCCTTCTCCGTCGGCACATGGACCCACGGCGGAATGTGACAGATATCGGAATACTGGCCCGCGAGCCGCAACATTCGTGTCCCGACGCCTCCAAACATAAGAGGCGGATGAGGCTTCTGGACTGGTTTAGGATCCAGAATCGCTCCTTTCGCGTGGTAGTATTTTCCCTTGAAATCAACCTGTGGCTGGTGCCAGAGCTGGAGGATCAGCTCTACTCCTTCCTGTGTCTTGTCGACCCGTGTCTTCGAGTCGTCCCATGTGCTGTAGCCTTCGAATTCTGTCTGGGACCATCCGGCGCCAACGCCGAGGATTGCGCGTCCGGACGATAACACATCCATGGTAGCGACAATCTTGGCCAGCATTCCAGGTGGACGGAACGGGATCGGGGTGACGATTGTTCCAAGCTTGATCTTCTGGGTCTTGGCCGCAAGATAGGTAAGCGCGATCCAACTCTCCAAAGTCGAATCTTTCTGTTGCTGTCCGTAGGCTTCGGCCCACATGTAATGGTCCGGAATGACCGCGCCCCAGAACCCGAGCTTGTCAGCAAGCTGAACAGCTTGATCGGTCAAACTCCATCCATTGTACCAGTTTCCAAGACCTGAGAGAATGAACCTCAAAACTCAATCCTCCTGCTAGAGCTCTTGCAGCTATTTATTGCAACCCAGAAAGAATAGGTCTCTGGAATGAGAGTCGTCTTCATCTATGGACCCCCCGCGGTAGGCAAACTGACCGTCGCAACCGAACTGGCAAGGCTAACAGGGTTCAAACTTTTCGACAATCACGTCTCGATCCAGTTTGCCCAGTCAATTTTCGAGTTCGGAACAAAGACCTTCTGGGCGCTTCACGGGCAAGTATTGACTAGAGATGTTAGAAGAGGATGCGAAAGAGAGAATTGACACAATTTTCACGTTTGTCTATAGTACAAGCGAGGACGACCGGTTCGTGAAAAACGTGGTCAAAAGGATCAGATCACATGGACGGCAAGTATGTTCGTGCGGCTCTACTGCGAGCGGAAAGAATTGGTCAGGCGTGTGAAGGCGAGTCGAAGGAGAAGGATGGGAAAAATGAGTAACGAGAAAATCCTGGGCGACTTGTCTCGGAGACATTATCTCGACTTGGAAATCCCGTTTCGTAGGAGTTTGAGTATAGATACTACAAATCGAAATCCAAGGAATGTTGCAAAATCGATAGCGCGACGCTACAGGTTATCGTCGTAACACGGCTACAGCAGGTTTGGGCACAAAATGCCGGCAGAGAGAAGCGGGCTAGGACTTCAGTTCTCGCAATAATTGTTTCGCGATGGTAAGTCTCTGAATGTCGTTGGTGCCTTCGTAGGTCTTGATTATCTGCGAGTCTCGCAGAAACCGTTCTACAGGATATTCTGTAGCAACTCCATAACCGCCGTGAATCATCATTGCTAGCAACGACAGTTTTTCCGCTGCCTCAGTTGAAGTAACCTTGGCGATGGACGATGCTTTTACGAAGTCCTTTCCCTGATCCTTCAATGACGCGGCCCAGTAGGTCAACAAACGTGCTGTGTGAAGGCCCATAGCCATCTCCGCGAGCTTGTACTGTACTTGTTGAAATTCGATCAACGGCGTCTCAAAACTGGTCCGGGTCTGCGCGTAGCTTATGGCCGCTTCATACGCGGCCTGACAGATTCCGACGCCCTGTGCTGCAACGTCGATTCTGCCGCGGTCGTATGTCTTGACCCCAACATAGAAGCCGTCGCCCTCATTCCCTAGTAAATTGTCCTTGGGAACTTTTACGTGATCTAGAACTAGCTCTGATGGTTGCGAGCCGCGTAATCCTATTGTCTCGATCTTGCTTGCTGCATGGAATCCTTCAGTTCCTCTCTCTACGAGAAACGCGCTTAGACCCTTGTGCCTTTTCTCTCTATTCGGGGCCGGACTTGTCCTCGCGAAGACCAGGTAGAGATCAGCAATCTCGCCATTTGTGATGAAGGTCTTTCGTCCGGATATCTCCCAGTGTGTCCCGTGGAGTTTTGCTGTGGACTTGATTCCTGCTACATCTGATCCTGCGCCGGGCTCGGTCATGGCATGTGCCCCGATCTTCTCGCCCGCGACCATCGGGACGAGGTAGCGTTTCTTCTGCTCCTCTGTCCCCCACTCGTTCAAGGGTTCAGAAACAAGATGGCTAGCAACGAAAACTGTCGAGCATGCAGCTGACACACGCGCTAATTCCTCGAGCGCGATAACCATCGAGAGTAGGTCGGCGCCCAGCCCACCATACTCTTCCTTGTATGTAATAGCTGTCAGTCCGAGCTTGGCAATCTGGTTGAGCAGTTCCCGGGGAATGTGGTTCTTCCGATCAATTTCCGCTGCTATAGGTCGGATCTGTTTCTCAGCAAAATCACGGATGGTATTCCGCAGACTCTCATGGTCTGGCGTCAGCTTCACTTCATAATCGGCCGAACGTGGAAGAATGGTACTCGTCATTGCGAACAGATGCTCGGAGCGATTGGGAGCCTGTCGTTCCTTTAAACTTTGAAACCCAAAAAGATCCTCATTTGCATACTAGAAACGGACCTCAGCTTTTGCTGGCTCTTTCTAGCGCTAGGAAAAGTGTCTAATAATGGGTATTTTCGAGACTGCCACCAATATCCACCTCGTGAAACATTGGACGCTCTTAGAATGCTCTTGAATCCGGGACTGAACTCTTAGGAGATACTGGATTGTCTAGCCCTTCTATTGAAGCTGTAAATCTGTCAAAACGGTATGGCTCGTTTTCCGCGTTATCCAGTCTCAACCTGAAGATTGAAGGTTCGAAGTGCGTGGGTTTTCTCGGGCCGAACGGAGCTGGGAAGACAACTACTCTGAAGCTCTTCACCGATATGATTCGAGCCTCCGAGGGAAAGGCGCTAATCAACGGAATCTCGGTGCACGAGAACAAGAAGAAGGCTCTCGCCTCCGTCGGATCACTTATCGAGAGCCCAGAGATCTATCCCGCTCTAACCCCGAGAGAAGCGCTCTCTATGGTCGCAGAAATCAGAGGAATGCCCCGTTCGGAACGGAAGAAGAAGATCGAAGAAGTAGTTGCAGAAGTAAAGATGGAAGAATGGCTGGACAAGAAAGTTGGAAAATTCTCCAAAGGAATGAAACAGAGGATCAACATATCCGCAGCCCTCCTATCCGAACCTGAAATTCTCCTTCTGGACGAGCCGAGCACAGGGCTCGACCCTAGAGGAATGTCCGAGGTTAGAGAGATCGTGAAATCGCTCAAGCAAAAGAACCGGCTCATCTTCATGAGCTCCCATCTCTTGAACGAGGTTTCTGACATATGCGACGAGGTCGCGATGATCGACCATGGGAAACTCCTCGTCTACGACAAACTTAGCAACGTTGTGTCACGGTTCTCCGGAGCCAACGGAGGCGCAATCATCATCGACGTAGGATTATCCAGAGAAATTGATGAGCAAACAGTGAGCAGGACCATATCCTCTCTCCCCGGCGTAGTGTCCGCGGAAAAACTGGTAGGAAAGAACTTACGATTACACTTTTCGGGTGGCATAGAAAACCAAGAAAAACTTCTCTCAGACCTTGTAACGATGAAAATCGGCTTGATCAGCTTCCACCCATCCTCATCAGCGCTCGAGGACACGTACCTGAATCTGATCAAGGCAACACTGTGAGAAGCACATGAGCAAGCCCTCTCTCAAGTCGGTCGGGTCCGTAGTAGCGCCTAGTCTCCCAACGAGCATTGCTCAAGTAGGAACGATCACGAAATACGAGCTGCTGAACTATTTCAGATCGAGAAGGTTCTTCGTCCTTCTGATAATCGGGATAGTGATCAGCGCAATTTTCACAGCAGTAGTAGGCTACTACGGGATTGCCTACCTGAATCTGACGTCAGCTTTAGGATTCTACTCCTTCTGGTGGGGCAACTCCATAACTTTGGTCGTCATACTCTCAGGAATATTTTTTGGGGGAGACGCGATTTCTGGAGAGTTCCAGAACAAGACAGGGTATTTCCTGGTAGGGAACCCCTTGCGCCGATCCTCGATCTACATCGGCAAATGGATTGCTGCGCTAACAGCATCTTTGATCATATTCGCGATCTATGCGGCAATTGCGGTAGGCAATGGTATCTACTATTTCGGCGCAAACATACCTTACCAGTTCGGTGATTCTCTCGTCTTCTCAGTGCTCTATCTGATTGCCGTGCTCGGGTTCACCTTCTTCTTCAGCTCGCTTTTCAAGAGCAGCTCAATGTCCATTCTTGTCACCGCAATCCTGTTTCTATTTGCCTTCTCGCTCATCGAGCTGATAGTGTCAAGGCTTGCGCAGATTGAACCATGGTTTATCATCACGTATGGCGCAGGGATAATTGGCAACGTGCTGATGGATCCGTATCCGTTAACTCAGAGCACTAGAGGACCCGGAGGAAGGGAGGTCTCAACTTTCGCCGTGACCATTCCTCAGGGGATCGAGATACTAGTCGGCTACTTCGTTATCACCGCCGTAATCGGCCTTCTACTCTTTGAGAGAAAGGAATTCACATAACGAAACTTCCAAACGC
>VBBR01000034.1 GCA_005881615.1 Candidatus Bathyarchaeota archaeon
GCCTTAGTATCATTGGAATGACCCTTGTTCGTTACTCTAGGTAACGGAATTAAGCTATAAATGTTACCTTTAGTAACATTGTGAGTTCCGGTACTTAGTAAACCGACACCTTGGCAACTCCTCTGATTTTCAGAATCAGCGGAATCGCCTTCCCAGGGATGACTCGGTCCCCAATCAGAGTGAGCTTGGGATCTGGATTCATTTCAGGGTCGTCGACTAGCGCCTGTCTAATGCTTATCCCATGCTCAGCCAAGACTCTGGCCGCATTTGCAAGAATTCCTATCTCGTTCGGGTCGTCCGATGCTATCTCGATCACTCCTAGCCCCATCTGCTTCGCTACCGCTCGGAACGAAGGCCCCGCTGACTCTAGTCCCGAAAAGACCAGCTTGATTTCTTTGTTCATGTTGATCTCTCGGATCGTCTCCTTTATGGTACGCCGGTCGACTCCCATCACTCTCGCCACTTTGAGGGTGGGGACCTCGACTTCATTGACGTAGATCTTGTCGCCTTTGACTGAGAGCCCATTTTGGAGCAGAAACCTGGCAACTCGCAGCCGTTCGGGATGTGCCTCAAAGAGATCGCGTATTCTCTCCCACATTACAGGTCGAGAAGAGTGTTCTGTTCAAAGAACCTTAAAGAGTTGCATTGCGAAAACGCCAACATCTTTGCGCACTAACGCATGGACGAGGTCGTCACAACGGTAGTTGAGAATCTCTGAGCCCTATACACCCGGCGCCAAGAAACGCCTTTGACGAGGCCATGTTTCAGGGAAAGATTGTCCGGCTCATTGCAATTGAGAAAAAGCCTGAGGAAGCGCTAGATGCCCTCTGCGCACGCTACCGAGTAGAAAGGCCTATTCTAAGGATCGGTCTGCCCAAGGGGGAAAAAAGGGCCCTAGGATGCTACGTGCACAAAGAGCGGACCATCTACATGTCGAGTGAAGAATACCTGTTTGATCCATACGTTTTGATCCATGAATTCTACCATCACTTGAGACATGTCGACGGAAAACACAGAGGAACTGAGCGACACGCGCGCGACTTCGCTCTTTCGTTCCTAAGGAATGCTCAGAGGAGCGGCGATAGGCTGCTATGATGGCTTGAGTTAAGCTTTGAACCAGCTAAAAACGAGATATCTTATCTCGTCCAGCTTAGCGTCTGGAATCGCTATGATGAATTGCTTCCTAACGGTAGTTGCCAGCCTTCCAGCTCGGACTACCTCAAAGGGCCCCATGATGGACTCTGGATCTTCCACCGAGACGATGAAGGGAGCATGATCGATCCCAGGTCCATGCTCGTACACGGCAAAGTCGGCGCCGAACTTTATTCCTGGGGTGACGATGTAGCCCTTGTTTCTCAAGTCCTTGTATACTTGGTAAGCCTGACTGAATCCACGATACGTCTCTCTGGCTTCTCTCAATAGAAGTGACTTGCGAACGGGTTCTTTGGTCCTTCCATCAATTACGGATATTCTGTGATGCTCGAGAAGATAGAGTCCTTCCATAAGGTCGAGCAGAAGCGGAACGTCGAAGTCTTGGTCTGGTTTTGGTTTTGGTATTCCGACTGGTTTTCCGAAGAATCCTGAGCGGTAAATGTCGAGCCCGGTTTTTGCGTCCCATACGATGAGGCGGGTTCCGATAAGTTCCGCTTCGCCTTGAAGTGTCGTGGGCTTCATGATCCTTCTAGGCCGTCAGGGCGATTACCCTGATCAGGTCTACAACGTCCACTCCTAGGTCGGCCATATTCTCCATGTGAGCGCTAAGGTCTCTGACTAGAAGGAGAGTTCGTAAGGGAATCTTCTCGTCTAGTACTTCGAGGTCGAGAGATCGATAAACCATATCGACTTTCTTTTCCGTTTCCTCGACGCCTCTGGAGAGCTCCATGGCTTTGGTCGGGTTGAACCCGAGGGACATCACTGTCTCTCTTATTTTGGACATCTCCTCAAGAACTAGAGCGTTCAGTTCGGCCAGTCGCTTGGTGTATTTCTTGTCGATCTTCCAGTTCCGGTCGATCACGGCGGACAGCCGGTAACCAATGCCCTGCGCATAGTCGGCTACCTCGCCGATCTTGAAAATGAGTCTGATGAAATCCTCCCGGTTGCTCAGGAGGGTTCCGAAAGAAGCGACCTCTTCCAGAAGTTTCTTCTTGGTTCCTTCGAAGTCTCCTAGAATCTTTAGCATGTTTTGGTAGTGTTCCTTGGCTTCCTTTGCCTTTCCATCCGAAACGTTGTCGGTCATCAGGGCTAGTTCGCGTGTTATGTCCACGACGTTTCTAGTTTGTTCTCGGCAGATGTCGAGTATTCTTCGTCGTATGTTTGCTTCGGTTTCAACTGGAAATGTCATCAAGTAGCACTATCTCGCAACGTGAAGCTATCCTTGCCATAAAAAACTAGCAGCAGTCTAGTCTAGGTCATTTTGACGGTTTGAAACCTTCTTTCACTATCGTGTGGATGGTCGATGAGAGCGTTCCTATAGGGGTTCTCATTTGGTTCCAGCTATCACGATCTCGGACGGTGACCGTGTCGTCTTTGAGGGTATCATAGTCTATGGTGATTCCAAGAGGCACACCGGCCTCATCCGCCCTGGCATATCTCCTTCCTATGGAGCCTGATTCGTCGTAGTCTACTCTCAAGCCGTTGGCGATGAGAGTTTCGAACACCTCGGTTGCCCGCTTTGGCAACCCATCTTTGTTTACCAGGGGGAAGACCGAGGCTTGTATGGGAGCAAGGTTGAATGGGAGACCTAGAATCAGTCTATCTTCCTTCATTGTAAGGTTGTATTCGAGGGTGGCATAGAGAAGACGTTCCACTCCGAAGCTTGGCTCTATTACGTGTGGTAGAAAGCGGGCGCCTGTTTCCTTTGCCTCTTCCTCAACGACGTCGAAGCAATCTGGGGGAACAGTGTACGACCCGATTCTTACGGTCTGTCCGGCCTTCTTGGCTCTCAGCAGTCTTTCCGGGTCGTCTTTGGATATTAGATCGGCGACTCTTCCTGTCTCTTCTTGAAAGATCTTTCTGATGTTCGGGTGGATTGGCTTGATCGATCTAACCTTACGGATCCGCGGTGTTGGATAGGGTTTGAAGACCCGGAGGTCTTCTCCGGTGGCTTCCATGTGTTTTCGCAAGTCGTAGTCTGTTCTGTAAGCGAAGCCTGCGACTTCCGTCCAGCCCCAGCGGTCCAGCCTAACTTCGTGGTCGAATGTTTGTGCTGAGTAGTGGGCCCTTTCGCTCGGAAGTTTTTCGAAAAATCTTTGATGATGCGGCTCGACTCCTAGTTGATTCAGGAACCGTTTTGAGAGTGCCATGAAATATGCTGCCCATGGTGCTTTGATCACTTGTTTCTTGACCGCGTCGCCTACTTCAACGCGGGTCGCATTTTCTGTGCCTTTCTTTCTATTGTCTTCCGTAACAATCAATAGCTCCTCGGAGCCGACTTCATCAAGGTAGGGACAGTCCGGCTCTTCAGGGTCGAAGAAGAGCTCAAAATCCATTATCGTGAACTCACGCAATCGTAAGGGACCCTGTCTAGGTGATATTTCGTTGCGGAGAACGGTCCCGACCTGGGCTATCCCGATCGGAAACTTCTCCCTCATCGTCTCAAAAATTCGGCGGAAGTTGACGAATATTCCCTGAGCCGCCTCCGGGCGGCCGTAAGCAGGATCCTCGCCGTACGGACCTATGCTAGTCTTGAACATTGTCATGAAATACTGAGGCGGCCCTAACTCTCCGCCACACTCTGGACACTTCACATGTCTTTCCTTCAGGAGCGAGCCAAGCTGTTCAAGACTCATTCCTTCAGTCTCTAAGCCTGTAGCTTCCTTGACCAATTGGTCTGCTCTGAATCTTCTATGGCAGTTACTGCACTCCGTCATCGAGTCTTTGAAGTTCTCAACGTGACCTGAAGCTTCCAAGACCTTGTGAGGGGTGATTATGGGAGTGGAGACTTCGACGAACCCATGGCGTTGAAGGAAGAATTGACGCCACGTATCCTCAATCTGCCTTTTCAGCCCCACGCCTAGGGGCCCTAGATCCAGGAATCCGCTGAGGCCACCGTAGATCTCGAATGAGCCCCAGAAGAATCCTCTCCGCCGGGCAGTCTCGGATAATAGTTTGTACTTGTCTTTGATTTGTTGCTGCACGGTTTCTCTGCTCGGATTTGACCAGAACGGAGTAGGTTAGTTATATCCGCTTTCAGAGCGGATAATTGGGCTTGCTATCGTGCCTTCACGTGCTTTACTATGGGAGGTCGTACTTTTCGAAGTATTCTGTAGCCGCAGAATGGGCATTTGATCTCCGGGGTCATCGCTAATTGATCAGCCGTCAGTTTTGATCCGCAGTTTATGCACTCGTAGATGAGTCCGCCTGGGTTTCGTTCGCGTGGTGGAGCCTCTGGTGGCGCTGGCTCGATAATTGGTTCTTCGGGACCGGATTCCATTGTTGCTATTCCGAGAATACAGAGATGGGGGTCGAGTTCAAGTTAAGGATTTCGAGGTCGAGGTTCCAGGATTCGGTTTGGCTTTACCGCCTGCCGGCTTGTCTTTTGTCGTCGTCTCGGGGCTGGGCATTGGTTTCTTTCGGAAGAGAAAGAAGAGGAGGATGACTATCGCGGCTGCGACTCCGATTATTGCTGGGATGAGCACTTGGAGATTGCTTGGGAGGACCGTCACTTGAAGGGTGCCGGTGATAAGCGGAGCTCCGTAGTCTGGTGATAGAAATGTCACTGTGTATGTTCCAACACTAGGCGGGGCGCTGAAGGCGAACTGCACATCCTTCGGCTGCCCGGGACCTATGATGATTCCAGACACGGTTTTTGTGACTATTGTCTTGAGGTTGCTATCCTGAACGTTCAAAGTAACGCTGAGATTCATGTTCAAAGCGGTGGAATTGCTCTTCAAATGAAGAACCAGGGTCGTCGGTTGATTCTGCGTAACCGAAGGAATGCTATCGAGGGTTGTCTGAAGTAACGTCGATTCCTGTGATGATTGTCCCTGGACCGTAATCGCGAATCCTGAGGAGTCAGTCCCGAGCGCCAAGAATGTGAGCTTGTTAGCGCCCAGTACTCTCCCAGAAAGGATCGTGGAAAAAGCTCCCGTCGTGCTCGAAGACGTGAAACTTCCAGTTGCTAACAGGCGTCCTGGAACAGGCGGATTGACTAGCACATAGGCGTAGGCTGGGGATTCCAGACCGTTGCTGCATGAAGGCACGCATGCTCCTGTACCTGACAACGGCTCGCTTGCTATGGTTATCTTGAACAGACCGGCGTGTTGCCGGAGACCTGTTACTGGTGGGTTGCCAGGGGGTAATAGAGCAGAGACTGAGCTGCCGCCGACATTGATTCCCCTTACGACAATTTGGATTCCTGCAGGAGTGAAGGTTGCGCTCAGCTGGTATACATATTTTGAATTAATAGTGAAGGTGTCGTAGCCTGAAGGCAGTGGAATCATCACGTTTGACTGGTGAGTGGTCCCACTAGCATACTCGTGCTCGATGGTCAAATTCGCGTTCGAGTTAATCCTCGTTCCCGCCGAGGGGTTGACTAGGGTGAACACTATCATCAGTTGTTGACCCGTAGTGAATACTCCGTTGACTAGGCTGATATTGGAAACATAGATACCGGTTCCGCTCGTGATCGTTGGGGTCGTTAGTGGTGCGGGTCCGGCGCCATTGTCGATGGCGAAGACGTAGCCGTTCACGTTGATGTTGGTGGGATTCGTAGGCGAATATGCCAGGGTTCCTTGAGTGTTCAATCGCTGGTTCGATCCCGAGTACGAGAATCCTGTGACTCCAAGTTGTTGGAGTGTGAAAGATGTCGCGTTGTAACCGAAATCGTACATGTTGTTATACGTGCTATTCACAGTCCATAGGCCGAACAGCGATGCGCCTTGAGGGATGGGCGTGGTGAAATTGAGCAGTGAGATTCCCTGCCGCGTACTTGTGAAAGTCTGCGTGACTTGAACAGATGTTTTGTTGGCTGTCACGTAGTCCGAACCGGTCACATTGACTCCTTGGCGGAGAGTGACTCGTACCTGCAGGAGGTCGCCTGTCCCCCACGTAGTCGTTGGGATTCCGCCCAGGGTGGTCTCTACCTTAGCGCCGAGATTGTTCGAGTTGGCTGTTATGATGATCAGAGAGTGCTTGATTCCGGTAGAATTGCTAATAGAGACGACGTACGAATTGGTGCAGAAGAACGCTGTACAATTACCCTGAAAGATAGGGGAGGCAGGTGAAGTCGTGGGGAAGATGGTTGTCCCGTTTTGGACGATCTTGACTGTTGTGTATGAATTCGGGTAGTAGAAGCTCAATATCATGTTAGACCACGTATGGTTGAGATGGCCGCTTGCCCCGTTAGGCTTGGGATAGGTTACGTTGGCAAAGTAACCGGTTGGAATGGCGAGATCTGATTTGTGGTTCACGGTCATGCTTGTTTGATCGGTGGGATCGAGTCCCATCGAATGTGAGTAGGAGTTGATGGGCAGACCGTCAGCTGAGACGACCGCCACGTTGCTAACTCGTATGCTAAGTCCCTTCCCTTGGGAGGTCGAGTTGAACGCGAAAACTAGCGTTAGGTTGAATCCTAGGTATTTCGTAACATCGTAGCAATTGTCACTTGGACCGCATCCCACTGGAGGGCTTCCAGCTGTGAACGAAGTGCCTTCTCCACCCATAATTGAGGTCTGGTTGGTCTTGGTCAGCTGGTGGATTGGAGCCAGTTTCGTATCATTGTAGATGAAGTAGCTCAGTTTTGTGAAGTTACCTAGATTGCCTCTCCAGTCGAATCTGAGATACGTTGTTGACGAGACGTTTCCCTTTGGTACGTTGAGTACGTTGCTGAAAGTGACGTTATCATTGGCTGGAGGTGCGCCGCTCGGAATCGTAACATTGAACGTCGTTCCAGGTATGGGCGTCCCATTCTGAGGATTGGTGAAATTCCCTCCGAACCAATTTACTGGGGTTCCCGGAGTGAATGTCGCGTTTAGCCGTGTGTAAACGTCGAACTGGGCTCGGCTTACGTTAAACGCAAACCGGGTTCCATTGGGATCATGTCCCGGGACAAGTGGAAGTGAGTGGGTTTGTGGCCCCGAGGAGTAGTGACTAATCTGAGAAGAGAGAGGGATGGCAGGCAATAGAGATAGCACTATGAGAATTACGCATAGGCTCCCCCGGATCAAGACCTTTCACGAAGTGAAACGCGACAGCCGGACGGATTCTATTTAACCTTTGTAGGTTGCGGGATTCGAGTTGGGCTGAATTGGAGCATCGCTTGGCCTAAACTATCAGTTTCGCGCGAAGCCAATAATTCAAGAGGTCCGAAACAGGTCAAGTTCGAGGTAGTTATTGCTTGAATGCCAACTGATCAATTTCCCCTCAATGTAATATAATAACAAAAGCTGGCCTAAGAGTCTATACAGCGATGACCCGCCAACCCTCTAGTGACGTCTTGCACAGTGAGAAAGAGGAGAGCTTAACGCTTTGGTGGCGGGGACACAAGAACCACGTTGTCTCCTCGAACAATTATTGTGCCAAGCTTCTTAGTTGACTCGGCGTTGGTTACATCCTCTGCGTCTTCCAGTACTAGGTTCATGTGTTGATCGAAGCTGTAGAGTCTTCCTCGCACGGTCCGTCCTCCTTTGAGCTGGACCAGTACGACTTTGTTCAGGCTCTCTTCGAAGATCTTCGCCGCAACTTCAGACATTCATCGTTCAACCGGAGATTTGCGGTTGTCCGGCGAAGGTACTCTTTTAAAGATTGTCTCCCTTTGATGATCGCGAAAAAGTCTTGACAGTTAGAACAATACTAAAAGATCGAGACTCGAAGCCTCTAATTGAAGAGTTGCGACGTCTCCCAAACCAACAACAGCTCGCCCACAAATCAAGAGTAGAGATAGAGACTGTCAAAGACTCAGAGATAGTATTCGTCGATGGTGTCGCCATAGCTTTTAGACGGAAAGGCGAACTTGCACCAGTATTAACCAATACCTCTGCTCTAGACAGCATGCCAAGGATCGTCGTCGATATGGGAGCTGTCCCACATGTAGCAGGAGGGGCAGATATCATGGCCCCGGGAATCCGGAAGGTCAATGGAGAGTTTGGCGAAAAGCAACTCTTGGCGGTAGTAGATGAGAAGCACGGCAAATACCTCGCCGTGGGGAGAGCACTCATTGGATCAGGTCTAATGGCAGCGACAAGGAAGGGTAAGGTCGTCGAGAACGTCCACTACGTCGGGGACCTAATTTGGGAGGTCATAAAGCCCAAGGGCCCGACAGCAGCAAGCTCGAGTTGACGCTTTCTATCGAAAAAAGTCAGGGAAATGTTTAAAGTTGAACCGGCTCCGAACCCGATGATAAGCTCCCGGAGCCCAGCCTGATCCTTCCCAATGCAGCATTCTACGATCTACGTGAAAGCGCTCCCACTTCAGGAACTAGACGACGTGGAGACGATTAAGGGGGAAGTCAGAACTGGTAATATTCTCATCGTAAGAATCACTCCCTTGGCGCGAAAGAGCGTGGAGGAGACAAAATTGGCAATAACTGAGTTGACTGACTACACGAAATCCTTAGGCGGAGACATTGCTCGTCTAGGGGAAGAGCGGATCGTCATAACGCCAGCGGGTGTGAGGGTTTGGAGGAAAGAAGCGGCATCGTCTGAAGGAGCGATCCCCGCTGTTCCCATTCAGAACGAAGCTGTTCCCGGAACACGTTGACGTTACAGTCTATTATCTGAGTCTTATTGATTCGAGTACATCGGGCACGACTGTTTTGATTCCAAATATGCGGTTGACGTTCTGAGCGAATAGGTCAGATTTTCTTCTCTCTCCGTGGTTGACGATAATTTTCGTCGGCTTCGGAGTCATTCTCTTGATGAACCCTAGGAGCTGGTTTCTGTCTGAATGTCCTGAAAATCCTTCTATGGATTCTACTCTCATGTTTACTTTCACCATTTCCATTTTGCCGTCGTGGGCGTAGAGAGAGACCTCCTTGAGACCGTTCTTGATTCTGTTCCCTAATGTACCGTCCACTTGGTAGCTGACGTAGGCGAGTGTATTTCTCGGGTCGGGTGCAAGGTGTCGGAAGTAGTCTATCGCGGGGCCGCCTTCGAGCATCCCTGATGTAGCGATGATTACGCAGGGTCCACCGGCGATGATTTCCTCTCTATCGCTCGGGTGAGTTACGGGGTGGAAGTATTCGGATTGGAATGGGTTGATGTCTTTGTGGAGGATCTGTTCTTTGATGTCGCGAACTAGGTATTCAGGGAAGGCTGTGTGGATTGCGGTTGCCTCGTTGACCATTCCTTCGATGTAGATTGGGAGTTCTCGGAGAGCGCCGTTTTTCATGTACGCGTCTAGGACGAGCATTATTTCTTGAGCTCGTCCAACTGCGGGAACTGGTATCAGCACTTTTCCTCCTTTTTCGACTGTGTCGTTGACGATGCTGACGAGCTTGCCTTCTACTCCTTCTCTGTCGGGCATGATGTCGTCGGGTCCTCCGTACGTGCTCTCGATGATGAGTGTTTCAGCTCTTGGGAACAATGCTGTGGCCGGATCGAGCATCATGGTTCGTCCGAACTTGAAGTCGGCGCTGTAGACTATGTTGTGGAGACCCTCACCTATGTGAAGATGGACCATGGAGCTTCCAAGGATATGGCCGGCGTTATGGAAGGTGAGTTTGATGTCCGGAGCCACGTCTGTAACTACGTTGTAGCGCAGTGGTATGGTGTGAGTTACGACTTCTCTGACGTCTTTTTGGTCGTAGGGAGAGTATTCGCCTTCCCTGCTGTGAACATCGAGATAGTCTAACTGGTGGAGTGTCATCAGGGTCTGTGTCGGTTCCGAGCAGTAGACGGGTCCGTCATAGCCATACTTGTAGAGGAAGGGGAGTATTCCGCAATGGTCGAGGTGGGCGTGAGATATGACTACTGCATCAAGCTTTTCCAGGTCAAATTCGTCCGTATCGAACCTTGGGTACGCTGAAGTGGGGTCTTGGGCTCCAGGGTTTATTCCGCTGTCCAGCAGGACGCTGCTTGATCCTGCTTGGATCAGCATGGCGGCTCGTCCAACTTCATGAAACGCTCCAAGGGTTACGAGTCGAACGTAGCCGGCTTTACTAAACGTGGGTCGAAAGATTCTTTCTCCGACGTCACGGAGGATCCTGCTGCGCTCTTCGCTTTCGGTGTGAAGGATGTGTCTGGTGCTTGAAATGATCTTGGAGTGCAGGGGTGGTGCTCTGAGGATTCTTGGCCGCCATCTTGTCTCTTTCACGACCTGTTGCAGGACGGTAGCCTCTTTCCCAATTGCCACCCCGGGCTTGGCTGCTTCCACCACTACCTCTCCGAGGCTAGGGTCGAAGTTGATCGAGGAGATTTCAGCTTCGAGGGGAATGATTTTTCGAATGTACGCCTCGGCCTCTCGTTCTGGAAGCCGTATGGATTGATCAGATCGGATGACGATTCTCTTGTGAAGAAGGTTAACGATCTCGGTCACAACGTAGTTCTGTTCAGCAAGCAAACCGACGTTCTTTACGTAGATCGCAAGTCGTGGCCCTTCGAATTCTATACGAGTTATCTCGGCGTCTTTCGGCATATGCTCTACGATGGTTTCGCGTATCTTTGCGTGCACGTCATTGTAGGTTCTAGTCAATTCTCTCTACGACTGTGATATCTGTGGAAGGTTTGAAAGAAGGGGTCAGGCGTGCAGGATGTGCTTCTTCTCGTCCTCTGGCAGTTCCCTGTATCCTTCCTTCGTGATTATGGCAACATCGAAACTGTCGCCGCTTGCAGAATCTCTCTTCATTGCTGAATCGACGGCTCTGACAACTACGGGAATCGACTCCTTCACGTTCATTGAGTCCTTCCACTCTGACTCGAGGACTCCGTAGGCGACGGGAGATCCGGATCCGGTTGAGACGTATTTCTCCTCCATCATGCTTCCAAGAGGATCCAGGGCATAGATGTGCCCTCCACTGTCGTCTACTCCTCCAATGAGGGCCTGGACTCCGAGAGGGTAGTATCTGGCGCCGAAAAGGATGTTAGAGACCAATCTGGCTGCGGAGTTCACCGGGATTGGCCTTGCGAGGTCAAGTCTGTAGAGCGAAGAGTTTGCTCTAAGCATTTCCACCAATGCCTGCGCATCTCCTACCGTTCCTGCGATGGTCATAGCTAGGTGATGGTCGATCCGATAGACTTTCTTGGCGTGTTTATGGGCGACAAAGGATCCCATAGTGGCTCGAGTGTCAGTCGTAAGAATGACTCCGTCCTTACAGACGACACCGATTGTCGTTGTCATTTCAGAACTCTCATCTTTGATGGTCTCGGGCTTTCCAACTTGTCGTGTGTCCAGTTGTTTTTCTTAGATCATGGCTTTCCCGGAAACGGAAAGATTTGCTTCTGAATCGGTTTCTGATAGCTTAAAAACGTTTTCAGCGATAGCTAAGCTGTTTGATCTGCGTTGGATCGTTCATTGTCGATCCAACAGTTCTCAGGCTCAAATCACTCATTTGTTGTGTTAATTATCGGAAGCAGATAGTCATGCGCTGTAGCTGCTGTGTCTTGTCTGCTTGGGTATTTCCGTGGTCCGATAGTTACACTTGTGAACCCTATTAGTCTAAGTTCCTTCTTCACACGGTTCATCAAGCGGTTTCGATGAAACAATAGTAGCTCTTCTTGGGACACTTCGATCGCCGCACCCTCTCCATGATGCCTGACTCTTATGTCTCGGGCACCACTCAAGCGCTTCACCGTCGATTCCGCCTGTCCGACCTGAGATAACTTCTCGACAGTGATCTCTTCGCCATGCGGTATCCTGGATGATAGACAAGGCATTGCTGGTTTGTCCCAAACCTCAAGTCCGAAAAGGTGAGCGGTCTCTCGTACGTCTTTCTTAGAGAAACCTGCCTCTGCTAGAGGGCTTCTTACCCCAGCCTCCTTAGCCGCCAGAAGTCCGGGCCTAGTATCTCCAAGATCATCAAGCTGGGTTCCATCAAGAATCGCCTCAAATCCGGAACGGTCAGCTTGGCGTCTCAGTTCGCGATAGAGTGTGTCCTTGCAGTAATAGCATCTGTTCGTGGGGTTCGCCGTGTAGCTTGCGTTATGAACCTCATCGGTGGCCACAACAATGTGTCTGATCCCAATGCCTCTAGCAGTTTTCTTCGCGATTTCGATCTCTCCCGGGGCGAGGGATTCGGAGACAGCCGTTACAGCGGCTACTCGATCTCCCAACGCCTTGCGTGCAAGAGCTGCGACCAGTGAGCTGTCCACTCCTGCGGATAAGGCGACAACTGCTCCGTTGAATTGCTCGATAATGTGAACGGCCTTCTCTATCTTCGCTTGCAAACCTACCTTGAAAGGGCTAGGCAACATATTCAAGACATGCCACTCGTAACGATTTAAACAGTTCACGCGCAAAGAGAATGATCAATTGTCTTCCCTGAAAAAGTTTGAGCGAAGCCGAAGACTATTCGAAAAGAAGGAAAGAATGCTTGCCATCGCAAGTCTCTCTCGGTTCGCGAAGCTTGACGTCGGCCGTGAAAAACGCAAAGGACTTCCCGAAGTCATTCTAGCGGAAGGCAAGCTTGCTCGCGATGTTGCGAAGATTAGCCAGGCAATGGTAAAACGGACCGGCCGTGCAATTATCAGTCGCTGTGACCCACGCCAGGTCAGGGCTGTTAGATCCGGCTTGGGAAACGGGTCGAAAGTCGAATACTTTCCACGCTCTCGAATGGTGGTAGTAAAATCGAGGAGCTACAAGCCAAGGCGTACAGGCGGTAGGGTGGCGATATTGACTGCGGGAACTTCGGACATACCCATAGCTGAGGAAGCAGAGGTTATCGCTCGGGAGATGGGGTGCGAAACCAGGTCATTCTATGATGTAGGCGTCGCCGGGATTCACCGTTTGTTCGAGCCAGTTAGCGATCTACTCGGGTGGGATTGTGATGTCATTCTTGTGGTCGCCGGTCGTGAAGGAGCACTCCCTACTGTTGTAGCGGGAATTGTAGATGTCCCGGTCATAGGAGTTCCCACTTCCAGAAGCTATGGATTCGGGGAAAAAGGTCTCGCGGCCCTAGCTGCGATGCTGCAGTCATGTTCCCTGGGAATGGCCGTGGTTAACATAGATGGAGGAGTGGGTGCTGGAGCGGTCGCGGCGCTGATGGCGAACCGAGTAGGCGAATACCGGATGAGGAGAGACTAGCGTCAGCAATCGGGAGTAATGCGAAGTTTTGGGCGTAGATCTAGGGGACATAATTACTCGTTCCAAGAGTTCGCTGGACGAGTTTTCAGGAAAGACTTTCGCGGTCGACGCCTACAACGCGCTCTATCAGTTTCTCGCGATAATTCGCGGGCCCACCGGCGAGCCGCTGATGGACCGGCAGAGCAGAGTTACTAGCCACTTGAGCGGGCTCCTTTACCGAACGACCAACTTGGCAGAGAGAGGAATCAGGCTCGTGTACGTCTTCGATGGGAAACCTCCAAGTCTCAAAGATACGGAAATAAAGCGAAGACAAGTCGTCAAAGTCGAGGCCACAACGAGATACGAATCCGCGCTGTCAACCGGGAAGTTTGAGGAAGCGAAAAGGTACGCTCAGGCTACTTCCAGCCTTAAGGACTTGATGATTGATGATGCTCACAAACTTCTCCAGTATCTGGGCGTCCCGATCGTCCAAGCTCCATCTGAAGGAGAAGCTCAGGCCGCCCACATGGCCGCTCGCGGAGATGTTTGGGCCGCGGTCAGCCAAGATTATGACTCGTTGCTATTCGGGGCTCGGAGACTTGTCCGGAATCTGGCGATAAGTGGAAAGAGAAAGCTGCCCATGCGAGAGGCCTATGTTCAGGTAGAGCCGGAACTGGTAGACCTCGAGTCAACTCTACAGACTCTCCAACTATCACGAGAACAACTCGTGGACTTGGGGATACTCATTGGAACAGATTTCAACCCCGACGGTTTCAAAGGAATAGGGCCTAAGACAGCGCTGAAACTGGTCAGAGAATACGGCAAGATCGAGAAAATCGCAGAATCGAACAGGGAAGTGGTCCCACCACCAGAGCTGGACAGAATTAGAGAGATATTTCTGAAGCCAGCAGTCACCTCGAACTACAGTCTATTGTGGCGTGAAGCAGATGTCGAATCTCTTGTCCGGTTCCTCTGCGGGGAGAGAGACTTCAATGAGGAGAGAGTCCGGACAGCCGTGGAACGGGCAAAGACTGCGATGGCCAGAGAGAATGGGAAAAAAACGCTTGAGTCATTCTTCGGCACCTAATCATTGAAACCGAACTTCCCGACAAGTGGGACAAATGCGACCCCTCCCAAGGAATCCCGCTCTAAGGCTCCATCAGGTTTTTTCCTGACACGAACAAGTTCTTGCGGGAACATTCTTCCTCCTACAGGCATAACTAGGATTCCGTTGGGCTTCAACTGTTCCAGCAAGGGGGGCGGGATCCTGGGTGCTGCCGCTGTCACCAGTATTCTGTCATAGGGGGCTCGCTCTGCGTATCCTAACGATCCATCGCCTTGGAATAGCGTGACACGGTTGGCGTATCCTGCTTGACTCAGGTTATTCCTCGCAATCGCGACCAGCTTGTCGACGTATTCAACCGTGAAAACGTGTCCAGTGTCCCCGACTATTTCTGCAATAGTAGCGGCATGGTATCCGCTCCCGGCACCTACTTCTAACACCTTCATCCCTTGCCGTAGCTCCAATGCCTCGTCCATTATGGCCACCATGTAACGCCCGGCTGGTCAGCCGAGTGGCGCACTGATCGTCTGGCCATGATCCGTTGGCAAAGGAGTATCACTGTAAGCGTATTGGCGAAGGTGGGTGGACGCGAACAGTTCTCGCCGCACCTTTCTCATTGCATCGACGACCTCGCGGGTTTTGAGGACCCCTTCTGCGACGAGCGCCTGGACCAATCTTTCCCTCTCACTTGCGTAATCTACGGACCTCGGTCATCCCTCCGGTCCGTCAAAGCAGAGCTGAGCATATTAGACTCTCTAGTTTGTCTAGCGCAAGTCCCGATGAACTTCAGGTTTTATGCTCGCGGCCATCCGGCAGTATTGTCGACGCATACAACAACCTTGGAGCTTACAAAGGAGGCCGCCCTTAGCAAAAATGGAAATTGCATCATCGCGGTTGGGTCTTCCGCAGGATTGCGAGACTTGCCTCAAGCTATGAAAAACGCTCTATCCAGCGAAACCTGTAGAGCCCGCCTAACTCTGACGCTAGGGGATCATCGATTCTCGACAGAGGGACATGGCACGCAGGGCTTGACGTTTTCCCATCCAACAGACATCGTGGTTAGAAGGAGCGGTTTCGTGTCTGACAGGACGCTCATGGTGCACGCCAATCGAGCGGCGTCAGATCTTCCTAGATCACTGGTAGAGTTACTTCAAGACCCAAGCCGAAAGATATTGGTTGAGCTGACCGTAGAGACCTAGGCTGGCTCGAGTTTCGCATCTACCGCAACCTGCCACCTCATCGGAGCGACGCCTCTCACTTTATGAGTAGCTGCGGGATTCTCAATTGTCCAACCTGAACCTTCAACGGCATTCGTAAGTTCTTTTCTGGCCTTTGACTCGCTGTCCAAACCGTCTGCGAACGTGTAATAGTGTAATATTCCTCCGTCGCGTCTAAGCGTTTCGCAAGCAGATAGGAGAAATTCCCTCGCTTGTGAGGGGTGGTTCATTATTACTCGCGTGGCTATTCCTAGGAGATTGTCTTTGATGACGGTCCGAGCATCGCCGGCCCACACTCTTACCCGGTCTTGGACCCTGTTCAGCCTTGCATTTTCCCGGATCAGCTTAGCCGCCTCAAGGTTCGCATCGATAGCATTGACTTGTACTTCTTGCAACCGTCTTGCGATCAGAATCGAGAATGGGCCCACACCAGCAAACATGTCTACCACGCATTCACCTGGCCGGACTTGTTCGGCGACTCTATTGTGCTCGGAGGAGAGACGGGGGGAGAAGAAGGCTTTCGAAATATCGATCTTGAAGCGGCACCCTAATTCTTTGTGGATGGTCTCCGTTCGAACGGTGCCGAGCACGTGATGGAGAGGTCGCAATCGCTGGTTGTCGGTTATCGGTCCGGCCTTTGAGTAGACTGTCTTGACGTTCTTGTGTACCTTCATCACTGCTTCGGCGATGTTCCTTTCGAACGGTTCGGTGCACGTGATGGAGAGGTCGCAATCGCTGGTTGTCGGTTATCGGTCCGGCCTTTGAGTAGACTGTCTTGACGTTCTTGTGTACCTTCATCACTGCTTCGGCGATGTTCCTTTCGAACGGTTCGGTTGTTGGAGATAGTTCTATGATAGCGATGTCTCCGATCACGTCGAACGATTTTGATACGAGAGGAACAATGCTCGACGGTAGTTGCTGCGCCAGAACTTCCTCCAGCGATCCAACAGCCGGCGACATGGAAGGAAATTTTTCTTGCGATAGGTTTTGCTTGCCTAGGGCCCTATCAAGCTGTTTTTGTTCTTCCGGTTGTGGTGCTCGGGAGAGTGGCACGTGAAGCACATCGCCTGTTGTTTGTGGTGCAAGTTTTCTGTTTAGCAGTTTGAGTTTTGCGAGGAGCTTGATCGCGTTCTCCCCCTGCGTTTTAGGAATGTTGAGAGACAGGTTTTCCTGGAGGTTGTCTGGGTCCTCCTCGTTTCGGCTCAACTGTGATACTCGGGATTTATCCCCTGCTGGTTCGTGCTCTGAGTCGTTCTAGAAAATCGAGATCTGCCAAGGCAACCTGCGCGGACAATCGCACATCTTCGTCCGGGTCTTGGAGTCGATCAATCAGTCCTGGGCGAGCTATCTCGTCTCCGATAGACCCGAGAGCAACTGCTGATTCATGCCTTACGAGGACACTCTCGTCGTTCGCCATAGCATCCATTAGAGCGGAAACTGCGGATTTGAACTCCAACTGGCCAAGAGAGAACGCCGCTTCATGTCTAACTAGAGGGCTTGGATCCTCTTTCAAGGTCTCGCAGAGTGCCGGAACCGCTCTCTCATCGTTCATATCTGCCAGCATGCAGACTGCGTGTATTCGGAGAAGCAGGCTCGGTCTAAGGTCGAGTACCGTCTTGAAGAAGTTAACATCACCTTTTGAGAACGCCCATTCCATTTTTTCAAGGGTCTCAAAGTCCTTTGAGTAGTCAGGAGGCGCCCTTATCGTTTCGTTCTGACCGATTGCCTTCAATACGATCTCACCACCCCTTGCATTAACAAAGGTTCACAGTCGTCGGGCTCTCTATGAGACAGATGGGACAATCGGTTAATCACTACGCCGGCAAATGGGTCGGATATCGGGATTATTTTAGCTCAATGGCGCCGTCTTGCTGATGGAGTCGCCGCTCATGGCGCGTTCGTAGCATTCTGGGCAGTAGGGACCGTCGTATGGGCCGTGTTTGGAGCAAGAAGGTCGCCGTTGACCTTTTTCGAAGGGCTTGCGGATTTTCAATCGCCGAATGATCCTCTTTTACGGAGTGCTGGGCTGTGACCGAGGGTTGATGTTGTCTCGCTGATTATTCCTTACCGCCACGTCCTCTAAGGAGTTGAGCAATGGTTTCATGCTTTCTTTCGATCGCGACCGACAGGGGACTCTTTCCCTGAAAGTTCTTCGAATTTAGATCTGGGCTAGCGTTTTCGATCAGCCAGACGACCAAGTCATAGTAGCCTCTTGTAACTGCATTGTGGAGTGCGGAAGACGATCCCGCATTCGCTCCGTTTCGGAACAGGAATTGGACAAGTTCGAGATCGCCACTCCAGACTGCATGGGGCAAAAGTGGAATGCCGTGGGCTCCTTTCGAGTTTATGTTTTCGGGTTTGTCTCTGATCCTTCTCTCTACCTCTTCCCTCTGGCCCAGCATTGCTGCTGTGGAGAGTTCGAGAGGTGCTCCTTGCTCGAGCAGGTACGTCGCAAGGGGAACGTTGCCTACTTGGGCTGCGCCTTGGACCGCGGTCTCATGGTCGGTTTCGCTCCAAGCGTATGATGCGTTGAGCAACTCTGGATTCTCCTCTAGCATTTTTCTGACTTTCTCCAGGTTCCCGTGACCCGCGATTACGAACTCGCGAATTAGATCTGTCGAGAGAGGCGTATTAGTCTGTTGCACGAGAAGGATATTCGATTTCGCAACCTATAACCGTTCGGAGAACAGCCCAAAGCCGGAACTCTATGTTTTGCTCATTCAGGATGGGCGGAAAAGTGCGATAGCGCCGTGGCGGGCCCGGAGGGATTTGAACCCTCGACCATTCCCCGGACGAGTCGGATGGACTCGTCCTTCAGGTTAAGAGCTTCAGCCTTAGAGTCTGCTGCTCTACCTGGCTGAGCTGCCCGACTAGACCAGTATGCGTGTCCGGTTTACGGGCCCACGAACCCGCCGAAGGCTCGGTCCCGGCCGAATTTCTAATAAGGGTTACCGTTTTAGAGAGGAAATTGATTCCGAATTAGACGAATGATGGATGAAGATTTCTTCACCTCGATACTCAGGGGACTTAAAGCACGGTAGGAACTGTATCATGCTCACCTCAGACGCTTGGTTAGGGGCTCCCGCTCTCGTCATTTCACGGAAAAGCACATTGGTGTCCCTAGCCTGCCTCTGTTTCGGTAACACAAGGCTTCCCCGACACACGACACTGCCCCTGCGTGGATGATGCCTCAGACTACTGAGGCTGGGTACTAATGAGACCACGTGTAATCTTTCTAGCTCTATTGATGGCCTCGGTCTTGACTTTAGTAGTCCAAGTACAAGGGATCGCTCCTTACTCTCTCTCAATCAGTCCATCGACTACGAGCCTGGGTAACAGTGTCGCAATCGCGGTGACTATCACCAATGGAGTGAGGAACGCGTTCTACGGGGTCACAATCGAGGTGCAGAAGCCGAACGGTACCGGTTCCGCGATCTCAAACCAGGTAATATCCACCGACAATCGAGGGTCGGGGAGGATATCTGTCCAATACGACCAGTCGTCAACTTCATGGACCGTGTTGAATGGCACCGTCAACACCAACGTCGGAGGCGTCTACAACGTGGCGGTAAATCAAACATCGCCGACAAACATCGCCAATGTTGCCACTGGCCAGTTCACTGTGACTGCTCTGATGAGCGTTGTAGTGTCTCAACCAACTTCCGGGACAATTGTCCAGAGGGGGCAGGCTTTGACAATCACAGCTGCCGTGACGAACTCTTTGGGCGCGGTAACTGGTGCGGTGGTAACCGCAGACACTCCTTCGAACAGCCAACTTACGATTCCCGAAGTGAGCTCTGCGAATGGGGTCTACTCCACTAGCTATCAGGTCTCGATGAATGACCCACTTGGTTCATGGACGATAATAGTAAAGGCCAAGGACACCAATCAGAACTCCGGAGTGAGTCTTCCCGTTACTGTAACCGTTGCGAAGAGCGACTTGTTTGTCGACGCTATGGTCACTTACAACTCCAAGGGTGTTCCAACGGCTAGCTTTTCGACAGGGGATACTATCTACCCTTATTTTCGGATAAAATACTCTGGCTCTACGGGCGCATTTCTCACTACTGGCCAGTATGTAGTTTCGGTGAAGAATCCTACAGGAGCTACAGTCGCAAACCTCACCGCGGTTTACGACGCGGGCCGTCTTGGCTTCTATACCCCTACAGGATACTCTGTATCTACTTTCGACCCGGGAGGCGCGTGGACGGTCGGGATCAACGCTAACAGTCTAAACGATGGTTTCGGGAATACCGGGCCCAGCATCGCAACCTCGATCCGGGTGGATATAGTGATTTCACCGCTTGGCTATCTTCCGTTCGTGGCTGGCGGCTTAGTTGCTCTTCTTGGAGGAATTTTCGTGCTTAAGCGGTACGACAGGTCGCTTGCTGGGTTCGAGCATCTCGAGAAGATGATGGGAGGGCCAATTCCTCGTGGGTCTAGTCTCCTACTCCTAGGGGATCCAGGTAGTGGAAAGACCGTTCTATCCTATGAGCTGTTGCATGAGGAGCTTGATGCGGGGAGACCATGCGCTCTCTTGTCATACGATGCTTTTCCGGAGGACGTTCAAGCCCGTATGGGCGAGTTTGGTTGGGACATTATCTCCCCCCTCCGCAAGGGGCGGTTGAAGATTATCGATTGTTATTCTGGGCTTGCCGGGCAAGGTGAAGGCGCTCTTCGGGACCCTTCGGATCTCACTGAGCTCAACATTCAGGTCACCTCGTTCATAACAAAGGCCAAGAATGCGGCTGTGACCCTAGTTCTCGACTCTCTTACGCCCATCTTTAACGGGGTCGAAGCCAAGCAAGCGATTAATTTCCTGCAGACTGTCGGTGCGAAGGTGAAGATGACTGGCGGCTTGTTTATCCTGACTGCCTCGCGAGGTGCTATACCGGAGGACTCGATAGCGAAGATGAAGAGCATAGTGGACGGCGTTATCGAACTCACATTTATGAGATCTGGAAGGAAGGGTGTCAGATATCTGTCGGTTTTGAAAATGGAACGGAGACGAACCGCGTCCGACACGGTTTCGTTCGAGATAGAGCGGGGGCGAGGTTTGGTCTTCCGAGTCTCGCGCTTCGGAATCCTGCGTGGAAAGCTGCAGCAATTGAAACTCAAGCCAAACCACTCATCAACAAAGGACGCTCCAAAAGCGGAGCCCCCAGCTAAACCGGAGGGAAAGCACACGGAAGAGAAAGACAAAGGAGCAGCGAGCTCCGGGCTACCGTCGAAGGGAACAGGCACAAGACCGCGGTAGAGCTACGAAAGCGGCCTTTTAGCAAACAATCCATCTCCCTATCGTCATGAGCGTCGCGTTTATCGGGTTAGGCCTGAACGATGAAAAAGGTCTCACCATTGAAGGGCTGGAGGAGGCTCGACATGCAAACAGCGTCTTTGCAGAGTTTTACACCAACACAATGCCCGGCTTGGATAGGAAAAAGCTTGAGATTGTGCTCGGCAAGAAGGTTATCGTTTTGAGTCGAGTCCAGCTCGAGGATGAACAAGCCAAGCCGATTGTTGAGGCAGCTGAGAGGGGAAAAGTTGCTTTTCTGGTGCCTGGAGATCCGATGATTGCTACAACTCACATTTCTATCAGGCTAGAACTGGCGAGAAGGGGGATTCCTTCAAGGATCATTCATGGCCCTTCGGTGACGTCAGCTGTCTGCGGAGCCACAGGTCTTCAGAGCTACAAGTTCGGAAAATCCGTTACCTTACCGCGGGAGCCTGGTGTGCCGGGCTCGTTGTTGGACACTGTTCGTGATAACAAGAATAGAGGGCTTCACACTTTGCTTCTTCTTGACGTTAGACCGGAAATGGCTCAACAGCTGACGATAGGGGAGGCGGCGGCGAAACTGGTTGCCGCCGATCCAACGCTTGGGAATTGGATGGGAATTGGTGTTGCACGGATAGGATCCGAAGACCAGTTCGTACTATCAGCCAAGCTTGGAAAGCTTCAGAACCAAGACTTCGGAAGTATTCCTCACTGCCTCGTGATCCCGGGCAGGCTCCATTTCATGGAGGTTGCGGCGTTGAAGGCGTTTTGTAGAGCGGAGGATGCGGATCTGGAGGCGTTGAAATGAGGGAGCGGGCAGGAGAAAGAGCCGCGAAATATCTGGAGACAACGACAAAGTCCCTTCAAGGCCTGAAAGTCAAGGAGAATCTTGGAACGGTTTCCTCTGTTCAGCTTGATCGTGTTTCGGAACTTGCACGGGATTATGCTCGAGATGCTAAACACTATTTGGGCGACCGGAAACCGGTCACTGCGCTCGCGTGCATCGCTTATGCTGAGGGTCTTCTTGACGCTCTGAAATTTCTTGAGTTGGCTGAGTTCTAGCCAGAACAGATTGTTTGGGTAACACTGCCCTGATATCGTGGTGCCGAGTCGTGTTATCGTCGAGACTTATGGAGAATTGTGCGGTCTGCGGCAAGTCCATTCATAGGGACGAGCCAGTCTCCGCCTCGTTCAATCAGGAAGGCCAGAGGAGCTTCTTCCACAAGACATGCGAAGACAGAGCCGAGCACGTGAACAAGTGGAAGGAGGAAGCAGCTTGGGCTTTCAGGGTGACGCGAATGACGATGTCCGAGTGGAACGCGTGCAGTCCCAGAAAGCATATTGGTGTTTGGCAGTCGATCTTCATTGCGCGTAGAGACGAGGATGTTTGGTGCCCGGATTGCGGTCTCAAGATCGCTAGACAAGAAAGGTTCGCGTGTCCGACTTGTGGCGGTCGGGTCATCGTCACCAACGCTGAGACAACGAATTTGGTGTTCACTCACAGAGAGCCTCTCTACAAACTCCAGGTCCACTGCACCGAGAGGGGAGATGACGCGTTCGTTTACGCGATAGTTAGCGGATACACTCCAGTAACTATCACGTCGAAGAGGGGCGAGGCTCCAGAGGCTTCATCGAAACAGGCGATGATGTTGAAGTATGAACCGAAGGGAGATCTCAAGAAGGGGCTAAGCGTATAGCCTCTCACATCGTCGAGAAAGCGTTCTTATTCTCTCTAATCGCAGATTCGTCCCGTTTTTGGCCTTGCCATCGGGAAAGACAGTGCTAGCCACTGGAGTCTTTGATCTTCTGCATCTTGGTCATCTTAGATTCCTTGAAGAATCCAAGAGAAAAGGAGGACCTAGGTCAAAACTCGTGGTTGTCGTCGCCCGCGACAAGACCGTGTTTCGCAGGAAAGGGAAGGGTCCGATTGTCCCTGAAGATCAGAGAAGGGAGCTTGTTGGGGCTCTTCGAGTAGTGGACCGCGCGATTCTTGGGAGAGAAGAGATTGATCTTCTCGGAATTCTCAAAGAAGTCAAGCCTGATATTGTCTCTGTCGGATATGACCAAGATGAGATCAGAGCCGCCGTCACAGCGCTAATCAGGAAACAGGGGTTGCCGATCAAGGTTGTTCGGATTCGAAAGTTCGGGCCTACAGGTCTCAACAGTAGCTCGCAGCTCAAGAGCAGGGTTGCTAAGGCATTATCGGCGTCTTAGGGTTTTGTTGGGACTCTGACGCGCACCTTGTCTCCATCGTTTAGCTTGAACTGTTTCCTGAGGGATACGGGAGCGATTAGTTCGACAACATCCTCTCCGTAGTGGGCTCTGATGGGAAGGACGATTGCGCTCCTGACCTCCTCGTTGACCATCGCCATGAAGCATTTTGCTGGGCCATAGGTTCGGTTCTCATTGGCGAAACCTTCGATGTAGACAAACGGGTATGTGTCCAGGATTTTTCGACTGTCGAGATCTTCCTTACCGACCCTGAGGTTGAGCGTGCCGGGAAAAGGGTCGAATCCCAGTTTCGACACGAACTGTTTCCGGTAACCGTCGCGGCTCATATAATATGAGCCTTCCCGGAGCCCGGTGAACACTGTTCCAGTGATGATCAGGTCTTTCTTGGGGGCTTCGAAGACTCGCCTGAGGTTAACGTACATGTCGGATAGCTGGCGAAGTCCTTCGCCGGTTATTCTTACCTTCTGGTCGCGTCCGTTTCGAGCTCTCTCTATCAAGCCAAGTTTTTCCATCTCGATAAGGCGCCGGGAGGCGGTTTGTTGAGAGCTTCCAATTCCTTTGGCCACGTCCGACGTGCTGCAAACGACTTCTTTGTCGGTTGCTCCCATCTCGGACAGTTTATAGAGAGCTAGTAGATGGGAGGGTTTCATTTCTAGTTCGGCCCGTCTCAAAGGATGGTCGTGGATCGCTTACTATTTTTCTATCTTCTTTCCGAGACGGTCTAGGGCCTGTTCGAGTGAGAATCGTCTGATTTCTGTGACCACGTCCCCTCTTGTGGTCTCGATGATTCGTCTTGCTGCGTCCATTTTGACTCTGAACGTTGGAACGATCGAAGTGTGTTCGAGGGTTTGTAGGTCATCGTATACTCCTTCCATCGCGTCTAGAAGTTTCTCGGCCTTTCCAACGTCGCCTTTTCGTAGGGAGTTTAGTGCCATTCTGCGGAATTCTCCAACGGCGTCCAGGAGTCCGAGCATGTAGCTTCGGTGGTCGGCGCCAGACTCTGCCATCGATACAATTCCTTCGTTCCGCGAAACCTTGCGCAGAGTGATCGCTTCCACGTACTCTTGGAATGCAACTATGACTCCGTTCGAACTTCGAAGCTCCGGGGCATCAGCGGACATCTTTTCGATCTCCTGAAGGGTTTTCTGGGCTTGTTCAAGTGTGGAATTTGCCGATTTCAGGTCTCCTCGGTGAATCTCTAGAATTGAGGATGACGCCATTCTCGTTGCGGCTCTGGAAAGATCGAGGACTCTTTCACGCGCGCGATCGTATTGGGAGAGGTCTTTCTGGATTGAGGTCAGGTCCTTTTTCGATAGCATGTTGCGAGCTTCCGCTCCGCTGAGCTTCGCGGTATTAAAACAGGGTTCTCGTTATTCGTTTTTCTCTTTGACGAGCTTGTGGGATTCTTCCTTTATCCCGCTCTCTGTTATTACGAGTAGATCGACTCCATCTCCGCTTGAGATGTCTCGAGCGAGGGCGGATCTTATGGCTCGAAGGATCAGCGGGCGGGCTTCATCAACTGACAGTCCTTCTCGATATTCTGATTCCAAGACTCCCATGGCGACTTCTGCGCCGGTTCCGACTGCGGCGAACTTGTCTTCGAGCACGGATCCGATGGGATCCATGACGAATAGGCTTGGTGAGCCGCTGTCTACTCCCGCGATTATGGTCTGGGCGAGATAGGGCATGAAGCGTCTCGCTGATAGCAGGTTGGCCATTAGTTTAGCAGTGTTCCTTACCGTTCCAGCTCTTCCTCGTTCGTATTCGAAGATGTTCATGTAAGCTAATGCTTCTCGTGATAGGACTTGCATGTCTCCGATAATTCCAGCGCAGCCGATTCCAATATTGTCTGTTATCTTGAAGACTTTCTTGGCTACCTTGCTCATGACGAATGTTCCATACGCGTATCTGCGCTCGGAGCCTAGGATGGCTCCTTCCTTGCAGACGAGTCCGACTGTTGTTGCCCCTGGCATGTAGATGTCATCGCTCATAATCGGGTCAATGTGCGACCTCATGCCGTTTTGCTATAAAGCTAGCGCTTGGACTGACTAGGGTTTGTAATGTTCCGGGGAAAGCGATGCTAGTGCGTTTCGACGGGGACGTGATCGCGGATTCGAGGCTCGCGTTGTCCGAGCCAGGCTGGAACATAGGGTTTCCTCCAGTCGATGGGGCCGGAGGAGAATCTTTGTTGCATTCTCGCTAGGTCGAGGTCCCATGCGCGGTCGAAGAATTCGTAGGCTTCGTCCCATTCTTCTCCCTCTTGCCAGCCGGAATGAGCAACGCTGACTTTCGTCAGGGCTTCAACCCTCTCTAAAAAGATGTCAACACGCGTCTTTTGCCTTCGCACATTAGGAAACTGGGGCGGAGCCTTCCATTCTACGGATAGCGTCTTCGCCTGCTCGAATCCGAGTATTCTGCAGCCTTCTGTTCCCTTGAAGCCTAGTGGAGACTCGGGGTCGAAGAATATCTCGTAGAGTCCTTGGACTTCGAGCTTGATGTTTGCTTTCGGAGCGAGAAAGCTGATGATTCCATCGATGGTGGTCCAGACGGTCCAGACATCTGCGATGGTCGTTGATGTGATCGCTTCCTTTCGTAATATCTTTGGATCCAAGGAGCTCACTGTTTCTTGTCTGGAAGGTAGGAGTTGCAGGGCTACTGGAACGATTTAGCCTTGTGCCTTCACGATGGAAAAACCCATCTTCTGACCATTCAATTGTCCTTCCATGCGGGAACACCCTCTGAAGGCAATCCTTTCGAGGATCATGCGCGGTGGAAGTGATCCTTCAGAGTTCAAGTTGGCCTACGTTCATCGGGGCGCAGCGGACGATCAGATGATCATCAAAGTCTCAGACATAGTTAGGCTGGGAAAAGGGTCGTTCTTGTTGCGGGACGGTGAGACTCAGATTCCCTTTCATAGGGTCCTGTATGTAGTAGACGGGGAGAAGACGTTGTTGTGGAAGAAGATGCACAGACACTAGTTATCTGGTGTTGACTCCGGTTGGTCCAGTAGGTCTGAGAAACCTATCGTTGTCTGGGCCGGGGATTTACTTTCGCAGGAGTCCGCGAGGACCACTCATGCCACGCGAGGTGCTCTCAAGGGATCCATTTTCTGAGGGGTGTTCCTGTCTGGGCGTGATTCTGGGCTTGTTTGTTGAAGACAGGCTTGTTATCTGCCTGTCTGGTCGTTTTTGATCCCCGCGGATTCCCTAGGGATAAGCGTGGAAGATCGTGTTCTGGAAATCACGAGCTTGGATTCGCGATTGGGGCTGATATTGGGCGATTTCTATCTAGGAACACGGAAGCTGATTCAAACATCAATCGGGGATTATCCAAGGACAGCAGAGAGCCTGGAATGAGATCGCCAGCAGTTCTTGGAACTGCATGCGAATTTGTTCGCGGGAAGAGAGTAATAGAATAATGCAGATTCCAATTCATCATCTAACCTTTTTTAGTCGAATACGGATAGCAAGCGTTCCAAACTTGCCACGGAAAGAAACTCTCGATCTTTCCATGATAGCAGATCGCGTTCATCCACAAACCTGGTCTCTCTTCCAAGCATTAAGAACCCGCATGCGACAACTGAAAGGCGTGTCGATGAAGGTCCTCTACGAAAAAAACAGTAGCGAGCCTACGCCCGCCTTCTTTTACGAGGGCCGCCAACTCTTCCATCTGCACCTCAGAGGAATTGAGATCAGCGCGACATTCCACACCGACTTCAAGTCAAGACTCCTCCTGGCAGAAAACCAATCGATTGACTGGCGGCTCCGGGACGAGATTAGGAAACGGACCTGGGCAGGCTTCGCCTTCGAGAACTCGAAGGATCTCGGACCCTTCATGGAGCTCGTCAAGGCAAAATACCAGATCATTGCCGAGGAGATCGGTGCCAAACCGCGAGAGGAAAGACCAATCGCCGTCTAGATATCCTAGGAACAAGAACACATAACGGACTCTTGCCCATGGTGAAAGGCTCAGCGACAGCGTGATAGGCCTTTGCCAAAACCAGACCTGAGTTCGACTCTTCTTCAGGTCAAGGACGATCTGGCGTCGATTCATCGATCCGGTGACGGCGAACGTGTTGAAGCGGTTGTCGCGATTCTTCTCTGGGACGAGCCTGGAAAAGGACTGCAAACACTCCTAGTACAAAGGGCGGAAAGAGAAGGCGACCCGTGGTCGGGACAGATTGGGCTTCCCGGTGGCCGAGTCAAACTCGTCGAATCGCCTCGAGCGGCTCTTCATCGGGAGGTCGAGGAAGAAGTTGGAATCAAGCTTGGAGAAGTTGGCGTGGAGCTTGGCTGCCTCTCCGTGGGTCATCCTATGCGGCGGATGGAAATGAGGGTTCAACCGTGGGTTTTCGGATTGAGCGTCAAGCCTAAAGTCAGTATCGGCTCCGAGATTGCTAGTTCCTTCTGGGTGAACTTGACGGAGCTACCCTCTATGATGAAGATGAGCGAGGTTACGGTCAGAAACGAACCGAGGAGCGTAGAATCCTTCGTGGTCGAAGGAAAGATCGTCTGGGGTTTTACATATCGGGTCTTGACTGAGTTGATTCCAATTCTGAAAGTCTCGTCTTAAACGCTGATTTCAGGGATAGCGGAACCTACGCCCTGCATCTTGCAGGCCTCGCAAATCTCGAACGGTGTAGGTTCTCCACAAGACTTGCAAGGTTGCAAGTGAGACGGTGCGAGATTGGGTTCGGCTAGGGTTCGAAGCCGGAGCATCGCTCGGTAGGCTGAGAAAGTTACGCCTGGATGGGCCAGCTCCAGCTTGTTCAGTACAGTCCGGAGCTCATTCCGCAAGGCTTCAGTCATGTAGGGACATGAGGCGGTTTGAAACTGGAGGCCCTCAGCGTATCCGTACATGACGATCTCTCTCTCAGGAATCTCGCAAAGCGGCTTTACCCGGGTTAGGAAGAGTCCGCGGGGATCTTTGAGAACAGGACTGAATCTGACGAATCGATCGGCATCGCCTTGGAACAAGTTCAACATGTAAGTCTGCACGATATCATCGAGATTGTGACCTGTTGCAATCTTGGTGGCTCCAATCTTCTTTGCGGCTAGGTTGATTGCTTTTCTACGAAAAACACCGCAGTAGGAACAAGCGGTCATCCTCTCCTGCTCGTTCTTTAGAAAATCGTCTAGTCCGGATCCAAACAGATCCTCGAACGAAAGAACTTCATGCTCGATCCCGAGATCTCTACAATACCTTGTCGCAAGGTCGACAGCTTCCTCTCGGTAACCGGCAATACCTTCGTCCACTGTGACAGCGGTGATTCGAGTGCGGGGAAATCGCTTCGCGAGCTTGTGGAGGATCATGAGAAGTGTCAAACTGTCCTTTCCCCCAGACACCGCCACTGCAACATGGTCTTCGGGGCTGAACATGTCCCAGTGACTGACAGTCCGACGAACCTTGCGTTCTAACGAATCTCTAAAGCAGCTCTTGCATAGAATCGACCCCTCATACTCTCTTCGGAAATAACCGGGATTGCGCTTACACACCGTGCAAGAACTAGGATCCATCGGACTATCTCGGAAATATCGTCCCGAATAGGATGTAGGACAGAATAATGTTTGAGCCTAATAGACCGAGAGAAATGACGCTGGCCACTGTCCGAATGTTCTTGGTATTCTTGAGTCCCAGAACGCCCAAGAGAGTGTCTAGGTAGCGATCTCCGTCGAATGGGAAGAGAGGCAGCATGTTGACCAAGGCGACTCCGAGGAGAATCAACTGCATCCAGCCGAATGCAGTGAGAAGTTGATATGATGAAACAACCGGGAGAAATTGGTATTTAAGAGGAACGTAGTTCGCGGTTTGTACCCCAAGTATTGCCCTGCTGGAGTTGGTCTCAGACTTCCCTGTCGTCACCTTCAGAGTCTGTGATGGATTACTGAAATGAACTGTAACGTTCGTGCCAGGGCTGAGACTGCCCAGGTATGACCCTAGGTGCTGGACATCCGACGTCGAATAGTTGTTGACTTGAGAGATTATGGACCATTGGGGCAGGCCCGCGGTCTGTGCTGGGCTTCCATTTGTGAATCCGGTCACAAGGACCCCGGTGGGTGCAGGCTGATAGAGGGCGACTAGAAGAACTAGGACGAGCGCCCAGGTGGCTACGTTGGTGAATGATCCGGCAGCGAAGACTCTCAACTTTGTCCTCGCCTTACGTTTCGCGAGATTCTCTTCATCGATTTCCACGAACCCGCCCGGCAGGAAAACCGCCATGAAGACTCCTGAGGATTTCAGAGGAACTTTGTCAAGTACACTGGCTATTCCGTGCGCTACTTCGTGAGGAATTAGGAGAACGGCTATCGCCAATAAGATGTATGGAAAAATATCCCATCCGATGGTCAAACCAGGGAGGGGAATAATCAGAAGGGTAGGTCCCGCACTTGAACTATGTCTGAACAATCCAACAGCGTTGTTGATGAAACTGTAGATTACGAATGCTAGAAGACCAATTCCCATGGCTGCGCCAATGTCGAAGAAGGCGAGCCAACCTCTCCGAAATCGTCCCCCTATCCTCTCTATCCAGCTGTTGAAGACTACTGTTTTCAGCATGATGTAGTAGGGCTTGGCTATGATGCCGTGCTTGTCGGCCTTCGACAACACTGCTAGAGCGTAGATGATGACCCAAACGGCGAGGTAGAAGAGTAACGGAGTGTAAGGGTCGAGTAGACTCAAGAAGCTCTTCTCTTAGTTCGGGGAATTAGGCTCGGCTCAAGCGGGTTTCATATTACCTTTTCAGTTTCTTCCTCTAAGCGTTCTTCTCAGAGCTGGGTCAGAGTCCACACGTGCCTGGAGTACCTCCTCAAAGGATTCTCCATCTCGGACTGGGATCCTGAGATACATTCCCGTTCTACCAATCGTATCCCTCCGAGTCAAGACTCTTACTCGCTCTGTGACAATGGCAACACTGACTCCCAGCAGTCTCGCGACTTCATTTTCTCTGCCAATGACGGGAGACTCGAAATGCCCCTCTGCTGTGGGTTCGATCAGAATCAGCCTCTTAGTACAACCCGGAGTTCGAATACTGTTTTTCAATTCGGGAAGTGTGATCTTTCCCCCGAACGCGTAGAATTCCAGTTCTAATGAGCGGAAAGGAGTTAGCGGAACAGTAACGGAAGTTGTCTGTTCAGCGTCTAATTGGAGATGTGCTTTGGGGGAATGAGATGGTGTTGCTTGGGCGATTTCTTTTGAGAAGATGGTGAGGCCACCGCTTTCTAGCGCCGCCTCCACCAGTTGCGTGTTGACATTGGATGGGATCAACACGTCAACATCGCTCTTGTCATCTACGTCGCCTCTGGCTACGCTACCATGGGTGAGAGCGATCTGGCTCCACGCTGCCAAGGCGTTGATGACGAGGACAGCTCTATCCCTCAGAGACTCCAGTCTTGCCCAATGAGACACGGGATAGTTGACTTGGACCCCGTCAGAGGTTCTGCTCGGCTTTGAACCCGAGCCCCGTCTTTTCACAATGTCCCCTTGAACAGATCGTCTCGGGTGGGTCCCGTTAAGTCAGAACTTCTCGCTTTGTCCTGGAATCGAACTCTCTTCAATCCTCTCACAATGGCTGCAGGAATAGCCTCCTTCCCTTGACCCATAACGAGCTCAGCTGCGCCAGCTACTTCGTCCGCCAATGCCACGTTCTTAAAACGCAATTGATACCCGAACAGGTCTCTTTGGCCCCTATAGTCAGCATGAGGCTTGAGCCCAGCGATTCCAATCGTTTCCTCAACCTGCCCCAATCTGAACGGCCGACTGTGAGTATCTGTTATAATGACGCCAATTTCCTTGCCGGTGAGGCGTCTTATCCTGTTTCTGATCTTCCTCGCTGAAACATCTGGGTTTGTGGGAAGTAGTGCATAATTCTGGTCCCCTTTCACATTCGACTTGTCCACGCCCGCGTTGAGACAAGTCCAGCCATGTCTTGTTGTGACTATCAAGGCCATCTTGTCAGCTCTAACAACCTTCTTTGAATCATTGAGGACTATCTGAACGAACCCCGATTTCCGCCCGGTCTTCCGCGCAATGACCATGGCCCTTTTCGAAGGACGAACAGAGGTAATATCTACGAGCCTTCCCTCGGCCTTTGAAACGGCCTTCTGACCAACGACAAGCACGTCTTTTTCTCGGATTCCCCATCCGAGCTTGCGGGCAGCTTCAACCATCAATCGAGGCAAGTCGTCGCCTGGTCGGATTAATGGAAGCCCGGTTAGGGGAAGTATTTGGACAGCACCGTGCATGAGGAGTCGAATTATTGCATGGGGTATACAAACTAGGTTTTAGGAGAGAATTACGTTTCTTGCCGCGCCACAACGAAAGCATGTTTATATTCTGAAACGTCCGGTTTCTAGCTGTCAGGTTGACTGGCCGGAGAACGTCCGGTAGCCGTTACGAAACGACGACTGCTGATTTCTCCCGTAGCAACCGAACGGAAGAAACGAAGAACGGAGGTGGAAAATGCTATGGGTTATGAAAGGAGAGGCTATGGCGGCGGTGGCGGTGCGAACAGATTCGGACCGAAACCGGTCGAGGAAGGCAAAGAATACGACGTCGACATCAAGGAGATCAGTCGCCGCGGTGAGGGAATCGCGCGCGTTGAAGGACTTGTTGTCTTCGTACCGAACACGAAACCCGGAGATCATCTGAAGATAAAGATCACACGGGTCTCGAACCGCTTCGCTTCAGGCGAAGTCGTCCAATAAGACGCCCTTGGAGTTAGGGAGAAACCATGTTTCTCCCAAATCCCCTATTTCTTATTTCTACAAAAGCCTAAAGGCTCAATGGTCCGTCAAGGGAACGAGTTTCCTATGACTGACGGGAAGCCAGCCAGTCCGCGTTTTGCTGAACTCCGGTCTTTCATCGAGCGACGACCCTGGTCCGTCATATCGTGGTCGGCGGGGTTGTCGGCGATGGCTTTCATAGTATTCTATGGGCTGCAAGCCACCACGAATCCCCAGGTGGGGATACAGTTTGTCCAGTCTGAATGGCCCGATCCCTCGATCTTTCCCTATTTTTACGCCAAACCCATAACTTGGTTCGCATACTTTAGTTTCGTATACTGGGCTGCAGGCCTCGAATCAAACAAAGAACATTTTCTCAAGTTCTCCCCGAGGGCTAGAAACATGCTGTTCCTCGTCACGGCGCTCGTTGCCTTCGCCTCATTCTACGAGATTTTCTACAACTTCATGGTCTGGTTGGCTCTCGAAGTCTTAACGACTAATTGCAGGCCGTTCCCCTGCAACCCTGACCAGGTGGCAAGCATTTTCGATCTTCGAAGTCCGCTCAATCTTGTTTTCGCGACAAAGATCGTGACCACAGCTTTCGGCTTGTCTATGTACTCGCTGTGGTTCCTTCACCGCGTGGACGTGGAGACGGAAAGGCAAAATCGGACAACGAAGACAGTCGATATGGATGTGAAGGCTCCAATGGGCAACCCAGTAAGGAAACCTATAGAAATTGGAGCCCGCCTTGTTGTCCAACAACCGATAGACCCAACAGTAGACAAGACCTGAATCACCATAGTAGGAAAAAGTTGACTTTTGGAAACGTATGATGTAGCCGTTATCGGTGCTGGTCCCGCAGGAGTGATGGCCGCGTGGAAATCGGCAGAGTCACACGCGAGAACTGTACTGATAGAGCGAGAAGGTTCTCCCGGAAAGAAGGTTTGCGCCGAGGGAGTATTGGCAGACGTTCTTACCGATGCAGAGGTTAAGCCGTCGCCTGAGTTTGTAGCCAACGAAATCTCCGGGGCTTTCCTCTATGCTCCAGATGAAGCGAAGAGAGTGAATGTCGGAGGCGAGGGCTATATCCTTGACAAGCCAGCATTTCTCAGAATCCTTGCCGATCGTGCTGAAAAAGCAGGCGCAGTAGCAAGATACTCGACCTCAGTAGAGGACATCGAGCGTCAAGATGGATTGATCGAGATCCGCGGCAAGACGGAAGGAGACCCCAGTTCGGTAAAAGCAAGAATCGTCATAGGATGCGATGGGACGGGGTCAATACTGGCTAGGCGGTTCTTTCCGCGGAAGAACTACGAGGCTATTACGGCTTTGCAATACTCGATGACCAATTGCGAGGTCGAGGACGAGTCAAAACTGGAAATCTACGTCGGGCACGAAAAGGCACCTGCCGGGTACATCTGGGTGTTTCCTAAAGGAAAAGGCGAAGCGAACGTTGGCATAGGCGTGAAGGGAGCTGGCGCGAAAATGCTTCTAGACAAGTTCATCGACAAACACCCCAAGGCGTTCGGATCTGCCAAGATAGAGCGGACTCTTGCTGCCCCGGTGCCCGTCGGAGGGGAGGTCGAGAGTTATGTTGCTGACAACATGATGCTTTGCGGTGACGCAGCAGGCCAAGTCATACCGCTTACGGGAGCGGGGATTCACACCGGGCTAGTAGCCGGAAAGATTGCTGGTGAAGAAGCGGCCATCTCGGCCCTCAGCGGGAATACGTCAGCTGAGAATCTGAAACGCTACCGTGATAGATTCGACAAGTTATGGGGCCAGCGCATCTCCAATAGTCTGAGAGCCCTGGACTCCTTCGAGAGATTCTCGGATTCTGAGCTCAACGTCATAACGGGCCTATTGGAGGGCCAAGATCTGGTCGAGATGGCAAACGGTTTCAGTCCAACGAAAGCGGTAGGGCTGATGGCACGACACCCGCTTCTTGCGATGAAGGTCGCCTACCAGTTGTTGACAGGATAGTAGGCCAAATGGGACCGGTAGAATCTTCCTTACTTTCCGCGATCAAAGAACAAGGCTGCATTCACCTATCACTCATTGACCCCGAGAAGTTTACCGGCCGCCTATCAAGATCACTAGAAGACCTTCAGAGTTGGGGGACAGCTGCAATAATGGTGGGAGGCTCCACCGTCAGATCAGTTGACCAACTCGACGGAACTGTGAAGAAAATCAAGGAGCTAACTAATCTGCCGGTCATTCTTTTTCCGAACGGTCCCGCAGGGGTAAGTCGTTTCGCCGATGCAATATTCTTCATGTCTCTACTCAATTCTTCTACTCCTCGATTTCTGATTCGTGCCCAGGCGAAAGGGGCTCCGTCGGTCAAGCGGTTCAAGCTTGAACCGATTCCCTTGGGATACTTGGTGGTGGGAGATTCGAAGACTGCTGTGAGCGCCGTCGGAAGAGCGAACAGAATCCCGTATTCTAAACCAGAATTGGCAGCTGCATATGCCCTTGCCGCCCAATATTTGGGGATGCGATTTGTCTACCTTGAAGCGGGGAGCGGGGCAGAACACCCGGTAGAAGCGAGCATGGTTCACAGGGTTTCTTCCGACTTGGACATCCCAATAATTGTGGGAGGGGGCATTCGAACACCGGACCAAGCGCGCGCATTGGCAAAGGCGGGAGCATCGGCTATTGTGACGGGGACCCTTCTTGAGCAACAAGGACCAGGTCCAGTGAAGAATATCGTATCAGCCATGAGACGCGCTTAGTGGATGCGTCGTGGCTCAAGAGGCTACCGGGGGAGTAGGTGGAACAGTTGGCGCCTTCAATTTCATCCGAAGAGTAGGCTTTCCATCGACACCTGAAGTTCTCTCAGTCTTCCTAACTTTGACAGTGCTTGCATCGATTCTTGCACTTCCCGTAGCGGGCGTCGGTCTTCAAGCGGCGCTGCTCTTCCCTTTGACTGTAGTTGTGATTCCGACAGTTGTCGGAGAAGCCCTGAACTCAGCAACGCTTCTTCATGGGGACAAGGTTCTGAACTTTCGACGGCTCATCGGACTGGAGATTCTATCATGGTTCTTACTCATGGCGGCGTTGCCGCTCGGTGCGATCGCCGGAACAGTTGTTTCGAATACCACATTATGGGCTGATGGGTTCTTTACAGTACTAGCATTCTCTTTGCCAATCCGTTTTCTCACAATTGCCTCCATCTCATCGACGCCACCTTGGAAGAAATTCTTAGCATCCGCATTGCCTCCTGTTCTCTCGATCATCTGCTTTTCGATCATATGGCCTGCTGCTGATTTGGCAAACGCTGCGAGTGCGCTTTTCATCCGCGGAACCGCCGCAATCGTAGCAGGCATCGTTCTCTCAGCAGGCGGCGTATCAAGAATCATACGAGACGTTGAGCGTTCAGGCACTCCGGAAGTTCGGGATTCTCCGCTGATCCTCTTCAGGGTGTTCCTTCAACACTGGCTAAGGTCCGACGCGGAACCGCTAGAAAACCGACTCGGCACGCTGGGGACCCAAGGAATGATCGAAGGTTCGATTCTTGGCTTCTCTGGCACGAAAGGAGCGGTCGGATCTATCGTGGTATCGAACTTCCATCCAGGACCTTATCGCGATCTTGGAAGTGCAGGTCTCCCTTCTCGGCTGAAAGCCTCCCTTGAACGATCTAAAGGAGGAGTTGTTCAGGTCCCACATGGGATCTCAAACCATCAGTTGAACATCGTTTCGCAAAAAGATGTGCAGAGGGTCATAGAGAAGATTGTAGCAGAATACCCTGTCGAAACCCCGGTTCACGACTCTAGTGCGATGGTCAGATCCTCGGTAGACGAGGCCAAAGCATCTGGCCAGGTCTTCGGCAATATCGCATTTCTCACCTTGACGCTCGCTCCCACGGAAATGGAAGATTTGCCCAGTGAGGTTGCCCACGACATCGAGGAGGAAGCGCAAAAACGAGGTCTGAGCGCTATTGTCGCGGACGCTCACAATAGTCTTTCAAATCAAACCTCAATAACCCCGGAACAGGCACGAAAGCTCGTTGAGGCGTCAGTCAAAGTGCTGGACCAGCTGGCTCTCGCCCGAAGATCACCGTTTAGAGCAGGGTCCGCAGCGGACCCGCTAGAAGAGTTTCGACTTGAAGATGGCATTGGCCCAGGTGGACTTTCGTCCTTAGTTGTCAAGAGCGGGGATCAGATTGTCGCGTATCTGACTATCGACGGGAATAACATGCTTACGGGAGTGAGAGAGGCCTTACTGAAAGACCTTGAAACGATTGGAGTGTCAGATGGCGAAGTGATGACAACTGATACGCATCTGGTGACAGGACTAGTCAGATCGACCCTTGGATACTACCCTGTTGGAGCCCATCTTGATATTGGGCTTTTGACCCGTAAGGTGAGAGAAACAGTTCAGCAGGCTATGGCGACGATGGAAGATGCGACCGCAGGCTTCTCGAAATCCTCGATTGAAGTGCGAGTGCTCGGATCGGAGACATTCCAAACCATAACGAGTTTCGTAGCTCGCATCGCAAGGCGAATTGGACGTCAATTCTACAGACTTGAAGCCCTGACTCTTCTCGTAACTCTACTCATCCTATTCTTCCCGTGAAAGCCATGGAAGCAGATGAATCCCTACACTACATGCAACTTCCACGCGAAGTCATAGTAGGCAAGAATGTGCTCGGCCGGACAGGAGAGGTTTGCGCACGGCTTGGTTACAGTGGTATGGCTCTCGTAGTTTCGGGACCGATAACCTACCCTCTCGCAGGCGAGCCCGTTGCCAAGTCAGTTGTGAAGGCGGGTTTGAAGGTTGACCATGTTATCGTCCGAGAATCGACAGAGGCAGTCGTAGACCATGTGATAGGAGCGATCAAGCGCTCAAAGGCCTCCATTGCCCTAGGTGTCGGCGGCGGCAAGGATATCGACGTAGCCAAACTCGCATCAGCCAAAGCCTCTGTTCCCTTCATGAGCATTCCAACAGCTGCAAGCCACGACGGAATCGCAAGCCCCTATGCTTCGATCAAGGGCGGTTCAAGGCCTTATTCGATTAGAGCACAAGCACCGGTGGCAATCCTTACGGATATCGATGTCATAGCCGGTTCTCCCTACAATCTGTTGGCCGCTGGTTGTGCGGACATCGTTGCCAAGTTTACGGCTGTTAAGGACTGGCAGCTCGCCCACAAACTGAAGAACGAATACTACGGAGACTACGCGGCCGATCTCGCACTGATGAGTGCGGAACTTGTTACGAAGAATGCTAAGGAGATCCTCAAGCGGAACATCGAAGGGGTCAGAACGGTAGTAGAGGCGCTCATAAGCTGCGGAGTGGCTATGAGCATTGCGGGAAGCTCCAGGCCCTGCAGTGGGTCGGAACACTTGTTCAGTCATGCCCTTGACCTCGTGGCTGCTGAAACAAGTTTGCATGGTGAGAGAACTGGTGTTGGCGCAGTCTTGTGCGCGTATCTCCAAGGGTCCAACTGGGAAGCAATTCGAAGCTTTCTCCAAGAGATAGGCGCACCTTCAACCGCTAAGGAGCTTAACGTCTCACCCGAACAAGTGGTAAAGGCACTGACCATGGCTCACAGTCTTCGTCCCGAACGGTACACGATTCTGGGTGAGACGGGAGTGGCCGAGGCCGCTGCTGAGAAAGTCGCTCGGACAACAGGCGTTATCGGATAGGGACATTGAAGGCCTCCGCTCGAGCCTACGCAATTCAAGGGCTCGTGAAATACCACGGTCTCCGAAACGAGAAACTGCGCCTACCATTCCACGACAGCATATCCGTCTGCATGAAAGCACTCCCGACCATCACAACAGTGGCGTTCAACCGAGAGTTCGCGGTTGATCGTATCGGAATAAACGGAAAATTGCCATCGCGAAAAGAACAGGATAGAGTGTTAGCGGTTGTCAACCATCTCCGACACATGTCTCATCTGAGGTCACTGAAAGCAAGAATCGAATCCAGAAATCCCGATGTCAAGGGTAAAGGATTGGGCTTCTCGGCCTCAGGGTTCGCTGCATTAGGACTTGCAACCGCAAGAGCGTTGGAGCTGGGCATCAAGACGCCCGAGCTATCCGAGGTTGTTAGATTGGGCGCAGGTTCTGCCTCGCGGAGCTTGGCCGGGGCATTCTCGATTTGGTACGCAAACAGAAACGGTCGGTCCTATGCCGAGGAGCTTGCATCTGCCAGTTCGATCAAGATGAGAACAATTATTGTTCCAATAGAGTCCGAGATCAAAACGGATAGAGCTCACGCTGACGCTGTCAAGTCTCCATTTTTCAAGCCACGGCTGGTTTACCTTAGAAATATCCTTCCACGAATGAAACGGGCGATTTCACGAAAGGATGTCGAGTCTATTGGAAGGCTGTCTGAAGAGGATACTCTCAACCTGCATGCGGTTACCATGACTGGTAAGGAGGGGCTGATTCTTTACAGTCCGCTCTCCATCGAGATAATCCGAGAGGTGAGAAGGCTCCGAACCGAAGAGGACGTTCCAGTCTGGTTTTCTCTTGATACCGGTCCATCGGTATTCGTCAACACTACTCGAGACGCTGCCCAGTCGGTTCGAAGAAGCCTCAGCAAGGTTACGGACAACCTTTTGGTCTCGGATCCCGGTGGACCTGCCGAGATAATCGACAAGCACCTTTTCTAACCACTCAATCCGTTTGAGTCTGCGGAACTAGATACTCTAATGTCATCGCAGAAGGTCCCCAGTGCGGGACCGTTAGACGCCAAGATTCTGGCTGCTCTGCCCAACGCGGACAAGTATTCCGAGATCGTAACCCGGTTCGCGCCAAACCCGGACTTTGTACTGCATATTGGGTCTCTTCGCGCTGTGTTTCTCTCTCATGACTATGCGAGGATGTACAAGGGCAAATTCATTCTTCGTTTCGAAGACACGGACCCAAGGCTGAAGAAGTCTGTTCTCGAGTATTATGGCCAGATCGAGAAGGAGGTGAAGTGGCTGGGTTGTCAGTGGGACGAGGAGTACATCATGAGCGATCGAGTCCCGATCTATTACGAGTATGCGGAGAAAGCGTTGAGGCAGGGATTTGCGTTTGTCTGCACGTGTGAACCTGACCAGTTCAAGAGGATAATCGAGTCAGGCCGGGCTTGTCCACACAGGTCCAAGAGTCCCACTGAAAATCTAGAATTGTGGCACAATATGCTGAGTGGAGGGCTGAAAGAAGGAGAGGCGGTGGTTCGGGTCAAGACGGAGACGACTCATCCGAATCCGGCGGTTAGAGATTGGCCAGCTTTCCGAATAATAGATCCTGAAAAATATCCTCATCCTCGGGTCGGGTCCAAGTATCGGGTGTGGCCGCTGTACAACTTTTCCGCTGCAGTAGATGATCATCTGATGGGAGTTACTCATATCATCCGGGGAAAGGAGCATTTGACGAATGCGGTCAGACAGACTTACCTCTACAATCACATGGGCTGGTCGTATCCTGAAGCGATAGAATATGGACGGTTGAAAATGATCGGGTTCAAGCTTAGCAAGTCAGAGATGGTGAAAGAGCTAGAAGAGGGATTGGTTGAGGGATTCGATGATCCACGGATTCCGACGATAGCGTCGCTTAGGAGGAGGGGATACTCGCCTGAGGCGCTGCGAAAGATCGTGCATGAGATGGGCGCTCGCCCGGTGGACGCGACGTTGAGCTGGGACAATATCAACGCCACGAATCGCAAGGAAATCGACAAGCTTGCTCACAGATACAATTTCATTCCTAATCCTGCTCCCATGGACGTGGACCATGTCTCCCAATCGTTTGAGGCCCATCTTCCTCTCCACCCCGAACTCCCATCGCTTGGAAACCGGACGTTGAAAGTGGTACCGCGCGACGGTGTTGCACGCATCTGGTTATCTGGAACGGACCTTCAGGCGTTCGAGAAATCGAAAGTTGTGCGGCTTATGGAACTGTTCAACGTAGAGGTTCACTCAACAACTCCTGATTTGGTCAAAGCAACTTTTCACAGTCAAGAATACGCAAAGGCTAGAGAGCTCAAAGCACCTCTGATGCAATGGCTTCCTGACGACCAACACATTCTGTGTGAAGTGGTCATGCCGAATGCGACACGGACGAAGGGGTTTGGCGAGACCAACCTGCTCGGCGAGCAGGTGGGGAGTATTATCCAGATGGTTAGATTCGGCTTCGGAAGAATCGACTCCAAAGAAGAGCCACTAACTGTCTACTTCGCCCACAAGTAGGACCGAACAACTCGCTGTGCGAGTTGCTAATGCAGGAACGGGACTGGAACTCTGACCAGCTGGCGCAGAACAAGGAAACCATCTTTTACCTAATCCTCTCATGAAGTAAAATTATATATACTTCTACGCTTCGCGTAGTATAGAGACGTTTACTTGACAAGCGAAAAAGACGACTTACGAGACGAACTTCGGGAAGAAATCAAGTCTCTCAAGGATGAGATACGCCACCAGGTGTCCAAAGCCCTTGAGAGCTCGGGAAATGGCTCAATCAGGGTTGATCTCCACAAGGACGACATGGCACAATCCGAGCCATCCTTTGTCGTAGTCAAAGACCTCGTCAGACAGATCCGCGAGAACGTGAAGTCAAGTCTAGCGACACGGGGAGAAATTGCCGTCGACGAACTTGTTGAAGGCATGCCGGAGACCACTGCAGCCGACCTGTTGAAATCATTGGCTAACACTGACAGAATCAAGATGGTCAAAATGCTCTATTCTACTAAGAAGACTTTCTCGGACTTCAAGACGGCCACAAGCCTTGAGGCCGCCTCGGTCAACAATCACTTGAAGAGTCTCCTGAATATGGGCTTGGTTTCCCACAGCGACGAGGGAGGATACGAGCTCACCAAGAGAGGCAGAATACTCACCAGGACTTTAGCATTGATGAGTGAGGCACTTGGAGGAGAACAAATTGATTGAGATAGGACGCGATTCTAGGATCGCGCTGGCGACGCGGCGAACCGCAACCACACTGGGTGGGATGTCGGCGATTCTCGCACTGGTCTGGCTGATCAGGGGGCCGCTCGGACTACAACCGTACTCCGTTTCCATACTCCTCGCCGGGATCGGGCTGTTCCTTCTCGGCCGGGTCTTCCGCACGGAGACTAACGCGGGTGCAGGGAGGGCTGTTTCGAGCTTCCTCTGGACGCTCACGTATGCGTTTGTCGGGATCTTATTGTCGATCTGGATCCTCGGCTGGGTGGCGTCCTTGCAATCCGACGTTTATCCAAACGTCATCTCTGGCCGGGTCCCCTATCTTGCGGTCGCAGCGATCACCACTGGTCTTGGAGCGTACGCGGTGCAAAAGCTCGGTCTGACGCGCAAATGGACGGCAACCCCCTTCATCGTCGCCGAAGGCAAAGGGCCGACAATGGAAGGAACCAAGCTGACGGTGAAACAGGACACTCTGGGTATGCCGATCAGGCGCGAGGGACGGACCGTGGGCTGCGTGCTGTTGGGTGAGGTCTCAGGATCGTTCAAGACCCCGATGGGAATGGTTAGCGCATCGCTCCCAGGCCCAGTCACCACAGTAGGAGTGCCATTCCAAGGAAGAAAGGTATCCAGCGAAGATGTCGTGAAGATGACTGGAAAGTCGCCGAGCCAGCTTGCTGGAGATGCAAGTTCGCGGGCTGACGATGTGGATGTTGGCCGGATACGGCTCCGCGACGGCTGCATGGGTGACCGATGGAGGATTGGTCCACTGGTCTTCGACTGGGACGGGGACGGCGAGCATCATCCGCAAGAGAGATGGTTGGCGAAGGGAGTTGGGACCGCCTACGTTACCACGAACGGTCAGCGAGCTACGGCGAAATGGAACGGAAGCGTCCTCTCGCTCGGGGAGGGATCGATGGAGCTCTCAGCTGGCTCTGACAGTTTCTCCTACACTCCGACAGAGGTGAAGACGGCATCTCCTCTCCACTCGCTCCAGGTCATGCAGGACAAGATTACACTTGATGTTCGAAGGTTCACGTTGAAGGTCTCAGGGGACACTGTCCTACTGAGAACTGAGAGCAAGACCAGCAGAACCGAATCAAAGGTACTGGCAAATGATCTACGATCTCTACTTACTGAGACCGCGAAGAAACAGGTGAAAGATGTGATGGAAGGATCCCCGATCGACATTGGCGAGATGCTCAACACCACAGAGGAGGTTCTCGCCAAATATGATTGAGGAACCTGCAAGGGTCACTGAATCAAAGGAAATTGAGAGTGGACGAATGAAAGCGATTGTCCGCGACGGTTTCGGATCACCCGATGTTCTCCAGGTTAAGGAGTTGGAGAAACCTGTTCCAGACGATGTTCGCGGAGTACTGGTAAAGATCTATGCGTCCTCGGTTAATGCAGCTGACAAGCATGACATAAGAGGACCACCCTTCATCCTACGACTTGTCCTACCCCTATTCCGGTTGAACACTGGAGTACGCCGGCCAAAGGAGCCAGGAGTTGGGACCGATATCGCTGGAAGGGTGGAAGCTGTTAGCAGTAATGTGACTCAGTTCAAGCCAGGAGATGAGGTATATGGCGTGTGCATGGCTGGTTATGCGGAGTACGGGACTGCCAAAGAAAACAGAATAGCTCTGAAGCCCGAAAATCGCTCTTTTGAGGAATCCGCCGCGGTCCCTATCGCTGGATTCACAGCATTACAGGCTCTCCGAAACCATGGACACATCAAGCCCGGACAGAAGGTCCTGGTTAACGGCGCGGGTGGTGGAGTAGGGACATTCGCGGTACAGATCGCCAAGTCTTTCGGAGCCGAAGTCACCGCCGTCACCAATACGGGAAATCTGGGCATGGTCCGTTCTCTCGGCGCAGACCATGTCATTGACTATACCAAGGAAGATTACACCAAGAACGGGCAAAGGTACGACTTGATCGTTGACATTGGCGCGAGTCATTCAATCTCTGACTACAAACGAATAATGAATCCCACCAGCGTCTTCGTCCTTGTCGGAATGAAGGATAAGATCATCAGGCGCCTACTCCCCTTCATTATTCGAGCACGATTGTCAAGAGGAGACAAGAAATTCACCTTCTTCGTAGCAAAATCAAACCAGGAAGACCTCGTAACATTGAAGGAGCTTATGGAAGCAGGAAAGATGGTGCCGGTAATCGATCGGCGCTACTCGTTAGGCGAGACTGCTGAGGCGGTCCGGTACTTTGAAGAAGGACGTACCCGAGGAAAAATAGTCATCACCATGGATAATAACGACAAGCCCTCCCGGTCTGCTTCGTATCCTTCCTCTAGGAGGATGGCATAGCGATGATTCTTGTCGTTGGCGGCCTGAACGGCTTCATAGGGTCGAACACCACAGAAGCCTTGGTTGATCAGGGCCAGGACTGCGTGGTTACCAGGCACGAGAACTCAGAGGTCCCAGGGTTTCTGAAGAAGCACATTGATCATCGCCACACGTTCGTTGAACCCGCCGACTCAACCTCTATTGCAGATTTACGAAGGATCGGCGAGAAACACAAGATCGATGGCATCGTCAACGTCGCAGGAGGTTTCGCCTCAGGAGAAGGCCCGTTACGCGGTCTCCGGGGATATTTCGACATGCTCAACGCCACCTTCCAGGTGGCTCAGGAGTGGAAGGTCAAGCGTGTGACATTTTCCAGCACGGGTGGAATGTACCTCGGACTCCAGGGAACAGCAAACGAGGACGCTCCAATCTCCCTCCCAAGCATGTTCCCAATTCTAGCATACCAGAAGATCGTCGAGGTGGCCGCGGACCAGTTCGCAAAGAAGACCGGCATCAACACCATCTGCGTACGACTAATGGGAATGTTCGGCCCATTTGACGGTGGACAGCTCGGCCTCGCCCCACGGCTAGTTCACGCTGCAGTGAGCGGAAAACCCCCGAACCTCAAGGACGTATTTTTCGGTCACGCAGATGATGAAGGCGATTCGCTCTACATCAAGGACATGGCCCGCGCCATTGCACTGCTCCAGACCGCAGAGAAACTCCAGTACGAAGTCTACAACATAGCCTCAGGGAAGTTCACTTCGAATATCGAACTGGTGGAAGCGGTCAAGAGAGTGGTTCCGAACTTCAAAGTAGACCTTCCCCCAGGACACTTCCCATTCCCACCGCTACCTATCGCGGAGACCAAACGGTTAGAGGCGGACACTGGATTCTCACCCAAGTTCGACACTCAGTCGGCCATTCAACACTATGCCGACTGGCTTAGGGCAGGGAACCCGAAGTAGACTAGGAAACGACGCGATCAAAGCAAATTTTTTTTGTGGGCAGCTTGTCGTCCGTCAAATCTCAATTCGCGGTGCTCTCAGTCGTAATCAGAAAAGACTTGTATCACCGAGCAGGTGCGCACTGTCGCTTAGCGTTTGACCTCCCGTCATTCTGTATCAATACGACGATGCTCGTGTGAATCAAACAAAGTAACGCGAATTAGTCGTCGGGTCACGGAGCTGCCCAGTAGAATATCGCACTCGAGCGGTCGGGTTGGACTGACTACCTTCTCGAAATAGATAGGTCTCCGGTTGCGGAGAGGGCTCTGAAACAGTTCAGGGTGATCCACTTGCTTGGCTTCCAGAGCTCTTCAACATCCACCAGCGCCTTCCTCTTGTTCTCCTGCGCCTCCGGCTCGCGAGACCAGTCTCCCTCCAACAACCACTTCCCGTCTGGAGAACGCTTGGATAGGATCAGGTGGACCGCGTCCCTAACACGCTCATCGTCTCCGTATCCCAATTTTGCGAGGACTCTCAGACCGTGTAGGGCATCGTAATAGTAGTACATTGGAAAGTGGAACGTCGTAGCGAATGGCAAGCTGTGCTTCCAATGATGATGGTCACTCTTGTAGACTCGGTGCATCAGCAAGAACTCTGCTCCCCGCTCGGCGGACCGTTTCATCTTACGCGTCCACTTTGTACGTGGAATCTCCGCGTAGGCCCAGAGTGGTTCGATTGTTGACATGAAGCTGCTGTGCTTCACTTTCTTCTCGGGATAGTTGCAGTTCCAGCCACCGTCGTCAAGCTGGTGCTCGGGCATCCAATCGATCGCCTTCTTTACCCTCTTGTCCTCTCCATACCCGAACACGAGCAGGGTCCGGATCATGTTCCCAGTGAGGCAAGGCTCCTCCCAGCGTTTCCCCTTTTTCCCAGGGTGGCGGCCAACCCAGCGCTTCACGTCCAGAGGGCTAGGACATGTGAAGGCCCCGTTTTCCAGCTGGTGGAGGTCTAGAAATGTCTCACAGGCGCGCTTAACGCCGTCGTCCGGGATGAACCCCATCTCGCCGAGAAGCATCAACGGCCAGACCGTCGATGTCCACTTGGGAGAATAGCACGTCTCCTTCGGTGGCCAGTATCCGTCCTCTGTCCGAGCCGCCAGTACCTTTCGTACTGGAGAATATTTTCTGATCTGTTCTCTTGTCTCGAGCACTTCCTTGCTGTTCGGATTCCGTCCAAGGATATCTTGAAGAGCAAATAGTCGAATAGGAGGATCCTCTCGCTCAAGGAGCCAGTCCAATCCTGCCGGTTTCATCGCACGCGGGCGGGGGGCGTAACCCTATCAAGATTTCGCCGAAAAGCTGATTTTGTCCTGCATGGGACAGCCCGACCATGCGAAGGGTAATTGTCTCCAACGTCATGTCTCTGGACGGTTTCGTGTCCGGGCCGAACGGGGAACTGGACTGGTTCGTGTACGCCGGGTTCGTAAAAGGAACAGAGTTCGGGGAATACGCACGCAACGTCATAAGCAGTGTCGACGCCATTCTGCTGGGACGCCTGACCTACGAAGAATTCTCCAGCTACTGGCCCACGGCCAAGAATGACGACCCGGTCATCACTGAAAGAATCAACAACCTGCCCAAGTTCGTGTTCTCGAGGTCTCTGAAACAAGTCGCCTGGGGCGACTGGGGAACAGCGAGGCTGGTCAAGGAGGAGGCTGCCGTTGCGGTCAGCAAAATGAAACAGGAAACCGGGAAGGACATGGTGATCTATGGGAGCGCTACACTCGTGTCCGCGTTGATGAAAGCTGGCCTCATAGACGAGTACCAGCTGATTGTCTACTCGGTCGTCTTGGGGAAGGGGAGACCCGAGTTCAAGGACCTGAACGAAAGGTACCCGCTGAGCCTGATAGACGTAAGGCAGTTCAAGTCCGGAGTAGTGAAACTCGTCTACCATCCTCTCAGACAAGCAAAGCCGTGAGTGGATCGAGAAGGCGTATTTTTCCTGATCATTCGAAGGTAAGAAGTGCCATCGCGTTCTTTCCGAAGCTTCGAAAGGCACGTAGGTCCACTTGTGAAAGTAGAGTCGATACGAGCCGTAACCTCTAAGTTGACCAATATTCATCAGTCGTCTTGACTTGAGCCCAAGTTCCAGCGCCGAAACAATCAATGTCGCAAATGCTTCCAACGTTTCTCGGGATGAAAAAAACCTAGTTAGTAGGGTGGGCGCCTACGGATATTTCCTGCGGAGATACTCTGCAACTGTGATCAAGCATGCAGGGTTCCATGTCGAGGAAGAGTATCCTATCACACTAGGCTACACATTGGGGCCGCAGACCTACGTTTACGAGAGCTCGGTGGATGTATTGGCTCGACGTCACCATCGAGAAACTGATTATGAGCTGGTTCTTCATACCCAGTCCAAGCGAAGATCCTCGGAAGACTGGTTCTTTCTCCCTGAGATGGGCAAGAGCATTGTTCGGTTTAATCAAGTGAGCCGGTTAGAATCGGAGCCGTTTGTTGTTTCTGATTTCGGCGAGATTCAGCTTTCGAAGTGGCCCGGTCCAGATGTTCCCGTCTGTACGATAGGACGGGAGTTGAGGGATGACTCGACCGATCCTACCACGATTGAGTTTGGACGGCAGGGAAGGGACGCGGTGTACGATGCGCGCAGAGAGGCCGCGTTCTCTGTAAAGTCAGTAATTGCCGAGAACCGTCGTTCTGACGAGGACCTTGTGAGGGAGGATGCCCTCTACTCTGTCTTGGCTGCCAATTCCATTCACATACCTCTAGTTGTGACGGCGGCGAACCTTCACCTTGTAGAGTTCGACGCCACAGGTTCCGGGATAGGAGGGGCAGCGAACGCCAAGTCTCGTGTTGTACCATATCTAATCTACAGTTTTCCACTGAACCGGTACCTGCAGATAGACTCCGATCTTCCAGAGCCGACAGGTTTACACCGGTTGAGTCATCTGAATATTTTCGTCGTAAACTATCAATCACTTGATTCATTCTTGCGAACGCTGATCAACTATTTTGTCGGTCATCACGAAGAATCCTTCCACCAACCCAGACAGGCCACAGACACGTTGACATCAGACGGTCAGATTTAGCTTGCGAAGAATCGACTCTAGACAGAACCATTGACAATTTACTCCAGCCCAAGCAGGATTCAGGTCGGGAGAAGCAGAATTCGTGAATTGCACGAAAAACGTCGAGGTCATCAAGCACAAGAGAAGAGAAGAGAAGAGAAGAGAAGACCTCGCGGGAAGAGGGCAAAGAGGAAATTTCTATCAGGGAAATCAGATCAGCGTTTGGTTTGGCACGGTTGTTGGTGGTTTTGATTAACCAAGAACCAGGCTTCGAAACCGATGGGTGTGACTCTCTAGACTGAAGTTCACTATCGTTGGTTTTCGGATCCCATCTTCGCACGCTTGCGAGAAGTACTCGTTGAAGCCTTTCTTGGCGCTGCTTCTTTCTTCTTTGCGGGAGATTTCGGTTTCTTAGGAGTTGTGGCAGGCGCCGCTTCTTCGTCCTCTTCCTTCTCTGGAGAAACCTCTGTCACTTTCGCGGTGCTAGCGGGCAATTCTGGTTTTGGTTCGGATCTCTTGAAGACTTCTTGGAAGGCGACGGTACCTATGTCGGGGAAGAATTTTTGCAGGTCCGATGTGACGGCTTTCTTCGCTACTTGTAGTCCACTTAGATAGAAGGCCTCCTCGGGCACCTCGATTGTGAGGTCTCTCTGATGCTTTTTTAGGGCGAATTTTTCCTTCGGTACCTCAGGAATTCGCAGGGCGATTAGGTTGAGTATCTTCTCGTTTTCATTGTCTAACACCTTGTCAATAGATACGTCGTATACCAGGGTTCGACCGGCAAGTGGGTGGTTATAGTCTACTTGGACTCTACCCGCTCCTACGGCACGGACAACCGCGGGTCTTCCATCGAACTCCACTTGTTGACCGGGAGTTGGATATTCCTTGTCGCGGAATCGTCGTAGCGGGACAAGCCGCATTTTCTGCGGGTCGCGGGCCCCGAAACCCTTCTCGGGGGTTAGCTCAACCGTCTTGTTCGTCCCCGGATCTAAACCGACGAGAGACTCTTCGAGTCCTTTCGGCAACCATCCCTCGCCGAGAATGATGAATTTCGGACCGAAGGTAGAATCTTCTCGGTGAATATGAGCATCCTTCGCCACCGAGTCGAAAGTGGTGTCGACTGTTTCCCCGCTCTCTTTTACTTTTAGGGTGTAGTTGACTAGGAGGAAGTCGCCTGGTTTAACTGCCATGATTCTCAGTTCACTCTTCCGGGAAGTCTTGATAGGGTTTCTCTCGCCGCTTCTAACCCTTCGTCAATCTTCGCCTTGAAACCCAGTTCGGATGTCGCGGATCCAATGGCGCCGACTGTCGTCATGATGTCCGAGGATCCGACGTTACCCATTATTCCAACTCTGAACATTTTTCCCTTCGCTTTCCCGAGGCTTCCCCCGAAGTCTATTCCATACTTCGTTCTTATGAGTTCCCTCACTTTTCCCTCATCCATCCCCATAGGACTGTTAACAGCCGCAACCGTGTGCGATCGAGATTCCTTCTCCGCATACAACCCGAGACCCATAGCTTCCATTCCATTGTAGACCGCCTCCGCACATATCTTATGCCTCTCATAACGAGGTTGCAATCCCTCTTCGAGAATCATATCACAAGCCTCATTCAACGCGTAAAGTAGACTGACAGCGGGAGTAAACGGCGTGTAGCCGTCCTCGATGTATTTCTTGTACATCACAAGATCAAGGTAGTAAGACCGACTGACTTTCTTCGACTTGATCTTCGTCCAGGCCTTATCGCTGACTGAGATAAAGGCCAACCCCGGCGGAGTCATCAAACACTTCTGACTAGCGGTCACACAGATGTCGACGTTCCAATCGTCAACAGGCAGCTTATCTCCGCCAAGAATCGAGATTGCATCCACTATCAAGAGCATGTCATGGTCCGAGCAAAGCTCTCCAAGCTCCTCAAGAGCCCTGACAGTAACACCAGTAGATGTCTCGTTGTAAACAACTGCCAGCGCCTTGGCGTCAGGGTTTGCTTTGACAATTTTCTCGAAATCTTCAACCCGAGGGGCCTTACTCCATTCGGAGCTCAAGACCACGGGCTTTCCCCCGTAGGCCTTGATAGCCTCGCCTAGGCGTTCGCTGAAGAACCCGTTCACGTTAACGATAATCTTGTCTCCATCATCGGTTATGTTCTGTAGAGCAGCCTCGGTGGCTCCGGTACCTGAGGACGTGAGAATGAATATGTCCCCTTTGGTCTCGAAGACTTTCCTGGTCTTGCCGAGAAGTTTGTTGAAAAGTTCCTTGAATTCTGGACCCCTATGTCCGATAAGGGGCTTCAACATTGCCCTCATCACTCGAGGCGGAACGTTGGTGGGACCGGGCAACATCAGAAGTTTCTGAGTCTCACTCACAAAGTAACCCTGCTGGTAATAATTCGCGAAGCGAAGCCGTGATTCTTTTAAGTCTTAGTCTTTTAGGCTCTGTTAACTTCTAGGACATCTCGCCATTTCTTCTCGCTGTCAGCGATCGAGAAATACCGATTCCAAAAGGGAGGAGGTGGGTGAGGTTTCTCTCACCCAATCAGGTTTTACTTCGGATTATTCCCCCGACCTTTTCCTGAGCGCTTGCCAGTTGTACTGGGATAGTTGGGGTTCTTCCCCATTCCGGTTCACCTCCTTTGTGGGATTCGACAGCTGCCTGCGATCTCACAGTGTAATTATTACCAAAATATTACCCAACTCTAGTTCTCTCTTTCAACTAGCGAGTTGTGGGCTGAGCATTCTCTTACTTCTGGCGCGCCGCGGCGGCTTTGGCGGCGAGAGCTGCGAACTCTTCGCGGCCGAATGCTGTGCCCGAAAGCCCCCAACCACCTTCAGCGGCCTCAGTGAGTAGCACCCAAGTCCGACTAGCTTCGCTTGGGTCACCCGAGATCTTGGTGACGATCTCAGTGATCTCCTTGACCAGTTGTTTCTGGCCTTCGCGGGTCAACGCCGCTGGGGGTGTGATGACTTGGACGCGTACGGTACGAGCAGAGGGGGTGGCGGCGGTGTGAACCGTCTTCGGGTCCATTCGGTGGATGTATGCGGCGGTGTTGTTCAGGTGGAAGGGACCAGGGGTTTTCACGCCTTCGGCGCGGAGAACGGCCATTGTTAGCTCGTGGCCAAGCTGAGCATCAGTTCCTGTTGGAAAGAGGTCTGCTGGTGCGTAGACATCGATCATGGGCATGGACGAAACGATCGGCAGGTGGCAAAATGATAGCTAATATAGGTTGTTGGCTCCTAGGTCACCAGAGGGCATAATGCAAGCTAAACGAAGAAAACGCACAGTGGGCTGATTACGCGAAGACCACTACGAACGGTTACACGATTTGTGCGTCGGTCGAGTCAGCCCGAAGGATAGGAAACCGTTGGCGGTTGATAGTAATCAGGTACCTCTTGGAACATCCTATCAGGTTCAACGAGCTGCTCAAAGTTGCCTGTGATATTGACCCCAAGACGCTCTCTCGAGTCCTGAAATATCTAACGAAGGAACTGATCGTTAGAAGGGAGGTTCTCGGCGCGCAGCCCTTCACTGTCCGGTACGCGCTGACAGACAAGGGAGAGCAGGCAAGACCGATAATGCAATCTCTGAAGGAGTGGGGAGAGGCCTGGGTGCTGCCCGAGATTTCGGCGGCGTGAGTTCAAATCAGGCTTCTGCCCTTACTAGGAACTCTCGGTGTCTCTTCTTCCGTTTCGCGACCCTGTGTCTCATGTAGAGCGTATAGCCTCCAAGCACAATGCAGATTTCTCCGATGACGAATGCCCAATCATTCAGAGATACGGTCATGAGACGTCGGAACGATTATCCTAGACCATCATATCTCTGTAACAGTGGATACGTGAACCAGGTGACGCGCTTAAGTCTGACTTCCCGGGTCTCAACTCTCTGATGAGAGTCGTCACTCTACTTTCTGACTTCGGATTAAGAGACGGCTACGTTGCACAGATGAAAGGAACCATTCTCGACCTCTGCCCCAGTGCCGTCATCACGGACGTTTCCCATGATGTCGAACGACACAACATTTCTATGGGCTCGTTCATTCTTGAAACGACAGCTCCCTTTTTCCCAAAAGACACGATACATGTGGCCGTCGTCGATCCAGGAGTTGGAAGCGATAGAAGGGCGATTGTTATCGAATGCGAAAAGGCATCGTTTGTCGGACCGGACAATGGACTCATGGCCAGAGCAAGCGAAAAGCTGGGTCTGAAGGCGATTTATGAGATCCGAGAAGAAGCGTTTCAAAGGAAGCTCGTGTCATCGACGTTTCACGGGAGGGACATATTCGCCTACACTGCTGGCCTATTGGCATCTGGCCGGAGACCCAAGGAAGTGGGACCCAGAGTCTCCAGATTGGAAACACTCGATCTATCTCCGCCGACGCTCTTAGGAAAGAGACTCGACTGTCATGTATTGCATGTTGATGTCTTTGGAAACGTTGTCACTGATGTCGGTGA